>JAPKBO010000129.1 GCA_028823395.1 Planctomycetota bacterium | reverse complement strand
CGCCCCAGCCGGGTTACCGTTCCTGCGTACAGGCTGTCCCGAATAGCCCCCCTGACACCTGGCTTGCCGTTGGAAAGGGCGGGTTCAGTAGAACCGCAGACGGCGGTCGAACCTGGACGGAAATGGCCCTTCCCGGTCATTACACCATGTCTTTTGCCCCCTACCGCGGCGGTCCGGTTGTGGTGGCCTATCTGGCTGGCGCCGCGGGGAGCCTAGCCCGTCTTGAAATCCCATGCGCGCGCTGACCTTTCACGGCATTGAGGACGTGCGCCTGACGGAAGCACCAGACCCGTCGCTACTGGATCCGCGGGACGCACTGGTGCGCCCCCTACGCGCGGCCATTTGTGGTTCCGATTTGCATGCCGTCCAGGGCCGCGAAGAAGGCCTGGACCTGGGCACCGTTCTCGGCCATGAGATCTACGGGGAGGTGCTGGAAGTTGGAAGCGATGTGCAAGCCGTCCGCCCCGGTGATCGTGTCGTCGCCCCCTTCACCACGTCCTGCGGTAAATGCACCCCCTGCCTTCAGGGCCTCACGGCTCGTTGTGAGCTCGGGCAACTATTCGGCTGGAGCTCAGGGGGCCAAGGCCTGCAGGGCACCCAGGCGGACCTGCTGCGGGTTCCATTGGCCGACACGACCCTAGTCAAAGTTCCAAAAGATGTTTCCGGAGCCCGAGCTCTGTTGAGTGGCGACGTCCTCTCAACGGGCATGTTCTGCGCGCTCCAGGCCGGAGCGGCCGAATGCCAAACCCTGGCCGTGGTGGGCGCAGGACCCGTTGGGCTGATGGCTGCTTTATGCGCGCTGCACCTAGGAGCTGATCAGGTGTTCGTTCTGGATTCAGTGGTGGAACGACTGGAATTAGCCGCCCGTTTCGGAGCGGAACCCCTTTCGATCGAAGAGGGTGCGGCGCGCGAGACAATCTTGGCACGCACCGAAGGACGTGGAGTGGACGCCGTGTGCGAATGTGTGGGGTCGCCCGCAGCCAGTCGCGCGTCCATCGAACTCCTCAGGCCGGGCGGGACGCTTGCGGCTGTGGGGGTTCATACCGAGGCAGCCTTCGCCTTTAGCCCGGGTGAAGCGTACGACAAGAATCTGACCTATCGAGCAGGCCGCTGCCCCGCCCGGGCATTGATGGATACCACGCTACCCCTGGCATTGGATTCCACCTGGCCCTTGGAAGAGCTCTTCACGCATCGAGTCCCCCTGGAGCACGGTGCCGACGCCTACAGAATCTTCGGCTCGCGCGAAGATGGCTGCATCAAGGTTCTGTTGGAGTTGGACTAGTCGACGACGGAAGGCGTCCAGCCATAAGCTCCGCTACAGGACGAGTAATCTCTTCCTTGTCGAGCAGAATGCGCACGATAGCCGTAAGGGGCGTTGCGAGAAGAGCTCCCACCAGACCCCAGACCATCCCCCAGAAGATAAGAGCCAGCAGGATGGTCACCGGATGCAGGTCCATGGAGTCCCCCAGCAATTTCGGCTCTAGCCAATTCCCAACTAGGAATTGCACACCACCCGGAAGAATGATCGCCCACACCTGAACGGAGGTGCTGTAGTCCCCTAAAAGGACAATAGGCAAAGGCATAAGGGTGGCAACCAGGGACCCCACATTGGGGACAAAGTTCAACAGGAACGCGAACAGGCCGAAGACCAAAGCCATCTCCACCCCCAAGAGGGTGAGAATCAACCAGACACCGATCCCGGTCATGGCCGAGACGCACATCTTGGTGCTCACGTAGCCACGGATTCGCCGTTCCACATCGCCCAGTGTTCGGTTGCGGGCGGAACCGCGTGCGCTGCCTGCCATGAGAAACATGACAAAGATCAAGACCAGCATCCCTTGAGATGTAAGCCCGACGAGGATGGATGCCAAACTGCCCAGAGTTGCTTGGGCCGCGCCCCGGGCGGACTCCTGCAGGGAAGCACCGGCCAGCCACTCATCCAGCCCCAAGGTAGCCATCAAGCTCGAGGCCTGGATGCGGTCCAGCATCCCCTGAACATTGGCCTGGTACACATCCTGGTTGGCTTGCAACTGGGTGATGGAGCGCGCCACGAGAGTGCCGAAGGCCGCCAAGAGAGCCAGCCCAACCAAAGAGCTGATCACGAAGGCCAGAGGGATGGGGACTTTCAGTCGTCGCGCCAGAAGGCGAACCACGGGGCCAAGGGCCACAGAAAGAAAGAAGGCCAAAACGAAGGGCACCAAGACGGTTCCCAGCCAAACAAGAGCGGCTCCCGTGGCTATAGCTGCCAGGGTAACCAAAGACAGAGTCTGTACCCTCTGGTGGTTATCGCTCGTTCCGAGGGCACTCATGCGGTAAAGGACTTCAAGTGGAGGATCTAGACGACCCCATAGGCGAGCATTGCATCGGCAACCTTAACGAATCCGGCTAGGTTGGCGCCACGTACGTAGTCCACCTGCCCTGCCTCATCCTCGCCGTAGCAGGTGCACTGGGCGTGAATCTTGGCCATGATGTCGCGCAACCGTTTGTCCACCTCTGCGGCAGACCAAGAATAGCGCTGGGCGTTCTGGGATTGCTCCAAACCGGAGACCGCAACGCCACCTGCATTGGCCGCTTTCCCCGGGCCGAAATGAACCCCGGCTTCACGGAACACAAGCGCGGCATCCGCCGTGGAGGGCATGTTGGCCCCCTCAGCCACAATCCGGCAGCCGCCGGCCACCAGAGCACGCGCATCATCGGCATCCAGCTCGTTCTGCGTCGCGCAGGGGAGTGCGATGTCGCAAGGGATGTCCCAGGGGCGCGTGTCCGCCAGGTAGTCGCACCCATATTTTTCGGCATATTCACTGATGCGTCCCCGGCGTACTTCCTTGAGGTCCTTCAGGAAGGACAGCTTCTCTTCAGTCACACCCTCAGGGTCATGAATGCGTCCACCGGAATCGGAAAACGAAACCACCTTGGCGCCCAACTCCATAGCCTTCTCTGCAGCATAGATGGAGACGTTACCCGCGCCGGAAATCACGACGCTCTTGCCCTCCATGGAGTCTTTCTGTTCGTTCAGGATCTCCCGAACAAAATACACCAGCCCATAACCCGTTGCTTCCTTCCGGATAAGGCTGCCGCCGAAGGAGAGGCCTTTGCCGGTCATGGTTCCAACGAAGCGATTTTCGATGCGCTTGTACTGGCCAAACAGATATGAAATCTCACGCGCACCGACTCCGATATCTCCGGCGGGGACATCTGTATCCTCCCCGATGTGCCGGTACAGCTCAGTCATCAAGGACTGACAAAAGCGCATGACCTCGGTATCCGACTTGCCCTTGGGGTCGAAATTAGAACCGCCCTTGCCACCGCCCATGGGCAAGGTGGTCAAAGCGTTCTTCAAGCACTGCTCAAAGCCCAGGAACTTCAAGATGCCCTGGTTGACCGTCGGGTGAAACCGCATGCCGCCTTTGTAGGGCCCAATGGAGTTATTGAATTGGACCCTCCAGGCCCGGTTCACCTGGACCTTTCCTTGATCGTCCTGCCAGCAGACCCGAAACGAGATGATCCGGTCAGGCTCCGTAATGCGTTCAAGGATGTTGACCTTCCGGTAACGCTCCTGCTCAAGCAGGAAGGGCATGACGCTCTCCACAACTTCATGCACAGCCTGATGGAACTCGGGCTCGCCGGGATTGCGAAGAACGAGCCCCGCCATGAAATCCTGCACTTCGTCCGAACGGGAGACACTGGCTTGAGTCGCCATGAGGATCGATCCTTACTTGTGGGGTAGCGGGCTGCTCTTGTGGATTGCGAGCTAGACGAAAGGCGTCACGCCCGGCACGGCCACGGTGCACTCTGGAGCCGGTCCGAATGCCAGGGACTCTGGGGTCAAGTCCAGAGTCGAGTTCCAGGCCTGTTCCCAGGTGATGGATTGGCCCGTATAGGCAGCTAGCCGGCCCATGATGGCCATCATGGTCGAATTAGCCATGTAGTCGCCATTGTTGATGGGCTCGCCGTTACGGATGGACCAGAAGAAAGCATCGTGTTCGTTCTGGTACATATCGTCTGAGCCACGCCTGCGCTGGCTCCAATTCTTGGAACCGTCGTTCCGGTAGCGCCAGCTTTGACCATCATCGGTTTTGATGCTGTGGCTCTGGATGTTGGCCACGCCCTTGGTGCCATAGACGTAGTCCGAGACATTGGACGCACAGCCACTCATTTGGCGACAACTGGAGAATCCAACAACCCCATCTTCCCACTCGTAGACGGTGTTGAAGTGATCATAGATGTTCCCGAATTTGGGATCCGTACGCTTGCTACGCCCCCCACTTGCAGTGGCTTTGACCGGGTACACGTCGCCCATGGCCCAGGCCAGCTTATCCAGGGAGTGGATGTGCTGCTCGGCAATGTGGTCGCCTGAGAGCCAATCGAAGTAGAGCCAGTTACGCATCTGCGTGTCCATGTCGGTCCAGTCCGGCTTGGGCGCCCGATACCAGAGTTCCCCAGTGTTGTAGGTGCACTGCATTGTTCGAATGTCCCCCACCGCGCCCTCTTGGATGCGACGGACGGTGTCCTGCTTTGCGAACTGGTAGCGGTAGCACAGACCGCTGACCATGCTCAGGCCCTTCTCTTCCGCCTTACGGGTGGACGCGATAATGGACCGCAGTCCGGTGGCGTCCACCGCAACGGGTTTCTCGACAAACAGGTGCTTACCGTGCTCAACGGCGTAGGCCACATGCATGGGCCTAAAGAAGGGTGAGGTGGCAAGGAGGACAACGTCCACCGCCTCGATAACTTGCTTGTAGGCATCAAACCCTACAAAGCGGTTTTCGGGCGGGACCTGAACGCGATCCTTGATGTCCTCGCTGGCACTCAGGGTGCTGTGACTGTTTTCCAGGTGATCCTCGAAGGCATCCCCCATGGCCACAAGCACAGCCCCATCATCCGCACGCAGCGCCTGAGCTGCTGCACCGGTGCCCCGGCCGCCGCACCCGATAAGCCCCACACGCAGAATGCCGTCCCGCTCCCCGGATCTCTTCTTGGCCAAGGCCCATGGAGACAGGGCACCAGCGAGAGCCCCCGTGGCTCCGGTTTTCAGGACAAGGCGGCGGGAAGGAATGGGAGCAGTAAAGGAGGTCATGCTGCAGGGGTGGGGTCGGGCCTGGTCTACCCAGGCGGTCATGGATTCCGCTTCGATCTAGTCCGCCCCATCATCGTGCTCCACCCCTCAGATCCGCAAGTAACCGTTTCAGCATTCGACCGGTCAATTTCAAGAACCATGGCTTCGATACCTGAAATCCCATCAATGAACCCAGAAATCCCCGGCGGGCCAGCCACGCACAGTGCGGACGCGAAGGCGTCGGCCAGTGCCCCACTCGGCGCAACGACCGAAGCCCTGCGCCCACCTATTAGGGCCCACCCGGTCCGAGGATCCACAATGTGCGAGTAGGCCTCCCCTCCCAGCATCAGCACCTGGTAGAGGTCTCCAGAGGTGGCCACCGCGCCGTTGGACAGGACGAGGGGGCGGCTGGGGCTCGATTCTGGACCCCAATCCAGAAGGATATTCCAGCCCTCCTCGCCGGGTGGCGGCCCCGAAACGACCAAATCCCCGCCCCCTTCCACAAGGGCGCTTCTAATGCCGGCCGACTCTATGACCGCCAGCGCCTGATCGAGGGCATAGCCCTTGCCAATCCCTCCAGCGTCCAATCGCATCCCTGGCCGCCCTGGAAGCACCTCGGACGTCTCAGGGAGAAGGGCCAGAAGGTCCATTCCTACCTGTTCCATGGCCTGCTTGATGGCCTCCGCCTCTGGCAGTGCGCCCTGCCTGAAGGCTCTGCGCCAAAGGCGAACAAGAGGCCCCACGGTGACGTCGAACGCACCCTCCGTTTGGGCGTGAACCGCGCGGGCCTGAAGCAGGACGTCCATCAGGTCGGAGCTCACAACAACAGCCCCTGTCTCGGGGCCACGCTCCGTCAAGCGCCGTAATTCGCTGCTGGCGTTGTAGTCGCTAAGCACCTGATCGAGCTCACGGATGCGCTCCAGTGCCAGGGCCATGACAGCCCGGGCGTGGCCCTCCTCGCTGGCGAAGAGAACCACCCGAAATTCCGTCCCCATAGCGGGAGCTCGCATCTCGTGCCGAACCAAACGGCCACCGCCGCACCCTGCGCCCATGGAGCACAGCAAAACAAGCGCAAGTGGGTGTTTGAGGAACATATCCAACCGCCCCCGAAGGGCGCCGTGTAAGGTGTGGACAAGTTACCCGCGCCACCTGCGGGACTCCATGCTGCACCTGAACCGACAATCGAACTTCGCCCTCCCGCTGCTTCTATGCCTGCTGGGAGCCGCCCCCGTTCCCACCCAGGATCCCGCGCTGACGGACACGGCCTACCCGTCAATGCCCGAAGAACCGGGTCCGGTGTCGCCCCTGAAGACCCCCGACGTGGATCAAGAGGGTGGGCTCATGGAGTACGAGGAGTTCATCCCCGGCACTCAGATCAGCTTCACTCTCCTTCCCATTCCGGCGGGGACCTTCAAAATGGGCAGCCCGTCCAGCGAAGAAGACCGGGGGAGCGGGGAAAGCCCTCAGCACGCCATCGACGTCGCTCCCTTCTGGATGGGTCGCTTCGAGGTGACCTGGACTGAATACCACACCTGGCAATTCAAGCTCGACCAAGCCAGACGCCAGGAGGCGGACCCCAGCGACGCCTGGGCTGATGCCGTATCACGCCCGACACCGCCCTACGTACCCATGGACTTCGAGATGGGGATCGAGGGCTGCCCCGCCGTGTGCATGACCCAGCTCGCAGCGAAACAGTACACACGTTGGCTCACGATGAAGACTGGGCGATTCTATCGCCTACCTACAGAGGCCGAGTGGGAGTACGCCTGTCGCGCAGGTACCGAGTCCGCTTACTCATTCGGTGAGGAGATTGATGACTTGGAAGACTACGCATGGTTCTTTGATAACGCCGATGACAGGTACCACCCCGTTGGCCAAAAGAAGCCGAACCCATGGGGGCTCTTTGACATGCACGGTAACGTCGCGGAGTGGGTGCTCGATGCTTACGACGCCACGTACTATGGGGATTGCGATTCGAATTCCGCCACCAGAGTCAACTGGCCGAAGGAGCTCTACCCCCGGGTTGTGCGCGGCGGCTCGTGGGATAGCGATCCCGAAGATCTACGCAGCGCCGCCCGCATTCGCTCCAAGAAGGGGTGGAAGGTGCAAGACCCGCAGTTACCGAAAAGCATCTGGTACCATACGGATGCGAGCTTCGTAGGGTTTCGTCTCGTGCGGCCCCTAACCCCTCCTAGTCCAGATGAGCGCAGCCGCTACTGGGAGGCCGACACGGACAACGTCCGGACGATCCAAAACAAGCAGCGCCAAGGCGGACGCTGATTCGCCTCTCCCGCACTCCAGCCCCAGCAATAGCCATGCCTCACTCTCATTCCTCGCGACGCTCGTTCCTCAAGTCCTCGGCCACTGCTGCGGCCGCCGCAAGTGCAATCCCCACGCTAGCCTCGGCACTGAACCGTAGCGAGCCCATGGGCGATCGGACGATCCGAGTCGCACTAGTAGGGTGCGGTGGGCGCGGGCGCGGTGCTGCCAGCCAAGCTCTTGCCACTGCGGGCTCGGTTGAGCTCGTGGCCATGGCTGATGCGTTCTCCGATCAACTTGAAGACGCGCACAAGGCCATCTCTAACGCGGTACCCGATCGTGTCAACGTACCGGAGGAGAACCGCTTCGTCGGCTTCGACGCCTACGCCAAAGCCATGGCCTGTGACGTCGATCTGGTGATTCTGGCAACCCCTCCAGGCTTCCGCCCCATGCACTTCGAGCATGCCGTCAGCCTCGGCAAGCACGTCTTCATGGAGAAACCGGTAGCCGTTGATGGCCCAGGCATCCGAACTGTGCTGGCCGCTGCCCAGGTAGCCAAAGACAAAGGTTTGAAAGTCGGGGTGGGCCTCCAGAGGCATCACTCCGCCAAGTACAAGGAAACCGTTAGCCGCATTCAGGACGGAGCTATCGGGGACGTTGTACTTCTACGTTCGTATTGGAATTCGGGAGGTGTCTGGACCCGCCCCCGCAGGGAAGGTCAAACCGAGATGGAGTACCAGATGCGCAACTGGTACTACTTCAACTGGCTCTGCGGTGACCACATTACCGAGCAACACATTCACAATCTGGATGTGGCCAACTGGGTTAAGGGTGGACCTCCGGTAAGCGCCCAGGGGCAGGGAGGCCGCCAGGTGCGCGACGGCATCGACCACGGGGAGATCTACGATCACCACATGATCGAGTTTACCTACGCGGATGGAACAACCCTGCTCAGCTGCTGCCGCCACATCCAGGGATGCTGGAACAGCGTGTCCGAGCACGCCGCCGGAAGCGCTGGAACCGCGAACATCGGAGCTGGACGTATCGACCCCACCGAGGGCTCAGCATGGCGCTTCCGCGGCGAGGACCCGAACCACTATCAGGTGGAACACGACGTCCTAGCCGCAGCCATCCGAGAGGGCACCCCGCACAACGAGGCCGAGTACGGCGCCCACAGCACAATGACATCCATCTTTGGGCGCATGGCCACCTACTCTGGCCAGAAGATCAACTGGGACGACGCCATCGCGTCCGAGACCGCACTCGTGCCCGCCGCCTACGATTGGGATGCCGCCCCCCCCACCGTCCCCGATGCGGACGGACGTTACCCCATTCCCATGCCGGGAATCACTCCGGCCTTTTAGGCTCCTGCCCCGCTCCATACCCATAAGTCCTATGGCCTTCAAATCACCTACCTGGATCCTGATCGCTTCGACCTTGTCGATCGGTCTGGTCCTTCAGTTCGCCAGCGCAAAGCCCTCCCATGCCCCCCTGCAGGATCCGGAAGGTGAGGCTGCCGAAGAGCACGAAGAGACGCCGATGGAGATCCAAATGGAACGGGTGGAGGCTGCCATGCGGTCCTTGCGACGATCCGTACGCAAGCCCGAGTCGCGAGCCGACTCCCTCAGCCATGTCCAGGAGTGCCAAGAGGGTCTCCTGCTCGCCAAGCACCTTGAGCCCATGATGGCAGCCAATATCCCCGAGGCCGAGAGACCCGCCTTTGTGCGCGACTACCGCCTGGGAATGGTTGAGGCGCTCGAGGCCTACCTGGAATTGGAACGCGCCCTACTCGAAGAGAGGGACGACGATGCCAAGGATCTGTACAAGAAGGCCGCCGGCCTAGAAGACCCGGCTCACGAGCTCTTCACGGAAGACGGCTGAGGGTCTGCGGCCCCACCTGACAGCAAACGGCCCGCTTCGATCCGCTGAACCTTTGGTGCGGCCTGCGCCAACTTGGCGTCATGGGTCACAAGCAGCAGTGTCCCCCCTGAGCGGTGATAAGCGGTGAGCTGCTGATACACGAGCTCCGCACTCTCGGGATCCAAATTCCCCGTAGGTTCATCCGCAAGCAACACATCCGGGTCAGAAGCCATAGCGCGCGCAAGCGCCACTCGCTGCCGCTCCCCGGAACTGAGCTGCTCGGGCAGGTGATCCAAGCGCGTAGCCAAACCGAGCCCATCAAGGCGTTCCTCGGCCCGGGCTTCCGCTCCCGCCCTGGGGTCGCCAAGAGCCACGTTGGCTTGGGCGCTGAGGTAGGGAATCAGGTGCATGGATTGGAAAGCAAAGCCGACCCGCATGCGCCGAATCCCCCGCCGCTCACCATCCGACAGGGCGTACAGGTCCCTCCCATCAAATTGAACCCTGCCCGACGTTGGCGTCAGCATTCCGCCCAGGGCAAGTAGGAGCGTGGACTTCCCCGAGCCACTCGGCCCACAGAGCGCCAAGAACTCACCACGCGCGAGCACCAGATCCACATGACTCAATGCCTGACCCTGCCCCCGATCCGGGAGGTAGGTATGGCAAAGGTCTGAAGCAACTAACATGGAGGGGCCGTCAACCATGACGAAGCAGGTGGACAGGATCTTGCCGGAGAGACCACAAGGTTGCCGGCAATGAGGCTATAAGAGCAAAGAGCGGTGCGGCAAGTGCGGCGCCGAGCCAAAAGGGCCAACCGGTGTGTAATTCCGCCACGGCCCGCGTGAACAACTGCGGGCCAAAGTACCGAGCCAGCCCCTCACCCGCTGCGCACCCTAGAAGCGCGCCTAAAAAACCGATGGTCACGGAACGCCCCAGGAGTAGTGAGGCCACCCGTAGAGGACCGTGCCCGAGCGCCCCGTAGACGCCCAACTCCTCACGCCGATCCCGAACGTTCAATGCTCCAAGGGCCGCAATCAGCGCACCGGCAAGGAACACAAACAAAGGCCCGAGTAAGGCCAGGGTACCTTCAGCAAGTTGCCGTTGATCGCGACGGCCATCGGCGGCATCCTGCCGGCGCAGGACAATAGTCCCCGGCAGCAAAGGGCTGAGCTTTTCCCGCAAGAGGCCCAAGGGGTCTTCCACCTCTTCCCCGCAGTGGCACTCAAGGGCTTGAATTTCGTTCACCCTGCCGGGCAAACCAAGCCATGCCTGTGCATCCGCTAGGGACACATAGATGGTGCCGTCTTCAACCGTCCCCCCCTCAACTAGACAGGTCTGCACCGAGGCTTCGTGCCCCAGAACGGAAATGGAGTCTCCAGGGGAAAGACCCAAACGCCGAGCGATGGTTCCTCCAACAACGGCCTGGCCTGAAGAGAGCACCTTCCCAAAGACCGGTTTCATTTCACGGCCGCCCTTGAAGCGCTCCCCTTCAATACCAACGAGGAGCGCGCTAACCCCAGCCACCTCGACGCGCTGCTTGAGAAGGGGCACCAAACGATTAGCCACGGCCTGATCTTCCACGCGCTCCATGTACTCCGCGGGAATGGAATGGTCGGAGTAGCCCCGGGCCCAATAAGCGGCCAGGTCCGTCTGATCGGACAGTATCAGGACGTT
>JAPKBO010000128.1 GCA_028823395.1 Planctomycetota bacterium | reverse complement strand
TGAAGACGCCCTACGCGTTGTCCGCAAGCGTATAGGGTGGCTGCTTGTCCCCCTGGGCCTTTGCTTGGCGCTGGGGACGAGCTTTGCTTTCCTTGTGCCCAAGAAGTTCGTGTCGCGGGAGGCCGTCATGGTGCGCGACGTCGGCGGCCGGGATAATCAGGGGAGAGGCTCGACAGGGGGCCAAGTTGCTGCGCACGTGATCCGCGCTCCCAAGCGCGTCAAGGCCGTGATTGAGTCGCTTCGCTGGCCTTGGGCCGCACTGACCAAGATCGAGAAAGAGGAATTCCTTGAGCGCACGATCGACAACCTCTCGGTGAGCTCGCCGATCTTGGGCGCGTCGGTCAAGGAGCAGATCGTCACGATCTCGTTCGCCCACACCGACCCCGTCAAGGCTTTGCGATTCACCAGTGAGATCAGTCGCCTCTGGCGCGAGGAGGTCCTTGAGGCCAGTCGCAAGGCTACGGAGAGTGCCTACGAGAAGTTGCGTGAGCGTCGCGGTCAGATGCAGAACCGACTGGCTCAGATCTCCGAGGATCTTTCGACGAAGCATAAACAGTATGGCATCCCCCCCTGGGATACCGTGGCATGGGGCGAGCGACCCCTCGCGCCGGAGTTCGACGAGTTGCTCACTCTTAGGGGCGAGCGCGAGGATCTTGCACGGGATCTTATTGTCCGCGGGGAGGACGTCCAGGAGTTGGATGAGGCCTACTCTCGGATGGAGGATATGGTTCCCTTCCAGGCGACTGATGCGGGCAAGACCTATCAGGAGCGCATTGTGAAGCTCCAGGGTCTGGTTCAGGCCGATCAGTTGCTGCTGGCGACGCAGGGATATCGGCCCGGACACTCGAAGTTCATTCAGATCCAGGACCGCGTCAGCGCATACAAGGAGGAGTTGGCACTTCTTACCGGTGCGCTAACGGGCAGCGTCGTGATTCCTGAGATGCAGCAGAACGAGGCGAAGCTCCAGGCTGGGGTAGAGCTGCAGCTTGCCGAGAAAGAGGTGCAGCGTATGGTCGCCAGGGTTGAGGCCCTGGATGGGCGCCTGCGCAGCACTGAGGCGCGCACCCGGGAATTGCAGACCATCTATCAGGAGCTTCACGATCTGCAGGCCGAGCGCGTTCGCGTCAACGGTAACCTTGCCCAGGTTGAAGATGAATTCACCCGCAAGGAGATCGAATGGACGGAGATGAAGA
The DNA here is from genome assembly GCA_028823395.1 of Planctomycetota bacterium. Classification (GTDB taxonomy): domain Bacteria; phylum Planctomycetota; class UBA1135; order UBA1135. The sequence continues at coordinate 9,661 of JAPKBO010000128.1, read as the reverse complement.
GTGCCGCGGGCAATCCCTTCCATCTGCTCCGACAGGCTGAGCTGCCCACGCGCCCCACGGAGCCCAGCGTGCCACTGATCATCTTGGGCAGCGCCGTTCTGGGGTTGTTCTTGGGGATCGGGGGGGCGTTCCTGGCCGAATACGGTCGCAATTGCTTCCGCACGGTCAACGATATCACCCGCGTCATGGTCGTACCCGTGCTTGGAACGGTCAACACTATTGTCACCTCCCGTGAGCGTCGTCGGGCAAACCTGGCGCGCATCCTGATTGGGGGGGGCACCATCCTGCTGATAGGTGCCCTTGGTTTCATCACCTATGCATGGGAGGTCAATCAGAGCCTTCTGTCGGATGACCTGCGCATGTCCCTCGAAAGTTTTCGGCGAGCCTTTGAGTAGCGCTCGACGTTCCGACTGAGTCCCGCCCATGCGCGACATCCTCGTCACGCTGATCTGCTTGGGGGCCATGCCTTTGAGCTTCAAGAAGCCCTTTGTGGGGCTCTTGTTCTTTTCTGTTCTGGCCTATATGCGCCTCCAGGATCTGGCCTGGGGCTTTGCTCGGGACCAGCGCTGGTCGTTCTATATCGCGATCATGACCTTCGGGGGGTACCTGCTCTCTAAGGAGAAGGCCCCGCCCATGGTTAATTGGCGCACTATGATCATGGTGCTCCTCGTGGTCGTCGTTGGCATAGGGCACCTGCTTTTGGCGGAGGGCCGCGAAGCGGCGGACGTGAGTCGCTTTATCGACTACGTCAAGATCATGGGGATTGCGATCTTCACCACCGCCGTTGTGCGCACTCGTGAGCAGTTGCGCACGCTGATCTGGGTGATAGCGATGTGCTTCGCTTTCTACGGAGTGAAGGCTGGCGTTGCTGGGATTGTCAAGCTGGGTGATGTCTACATCAAGCGGGGTCCTGGCGGCATGATCGAGGACAACAACGATTTCGCTCTGGCGCTCGCCATGTCGATTCCCTTGCTGCTACACCTTGGAACTTCCGAGAAGCGCGCCATCCTCAGTAAGGGTGTCATGCTCATGATCCCGCTGACCATGATCGCCGTCGTGTTGACCCGCTCACGGGGCGGGACGGTGGCCATGGCCTTTTGCATGATCATTCTCGTCTGGCGCTCCCATCGTCGACTGGTCGGAATGGCTCTGGTGGGGCTCAGCGCTATCGCGGTCTTGGCCCTTGCGCCGAAGGAGTACAAGGAGCGCATCTACTCCATCAAGGACTACGAGACCGAAGGGTCTGCTGCGAGCCGACTCCGCGCTTGGGGGATAGCCTTGCGTATGGTGCAGGCGAATCCGGTCTGGGGGGTGGGCTTTGGTCGTTTCCAGCAGAATTACGCGGAGTACGATCCGCACCCAACCCCTGAGGTTCTGGCCGGAGAGGGTGTGATCGTAGCGCACAACAGCTATCTGCAGATCTGGGCCGAGTGTGGCTCCATTGCGTTCACGCTCTATCTGCTGCTGATTGCTCTCTCGCTTTGGGATGTTTGGACGGTCCGCAAGCAGGCTAGACGCAGATATCACTCCAGCTGGATCCTGTCGTACTGCACTATGTTCGAAGCCGCCCTGGGAACGTTTATTCTGGGTAGCGTGTTCTTGAATCGTGCTCACTTCGATCTTATCTACCACTACGTGGCTATCGTGATGGTCTTCGGACACGTCGCTCGTCAGGAAATGGAGAACGAAGCTAAGTACCCAGCGCGGGGCCGAGTGGGCCGCCGCGGTGATCTGACCCTGAGTCCCGCACGGGGCTTCGGCCGTACGCCCGACAAGTCGAGCGGCTTCCGCAAGCCTCTGCAGCCCCAGCAGGGGAGCTGAAGCCTGTGTGCGGCCACACGGGCTTTGTCCGGCGTCCGGGCTCTGCGGGGCTCGACGAAAGTAGCCTGGCGCGCATGACCGCGAGTCTGGTCCACCGTGGGCCAGACGAGGAGGGAACTCTCTTGCGTGGGCCTATCGGGATGGGGTTTCGGCGCTTGGCTATCATTGACGTGCAGAGTGGACAGCAGCCGATCGAATCCGCAGACGGACGCCTTGCCGTGGTGGGCAACGGTGAGATTTACAATCATCGTGCGCTACGCGCTGATCTGGAGAGCCGAGGTGCCGTGTTTCGCACCTCCTCCGATATCGAGACGATCCTGCACCTCTACCGTGAGAAGGGCCGCGCACTGGTGGAGGATCTCGTGGGTATGTATGCCTTCTGCATCGCCGACTGGCGCGATGAGGGCGAACCTCGGATTCTGCTGGGCCGGGATTGCCTAGGTATTAAACCCCTGTACTGGGCGGACACCCCTGCGGGATTCCTATGGGGGAGCGAGCCGAAGGCCCTTTTGGCGAGCGAGGTGCTTCCCAGGGAGGCGCGCCCCGAGGCTCTCCTGGACTACTTGGTTCAGGGCTACGTTGGCGGGCCTGACAGCGCCTGGGGGGGCATCCAGCGGCTCCTACCTGGTCATACCCTCAGCTGGTCGGCGAGCCAGGGGGGCGATCTACGGCGCTTCTGGGATCTGCCCACTGACGGACTGCGGGATGCGGCCTCACAGGAGGAGATCCTTGAAGCAATGGACCGTTCGGTTGCTGACCGACTGGAGTCCGAAGTTCCCTTGGGCGGTTTTCTATCAGGCGGCGTCGACTCCAGTGCGGTGGTGGACTCTATGGCCCGTGCTCTTGGGCAAGCACCCATAGTCTGCAGTGTGGGATTTGAAGAGCGGAGCCACAACGAATTGGACACGGCGCGTGCCACTGCCGAGTCTTTGGGTGCGGTTCAGCACGAAGAGATCCTTCTCGCCGATCCCACCCTAGCTACAGAGGTTTTGCCCTGGTTCTTCGATGAGCCCCATGCGGACCCGTCCACGGTTCCCACCTATCTTGTCTCCAAAATGGCGCGGGAACACGTGAGTGTCGCCCTGTCTGGGGATGGCGGGGATGAAACTTTTGCGGGGTACCGTCGCTACGTCCACGATCTGGCCGAAAATCAGGTCCGCGCCAGCTTGGGCCGCGGGGGCCGTGCCCTGGCTGGTGCCATGGGGCGTGCCTATCCCAAATTGGATTGGGCCCCTCGGCCCCTGCGCGCCAAGACCTTCTTATCCAACCTTGGTGTCGAACCAGGCCGGGCCTATTGGAACAGCGTCAGTCAGGCTTCTCGCGAGGAAGCTCTTGCTCTGCTCAATCCTGACCTGGCCCATGCACTGATAGACCACGATCCGTTCCACGCCTTCGAGGAGCACTATCGACGGCCCGCAGTGGATTGCCCGCTGTATCGCGCTCAATACGCGGACTTTCACACCAATCTGCCGGACCGCATTCTGGCAAAGGTCGACCGGGCATCCATGGCTGTGTCTCTAGAGGTGCGTGTGCCTCTACTTGATCACCGCTTCGTCGAGAGGTTCGCCAATCTCCCAGCGCATGAAAAAGTGCGCGGGGGACGCGGCAAGCACCGCTTGCGAGAGGCCTTACGTTCACGGCTCAGTTCCGAGGTGCTTGATGGTGCCAAGCGAGGTTTTGACACGCCTTTGGCTAGTTGGCTGAGGGGCCCTCTGGCCGAAACATTGGATCAGTCTTTGCGTGAGCTTCCGGAGGATTGGTTTGTGCCTGGAGCCTTACGACGTCTGTTTGATGAACATCAATCGGGGCGTCGCGATCACGGGCGTCTGCTATGGAGCCTGCTCGTGTTGGAGCACTGGCGCCAGCGGCACGGAGTGAAGAGGTTGGCCGCATGAGCTCGAGCCCCTTGCGGATTTGCGTCGTCACCTCTCTTTTCCCAAGTCCGAGTCAGCCTCACAGGGGGATTTTTGCCGAGCATCGGTGGCGGGCTCTTGCAGCACGCGGACACAGTGTCCAGGTCGTCCATCCACAGCCCTATGCGCCTCCCTTCGTGGGCGGGGATTGGGGTGCTATTCGACGGATGCCCGCACGTGAGACCCGTGGGGCGCTGAGGGTGAGTCGTCCGCGCTTCCTCCACCTGCCCGGTCGACCGGTTCAGAATGCACCTCGTTTTGCGCGGGCCGCTTGGAGGCAGGCGGATACTCCCGACGTGGTCGTGTGTGATTACGCCTGGCCTGCCGCCGCTCTGGCGCCCTTGTGCCGCACGCAGGGTTTGCCGTGCCTTATCAACGGTCGGGGCAGCGATGTTCTTGAAGTATCGGGGGAGGCCAATCTGGGCCATGAGTTGGGCAAATATCTGGCGGAAGCCTCTGGTTGGTCGGCCGTTAGTCAGGACCTCGTGCGCGTGATGGACCGCCTGGGTCAGAGTGCGGGGGCGTCACACTGTGGGACGTTGATCCCCAACGGCGTAGATCAGACCCGGTTCTTCCCGCGCGAGCAGAGCGCATGTCGCAAGCAACTCAAGTTGGATGAGGGGGGGCCTCTCGTCCTCGTCGTGGGGCATCTGATTGAGCGCAAGGATCCGCTGCTGGCCCTAAGGGCTTTTGAACGTGGAGCTCCTCTGGATGCACGATTGCTCTTCGTTGGCGCGGGGCCCTTGGAGGGAGCCGTCCGTGGGGAAATACAGGCACGAGGTTTGGAGTCGCGCGTCCGCTGCGTTGGAGAGGTCGAGCCCGAGGAGCTGGCTTTGTATTACGGGGCTTCCGACCTATTGCTCCTGACTTCCACCCGCGAAGGTCGCCCCAACGTCGTGTTGGAGGCCCTGGCCTGCGGCCGCCCAGTACTGGCAACCGCTGTGGGGGGCACCGCCGAGTTACTCGGGGACTCGCCCATGCTAGTTGAGGAGCGCGACCCTGAGGTGCTGGGCCAACGCATCAGCACGCTGCTCGCGGACGCCCCGACAGAAAATTATCTGCAAGCACTCGTCGAAGACCTGACTTGGGAGCGCTCGACCGATACCTTGGAGGCTGTGCTGCGCAGCCTAGCGAGGGGTTAGCTTGAGGATCCTGTACCACCATAGAACCCAAGCCGAAGATGGTCAGGCGGTTCATATTCGTTCCATGATTGAGGCCTTCGTGGCTGAGGGGCACGAGGTTCACGAGGAGGCTCTTGTTCGGCGCACGGGGCCAGCTGCCAAGCCGACGTCAGGCGCGGGCGGATCGGGAACCTGGTCTGCCTTGGACCACCTGCCGCGATTCGCACGAGAGTTGGCCGAGTACGGGTACTCGGTTCCCGCTCGGCGCCGCTTGATCCGGGCGGGAGGAGAGTTCAAGGCTCAGTTGCTGTACGAGCGCTATGCCTTTGGGAATACGTCAGGCGTGTCGGCCTCGAGGAGGCTGGGAGTGCCCATGGTGTTGGAGGTGAATTCGCCCATGGTGCTGGAGCTCTCCAAGACACGTGGGCTGTCGTTCCCACGCTTGGCAGACAAGAGCGAACGCTGGACGTTCAAGGAGGCCGACAGAGTGTGTGTGGTCACCCATGTGCTTGCTGAGATGCTAAAGGAGATGGGGGTGGCGGAAGAGCGCCTGTTCGTGACGCCCAATGGCGTGCATCCCGATGCGTACACAAACCCCGATCCTGCTGGAGCTCGCAAGGCACTCGGGCTTGAGTCCGTGAAGGGTGCCGTATTGGGGTTCGTGGGGTTTTACAGACCTTGGCATCGATTGGACCTGGTGGTGGACGGCCTGGCTGCCAGGGAGTTGCGCGAGGCGCACTTGGTCCTCATTGGTGAGGGTCCAGCCGAAGAGGAGCTGCGTTTGCAGGCGGAAAAGCGAGGCGTCGCTGAACGTGTGCACTTTGTGGGTCCGCGAGCTCACTCCGAAATCCCCGGCCTCCTGCCCGCCTTTGACATTGGATTGGTGCCCGCCATCAATCCCTATGCGTCTCCATTGAAGCTGCACGAGTACATGGCGGCGGGCTTGCCAAGCGTGGCACCCGATCAGCCCAACTTACGGGAGGTTCTCACCTCCGGCGAGCAGGCTCTCTTGTTCAAGCCTGGCGATGGAGACGGACTGTGCGCGGCCCTCGCTACATTGGTAGCCGACGCGGACTTGCGTTCCCGAATGGGTGAGCGCGCCCGGGAGACTCTTGTGGAGCGCGATCTGACCTGGCGTGGAAATGCGCGCCGTGTCCTCGCTGCCGTGGAGGATTTAGTGTGAGCCTCAAGCCTCAGCACGCATTGTCCTTTGACGTGGAGGAGTACTTCCACGTGGCCAACCTACGGGAGCGGTTCCCTATGGATACCTGGGATGACGTACCCAGTCGCCTGGACGTTGGGATGGATCGCATCTTGGAGACTCTCGAGCGTCACGATACGCGGGCGACCTTCTTTTTTCTCGGGTGGGTTGCCGAGCGCCGCCCGGATCTCGTTCGCCGATGCCACGAATTGGGTCATGAGGTTGCCAGTCACGGCTACGACCATCGTTTTCTGTGGGAGGTAGGCCCGGAGGGGATCGAGGACCACCTTGCGCGAGCGGAGGAAGCGATTATGGCGGCCGGCGTGCCGCGTCCTGTCGGGTTCAGGGCCTCCACATTCACTCTTACGGATGAGACGTTTTGGGCCATGGAGGCTCTTGCTGCACGTGGGTACGCCTACGATTCTAGTATCCATCCGGTTAGCCACCCGGTGTATGGAATGCCGAACTTCGAGCCTGGAATTTCGGTTGTCGAGACCGCGGCCGGTCCGGTCACGGAGTTTCCTGTGGCGACCTTCCGCTTTATGGGGCGCAATTGGCCCGTTGGGGGCGGAGGGTATTTCCGTCTCCTACCGGGGTGCGTGCACCGTGCAGCGCTAGCACGGCTGGGCAGACCCGGTGCGCTCTATCTACACCCCTGGGAGTTCGATCCCGAGCAGCCTCGGGTCCCTGCACCTCTCATGAAGGCCTGGCGGCACTACCTGAACCTAGATCGGAGCTTGCCCCGTTTGGAGAAGCTGCTGGGGACCTTTCGGTTCGGGACGATGCGCGATGTGTTGGGACGCTAGGCACCCGCCTGCCACGGTGATCGGTGGCAGGCCAAGCTTCTGCCAACCCGCGATCCGTCTGATTTAGCTCACCGACCTAGCCCTGCGAGGGCGATCGAGAAGTCCTTTGTGTACGGATCGCACTGGGGGAGAGAGCGCAATTCGGCTAACACCTGCGGGAGCTCCGCGAGATCATCTTGCTCTCCATTCTGGAGGAGGCCGAGGGCGTACTGCCTCCCGAGGATGGGCAGGTCCACGCTCCTAAGCTTTCCACGCTTGGCCCAAAGCTTCTGAAGATTGCGTAAGGCCGCACGATCGATTCCCCGCCCGTCGGGGCGCTTGAGGTTGGCGAGGTTGCGGATGAAATTCGCGCGGTCGGAGAGGGAGGACTGTGATGCGGGACCTCCAGCGCTTTGTGCTCTCACAAGGTAGGCGTTGACCATTCGGAGGGGCGATCCCGTGCGCAGCAGGGTCCATGCGAGATCCTGCAAGGCGTTCGCTTCCGGGCACATGCGCACCATGGATTCACGCACGGCGCGCTCTTCGTCGAATTCTCCACGAACGGAGAGCAGGTCGGCATAATTCTGCCAGAGGTCGATGTCGCCAGGGTGGCGTTTCAGATCGGCGGAGATGTACTCCTGGGCCAGAGTGGGCTTGACTTTTGTCAGGAGCCTGGCCCAGTCGCCGGCGGAGCCCGCGCGCAGGTCATTGAGTGGAGTCTCGTGCGTCGCCTTTCGGAATCGGGTGAATAGCGTGGTGACCAGATCAGAACCCAAGGTGGGGTTTCGGCTCTCCCGTCGTAGCCCGATTCGCGCCTGCTCATAGGGCACCAGGGGGTCGCTCGGGAAGTGCGCAGCCTGGACGTCCAGCAGAACTTCAACGGTCGCGAGATCAATGCGTTCTTCTTCGGCCAAGCTCCCGTCCGTAGCGCGCAGGAGAGTGTCCAGGTACTCCCTTAGGAGGGGTTGGCCCGGATCGGATGACATGGCACCCAGAGCGAGGGCATATTCACTTGCGGCTTTGGAGTAGGAGCCCTTGCTGGAGAGGAGGCGGGCCAGGAAAGTGCGCGCATCACTCTGGTTCTCGCCACCTTGGGCGAGAGCTTCGGTGAGTACGTCGATGGCCTGATTGTCCTTGCGGCCCAAATGAAGGCGGCCGGCTTCGTTCAAGGCCATTTCCAGGCTCTCGCCACTCTCTTTCTTTCCAAGGATGCGCGAGCGCTGCGCGCGTACGGCAAGAACTTCATCGGAGATGGCGGAGCCGGAGACAGCCAGCTGGTGCTCCTCGAGGCCAATCCACCCGGGGACGAAGCCTCGATAGGATTCGGTGAGGAGGGTATAGAGGTTTAGGGCCTGCTTGGTTTGCCCCAGGGAGTCGTGGGCCCGTGCGCCCAAGTAGGTGGGCCAGAGAACTCCGCCGCCTTTCTGTCCCATTTCCAACAAGCGCGGAAGAGCCCAGGTGGCCCAGCCCTTGCGTTCGATGGCCAGAAGGAGGCCTAGGGCGACACGGGGGTCCTGCCTTGCCCCTTCGATCCCCCGCAGGAACAACGCCATATCGGCGTTGCCAGCCTTACCCATGGAGCCGGAAAGGGAGATCTTGGAGTCCATCAGGGACTGGCTGGCGCCCTGGACGATGGCCCATGGACCCGATCGCGGGTGCGTTAGTGCGGCAGCTCGCGCTTGCTCCTTCCCCGTTTCCAGGCGCTCTTCAAGCAGGGATAGGATGGTGTTCGCTAAATCACTGGGCTCGTAATCCGTGGCTCGCAGAGCGGTAACCAGAGTTGGGAGTTGGGGCCAGAGGCGATTCTCGATGGCGTACAGAATGCGGATCATCTCCGCGCCGCCTCCGGATAGGAACGCTTCAGCGCGCTCTAGGATTAGCTCCAGTGCTTGGGTGTCCCCGCGTTGGGCGGCTCCCAGGGCTAAGCGTTCGAGGATGTCGCCCCCGCGCAGGTCGGCCACACCGTCCATGCCTTCTAGTAATTGTTCGGCTAGGGCTGGTTGTCCGCCTGCCAGCAGGTGGTCTGCTACCCGCAGTCCTGCGGCGCGGCCCCCGGGTGTGAGGTTTGCTAGGGCGTCGAGGAGTAGTGTGACCATGGGCTCGAGTGCCTCTGCCTGGCCGGAACCGAGTTGAGCCTCAACCAGGTAGACCAGTGCTTCGGGGCCCAGTACGGGATTGTCCAGCAATTCGATCCAGACGGCGGAGGCCTCCTCGTAGCGGCCCAGATCTCCCAGTGCTCTGGCGCGCAGGAGTCTTAGGCTGGGTGAGAGCACCTCGAGTACGGGTTCTTCGCCATCAGCGGGACTGGGTAGCGCCTGGGGGGTGAGCGCAATCAGGGCGCGCGCAGGCTGACCCGCGCCCAGGAGGTAACGGGCGACCTCGAGGCGACCCCGGTTGGCGGGGTCCTGGAGTACGAGGCGCTTGCGCTGGTCAGAGGACAGATCTCCTGCGCCGACGCGCTCCAGGAATTCGACTGAAGTAGCGTCTCCTCCGACGAGTTCGATGCGGAGCAGGATTTCGTCCAGTACGCCCTCCCGCGATCCTCGTACAAGTTTGCTGCGTATGAGGACGTCCAGCGCAGGCAAGAGGTGGGGGTACGTCAGGAGAAGTTCGCGGGCAACGGTCAGTGCCGCGGTGGGGTTCTCCCGTTGTAGATGCTCCTCAGCGATCTTCAGGAGAGCCCAAGGCCCGATGTCGACGTTGGGTATGGAACGACCCTGTGCCCGAATGGACGCAAAGAGGTCCCGAATGCTGTGTCCCGAACGGCTCAGGGATTCGAAGCCGATCCGATCCCACTCTGGCATCCACTCTTGGGTCCGC
>JAPKBO010000328.1 GCA_028823395.1 Planctomycetota bacterium | reverse complement strand
ACCCTGCCCATCTTGTTCATGACCGGCTACGGGGAAGTCTCTGTGGCCGTCGAAGCCCTGCACCATGGTGCCGTGGACTTCCTGGAGAAACCCCTGAGTCCCCAGCAGCTCATCGACCGCGTCCAGGTCGCCCTGAAGGAGGATGATGAGCGCCGCAGCCGTGAGTCCGTGCGCGATGAACATGCCTCGATCATGTCCCAATTGACTGAACGGGAATTGGAGGTGGTCGAGATGCTTCTCAAAGGCAAAACCAACAAACAGATAGCCTACAAGCTCTCTGTCTCTTCCCAAGCCATCGACGCCCGCCGACTCAATGCCATGAAGAAGCTGGGTGTGAGCTCCGTGGCCGAATTGGTGGCCTTGGTGCTTCGCATCCGCAACAGCTGAACGGCAGCATGGTGCCCAGGCCGCCATCCCCTTCAACCTGCGGCAGATCCGGACATAGGGACTCGATGAGTCCGGCCTGCCCGGCTACCCTGTTCTGGTGCCTGCCTCCCCTTCCGACGAACAGCTGATCAAGCGCTGGCAGGATGAGCCTGCCCCGCTGCTGCCGCTGCTGCACGCCTTCAACGAGCGGGACGGGCACATCTCGCCCCTGGCCTTGGAGGCCATCTCCGCAGGGCTACGCCTCCCCATGGCAAACTTGCACGGGAGCGTGACCTTCTATCACCACATTTCTGGCGAGCCGGGGTCACGGGACAGGCCACGGGTCTGCATGGGCCCCATCTGCCGTCTGAACGGATCGGAACAGCTGCTCCAAGACCTGGACGGTGCGGAGCCCATGGCATGCGCCGGACGCTGCGACGACCCGATCCCGGTCTTGCAAGCCGACCGCGCCCTGGTGGGGCGTTTCGGAGGCGAGCTGCAACAGATCCCCTCACCCCTTCCCCCTCCAAACCCAGACGGCATTGAAGAATGCTGTCTGGCAAGCGTGCGCGAGCCCGATCGCGCTACCTGCGCGGGTTACGTGCGCACAGGCGGCTACGCGGCCTTGGCCAAGGCGCGCGAGATGGAGCCCGAGGAAATCCTACAGGTGCTCGATGACTCGGGTCTGGCGGGGCGTGGAGGCGCCGGCTTTCCCACGGCGACTAAATGGCGTGCGGTACGCAATGCCCAAGGTGGACCCAAGACCCTGGTCTGCAATGCGGACGAGGGCGAACCCGGATGCTTCAAGGATCGTGTTCTCCTCGACCACGACCCACATGCGATCCTGGAAGGCATGGCCATCGCGGGGTTGGCCACCGGAGCAACCCGTGGATTCATCTACCTGCGCTACGAATACCCGCAGACTCTGGCCATCTTGGAACGCGCGCTGGAGGAAGCCAAGGAGCAGCTGGAAGGCTTCGACTTCTGCGTAAGACGGGGAGCGGGTGCCTATATCTGCGGCGAAGAGACCTCGCTCTTGAACAGCTTGGAAGGTGAGCACCCCTTCCCGCGTAACCGCCCCCCTTTCCCCGTGACCCACGGATTCGAGCAGACACCCACTGCGGTCAACAACGTGGAGACTCTGGCCAGCGTCGCGCCCATCCTCGCCCATGGGGCCGAGTGGTACGCGGGGTTAGGCCTTGGAGAGCACCGGGGCACGAAACTCATCAGCCTCTCGGGAGACGTGGAACGGCCGGGAAACTACGAGGTACCCATGGGCTTCCCCCTCAAGACCCTGCTATTCGATTGGGCCGGGGTGCCTGAGGGCCGAAGCGTCCAGGCCGTGACCATGGCGGGACTTTCGGGCGGTTTCCTGGGGGCAGCGGATCTTGACGCCACTCTCGATGAAGCCTGCCTGCGGGGCAAGGGCTCCTTTCTGGGTGCCGGTGGCATCATGGTGTTTGACGATCGGCGGGACATGTTCGAAATCGCGCGCCAATCCATGGAGTTCTTCGCCAGCGAGGCCTGCGGCAAGTGCTTCCCGTGCCGCATTGGCACCGAGCGCTTGACCGAACGACTCAGCGAGCCCAGAGGGCCACTGGCTCCAGACGCGTGGGTCGAAGAGGTACATGCCATAGGCCACACCATGACCCAGCTCAGCGCCTGCGGCCTGGGCAAGTCCGCGCCCTTGATCACGGAGAGTCTCATGCGCCTGTTCCCCGAGCAGGTCAGCTCCAAGCTGGAAGCGCGATGAGCATCGACCTAACGCTCGACGGTCAAGTTGTTCCCTTCAATGAGGGTGAGACTCTGTACGAAGTGGCCAGCCGCCACGGCGACAAGATCCCGACCCTGTGCTACGACAAGCG
>JAPKBO010000127.1 GCA_028823395.1 Planctomycetota bacterium | reverse complement strand
CAGGCCGATGGGGATGGAGTGGATCCCCAGTTGTAGCCATGCGAGTGCTTCGAACAACTCGTCGAGGGATCCGTGTCCACCCGGCAGGGTTATGGCTCCGTCACTGAGCTCAAGCATCAAAGCCTTGCGCTCATGCATGGTCGCAACTTCGTGGAATTCACTGAGTCCTTCGTGGGCCACTTCCATCTCTACCAGCGTGCTGGGGATGACTCCGATCACGCGGCCGCCAGCTTCCAAGGTGGCATCTGCTATGGCGCCCATGGTCCCGACCTTTGCCCCACCGTAGACCAGTTCAATATTGCGTTCAGCGAGGGTACGGCCCAGGGCTTGCGCCGTGTCTACGTACTCGCCGTGGGATCCCGGGCTTGAGCCACAGTAGACGACGACGCGGCGGAGGGGCATCTGCTCAGGCCTTGGCTTGCTTGCGACGGCGGCGGGTGAGGTAGGGAAGGACCCACAGATACAGTCCGGTGACCCATAGGCCGCACAGGACCACACCGGCCGGAAGCCAGATGAACAGCTTGGCCCGGTCGTGAAACCAGGAACCATCATGCAAGGACTCGATCAGGTCCGAGCGACGGTAGGTGGACTGCAACACCTCACCGGTGTGTGCGTCCAATTGGACTTCCCAGTGGTTCAAACAGCGCACTTTCAGCATGCCCTTTCCTGGGCGCACGTCGAGCCGATCCACGTCGTCCCATGAGGAAACTTCGGCGCTCTCAACGCTTCGAACGGCTTCCAGTACCTCATCCCAAGTGATTTCCAGCCCCGGGGCTGTCCCTTGCTGCGTGGGCGGCTGGATCCACGCGACCTCTTTCTTGAGCTGCAGCAGGACTCCCGTGGGAAAGAGAATCAGCGCGGGTAGGAGCACCAGAATGGCTCCCACTCGGTGCAGTTTGCGGTGGGTCTTGGCAGCGGACATGAGAAGGAACCTCCCGTGAGGTTGGAGCAAAGGTTGGGCCTTGGGCCCCAAACCGTCAAGGGTTGCCGGTCAGCCTTCCTTTCGGGACGCGGCTGGAATACGAATCGAGTCCACCATGTCCTGGACGTGCTGCGGAGGGGGAGGGGTCAGCTTGGAGATCGTCAGCGCAACGGCGAAGTTCAGCAACATGCCCACGGCTCCGATTCCCTCGGGTGAGATACCCCACCACCAACGGTCCTGGGAGCCGGGACCCGAATCGATGAACTTGAAGTAGATGATGTAGCTCGCAGTAAAGACGATGCCGCAAACCATGCCCGTCACTGCGCCTTGTTTGTTCATGCGCCGTGAGAAAATGCCCATGATGATCGCCGGGAAGAACGAAGACGCTGCCAGGCCGAACGCAAAGGCAACCACGGCGGCGACGTAGTCCGGTGGGTAGATGCCAAGAACACCGGCAATGCCGACAGCCACCGCCGCGCTCACGCGCGCCGCGAGCAGTTCACCCTTCTCGGTAATGTTGGGCCGCAGGGCGCGCTTCAACAGATCGTGACTGATGGCTGAAGAGACGACGAGAAGTAGACCGGCGGCAGTGGAGAGAGCGGCGGCAAGAGCACCAGCGGCGACGAGTCCGATCACCCAAGCGGGGAGCTTGGCGATCTCGGGGTTCGCTAGCACCATGATGTCCCTATCCACGTAGAGCTCGTTTGCGTTATCGGTCTTCTCGTTTGCCACAAGGCGCTCGCCGTTGTCGCCCGTGCCTTCAACGAAGGCAGGCTTGCCAAGGAAGGGGGCACCCGCCCGGTACTGAACCCGGCCGTCATTGTTCTTGTCGCGCCAGGCGATGAGGTCCGTCCCCTCCCAGGTTTTGAACCAGGCGGGGACTGTCTCGGCCGCATCGACATCCTCCGCGTAGGCCCGACCCTCGACCTCCTGGATCAGATTGGTGCGGGCGAAAACGGCCACAGCCGGGGCCGTCGTGTACAGAATGGAGATGAAGAGCAGCGCCCAGCCCACTGAGATGCGTGCATCGCGCACCTTCGGCACGGTGTAGAAGCGAATGATGACGTGTGGCAGGCCAGCCGTACCCACCATGAGGGCCGCGGTGATACAGAACATGTCGAGCATGCCCTTAGAGCCTTCCGTATAGGCGGCAAACCCGAGCTGTTGGTGCAGGCCATCCAACTTGTCCAGAAGCCACTCTCCACTGGCGAGGTCTTGGCCTCCGAAACCCAATTGGGGGATTGGGTTACCTGTGACCATGAGCGAGATGAAGATCGCCGGTACTAGGTAGGCGAAAATCAGGACGCAGTACTGAGCCACTTGCGTGTAAGTGATTCCCTTCATTCCGCCCAGGACGGCGTAGAAGAACACGATGGCCATGCCGATGAGGACGCCGGTGGTTACAGGCACCTCCAGGAAACGGCTGAACACGATTCCTACGCCGCGCATTTGCCCGGCGACGTAGGTGAACGAGACGAAGATGGCGCAGAACACAGCGACGATTCGCGCGGACTGTGAGTAGTAGCGATCCCCGATGAAGTCGGGCACGGTGAATTTGCCGAACTTGCGCAGGTAAGGTGCGAGCAGTAGAGCGAGTAGCACATAGCCACCGGTCCAGCCCATCAAGTAGACCGAGCCGTCATAGCCGGCGAAAGCGATGATGCCCGCCATGCCGAGGAAGGAGGCTGCGCTCATCCAATCCGCAGCCGTAGCCATCCCGTTGGCCAAGGGCGATACATCCCCGCCCGCTACGTAGAAATCCTTGGTCGTCTTGGCCTTGGCCCAAATGGCAATGCCAATGTAGAGGGCAAAGGAAACCACGACGATGGCATAGGTCCATTCACGAACGCTCATGGCTTACCCCTAGTCCTCTTGCACGCCGTGCTCGCGGTCGAGGCGATTCATGCGGCGTACGTAGTAAAAAATGATCAGGACGAAGGCGTAGATTGACCCCTGTTGGGCGAACCAGAAGCCGAGTTTGAAACCCGTGCCCGGGATGCGAATCGAGTTGAGGGGCTCCACTAGCAGGATTCCGAATCCAAATGAGACGATGAACCAGAGCACCAGAAGGCGGGCAAGAATGCGCAGGTTGGCCCGCCAATAGTCGGTGTGGGCCTGGGGTTTGTGGGGCATAGGGGGGGCAAGGGGTGGGGGTGTGCCCCCAGTGTGTTGCCCAAGGCCGGCAGGCTCAAGCAATCAACTGTGCAATGGCCCACGTATTGCCCCTACAAAGGTATTGCGAAAAGTGCGCGAGGTGGGATTGGTACGAATGTGCAATGATGGTTCGATCTACCCGTGCCTTTGCACGTGGTTGCGGTGTGTGCCCCCCCTGATCGTCCAACTGTCCTGCCATGAGTGTCCAGAACTATCGATTTGCCGTCCCGTTCCTCTTTGCCGGGATGCTCCAAGGGCTCAGCGGGGCACAAGATACTGAAACGGAAGCACCAGCTTCGCCGCCTGCAGGAGAAGCGCTGGCAAGCGAGTCCCTGCCCACGGGAGACTGGCGCGAGATTGGACCGGCCGTTTTCGGCGGTCGCATCGTAGACGTGGCTCTTTATCCGGGCGATCGCTCCTCCATGCTGGCGGCGTCGGGTTCGGGCGGGCTCTGGCGTACGCGCAACAATGGTGTGACCTGGGAGTGCATCTTCGAGAACGAGGGCACGATCTCAATCGGCGACGTGGCACTCGACCCGACCGACGAAGATGTGATTTGGGTCGGGACTGGGGAAGCCAACAACCAGCGCTCCTCTTACTGGGGCGACGGAATCTACAAGACCACGGACGGAGGCGAGAGCTGGGCCATGGTGGGCTTGCCAAAGAGCCAGCACATCGGTCGCATCGTGATCGATCCGCGTGACACCCAGCGCGTCTTTGTTGCTGTACTCGGGAATCTTTACTCCTCCAATGTCGAGCGTGGTCTCTACCGCACGATAGATGGTGGCGAAAATTGGGAGCTGGTCCTGCAGGTCAACGAGGACGTCGGTGTCGCGGATGTCGTCATCGACTCTGGTGATTCAAATGTGCTGTATGCGGCCTCCTACGAGCGCCGCCGGCGCGCGTGGGACTTTGACGGGTCGGGTCCCGGCTCGGGGATTCACAAATCTGAAGATGGTGGAGACACATGGACTCGCCTTGCGGGTGGATTGCCGGATGGAGACCTGGGCCGCATCGGTCTTGCAATGCATGGCAGCGGTCCGGGCATCCTCTACGCAACCGTCCCGAACATGAATCAGGTGGAGGTCGAGCAGGACCCTGCGGTTTCCTTCCGCACGCGCTTACGCAAGGGGGAGTTGGAAGTGCGTGAGGTGCAGGCGGGCGGAGGTGCTGCGGAAAGCGGACTGAAGAGGGGGGACGTGCTGTTGAGCTTGGGGGACGTGGACCTAGACAGTGTCTGGTCTGTGGCAGGGGCATTCGGAGCTCAGCCCAATGAGGAGGATGAGAAGACCCTAGCTCTAGAGTTCACAAGGGATGACAAGCCCCAGAGTGTGAAGGTCAAGCTCTCGGAGCTCATGCGCGCCGTACCGATCGAGCCCCGCTACCGGCAGGTTGGGGGTGAGATCTATCGCTCCACCGATGGGGGCCAGATCTTCGAGAAGCGCAACAAGAAATCCGTCGCGGGCTCTCCGCCGTATTACTACGGACAGATCCGGGTAGATCCCAATGACTCTGAACGTCTCTATCTGCTGAGTGTCCCGGTCATGACCTCTGCCGATGGTGGTGAGAATTGGTCAGGCAACATCGCCGGTAGTGTTCACGTGGATCACCATGCCTTGGAGATCGACCCCGAAGATTCCAGGCGACTGATCCTTGGAAATGACGGAGGTCTGCACCAGAGCTACGACCAAGGCGAAACTTGGTACCACTACGCGAACCTACCCCTAGCCCAATTCTACGCGGTGGGCGTGGACATGGCCGAGCCTTACAACGTCTATGGCGGCACCCAGGACAACGGCACGTGGGGCGGGCCATCTCGTTCAGCTCAGCGGGGCGGGATCCTCGGCCATGAGTGGTATTCCGTCGGCGGAGGAGATGGCTTCTATGCCGTGCCCGACCCACGCGATTCGAACACGATCTACGGCGAGTCCCAATTCGGCGCGGTCTACCGCAAAGACCTAGTGACCGGTGCCTCCAAGAGCATCCGTCCTCGACCGCGCGAAGGTGAAGAGCGCTACCGCTTCAACTGGAACTCGCCCATTGTCATCTCGCACCACAACCACGAGATCGT
Organism: Planctomycetota bacterium; assembly: GCA_028823395.1. Classification (GTDB taxonomy): domain Bacteria; phylum Planctomycetota; class UBA1135; order UBA1135. The sequence goes on along the minus strand of JAPKBO010000127.1, from coordinate 5,714 downwards.
CTACTTCGCCGGCAACCGGCTGTTTAAGTCCTTCAACCGCGGCGATGACTGGCACGTGCGCAGTGAGGATCTCAGCACCCAGGACGCGGCTAAGCTGGAGGGCAACGTCCCTCACTGCACGATCACGACGGTGGCTGAATCCCCCTTCGATCCCAACAAGGTGCTCGTGGGCACGGATGACGGTCTGGTGCATATCACTGAGGATGGTTGCCTGACCTTCACTAATCTCGCAGGACGATTCCCCGGCGTACCCAGCGGCTGGTGGGTCAACCGGGTCGAGTTCTCGGCCCACGATGCCCAGCGCGCATGGGTTGTCTTCTCGGGCTATCGCGAAGATGACTTTCGGCCCTTCGTCTATACAACGGGCGATGGAGGCCAGAGCTGGAAGCTCATCACACGCGGCCTGCACCAAGCTCCGGTTAACGTGATCCGCGAAGACCCGGTGAATCCCGACCTTCTATACCTCGGCACGGAGTTGGGGGCGTTCTACTCCCTGAACGCGGGTGAGGATTGGCTGCCTCTCGGTGAAGGTCTACCGACCATTCCCGTCTACGACTTGGTGGTACACCCGCGAGATGGTGAAGTCGTCCTCGGTACCCATGGCCGGGGCTTTTGGGTTCTGAACGTGTCACTGTTGCGGCAGCTGACCGGCGAAGCCCTTACGAATGACGTGCACCTGTTCAGCGTCCAGGATTCTGTGCGCCTGCCTTCCCGCGGTAACTTCGCTTGGAGTGGTGACGGCGGCTGGGCAGGTAAGAACCCTGCCGGTGGAGTCGACATTCACTATCGGTTGTCACAGGACGAGCTTGAGAAATCCGTGAAGCTGGAGATCTTCAACTCCCGCGGGAAGTCGGTGGGATCGCCGAAGGCTCCTTCCGAGGCGGGAATCCATTCGGTGCGCTGGACTGGAGGCAGTTCCGGTGGTCGCTTCGGTTCTCGTCGTTCCTCTGGATTGAGCCCTGGTGAGTACCGCGCCGTGCTTGAGGTCAATCAGAAGGAATACGAAACGTGGTTTGAGGTGCGGAGCGTCAACCCCCGCGAGAATTAGTCCCTCTCCGCTCGCTGTAGAAGCCCCCTGCAACTAGATCGTGGGAATTTCCACCCATGTTTCCCAGGATGGGCCGCCTATGCGCTACCTGACTCCCTTGCTCATCGGATTGTCTTCCGTGGCTGCGGCCATGGGTACCGAGCATCCTAACGTGGTTGTGATCTACGGCGATGACGTGGGCTACGGAGATCTGGGTGCTTACGGTGCCGAGTTGATTCCTACCCCTCACCTGGATCGGCTTGCATCTCAGGGCCTACGTTTCACTGACGGCCATTGTTCGGCGGCGACATGTACGCCCTCGCGCTTCTCGTTGCTTACGGGCATACACGGTTTTCGCCACGGTGTGCGTGTGCTTCCGCCCAACGCGCCCATGAAAATCCAGCCGGATATGTACACCCTGCCGCAGATGTTCAAGGAGGCGGGCTACGAGACGGCCGTCATCGGCAAGTGGCACCTGGGATTGGGGGACGGCAAGACCCCAGTAGATTGGAATGGCGACGTGAAGCCGGGGCCATTGGAGGTGGGCTTTGACTATTCATTCCTCTTGCCATCCACGAACGATCGGGTGCCCTGCGTGTATGTGGAGAATCACCGGGTTCTGAATCTCGACCCCGCCGACCCGCTCTTCGTTGGCAAGAAAAAACCCGAAGGGTTCGCGGGCACGGTCTACCCCGATGGCCGCACGCACCCGGAGGCGATGACCTACTACGCCAGCTCACACGGTCACAACAACTCGGTCATCAATGGTATCGGGCGCATCGGTGTGCAGTGGGGAGGCAAGTCCGCGCTGTGGAACGATGAGACCATGGCGGACGAGTTCGTCTCTCAGACCAAGAAGTTCTTGGCCCGCCAGAGCGCCGAGCAGCCGTTCTTCCTGTTCTTTTCGTCACAAGACATCCACGTCCCGCGTGTCCCGCACCCCAGATTTCACGGCATCTCCAAGCTCAGCTACCGTGGGGATGCGATGGTTCAATTGGACTTTGCCGCTGGCGCCATTCTCAAGGCCCTCGATCGGTACGGCCTGGCGGAGAACACCATCGTGATCTTCTCCAGCGACAACGGTCCGGTGTATGACGACGGCTATGAGGACGGGACAACCGTTCAGACTTCCACCAAGGAGTCAGACCGCGGGCACGATGGCTCAGGGCCCTATCGCGGTGGTAAGTACCAGATCTACGAGGGTGGCACGCGCGTGCCCCTGATCATCCGCTGGCCTGGTCACATCGAAGCAGGCGTATCCGCGGCGGCCATCAACCAGATCGATTTCCTGGCGAGCTTCGCGGCCTTCCTGGGGGTAGACCTGGCGGCAGACCAGGGCATCGACAGCCGTAACGTCTGGCCGGCCTTGATGGGCGAAGATCCGGTCGGAACGCCCATCCTGATTGAAGAAGCACGGGGCGTGGCCTTACGTCAGGGGAACTGGAAGTACATCGCTGGGCGTGGCAAGAATCCGGGCGAGTTGTACGACCTGTCCAAGGACATCGGAGAACAGGAGAACCTCATCTCAAGCGAGGGGGAGCGGGCTCTGAAGATGAAGGCCCTGCTCGACTCGTTGGTCAACGACGACAAGGGCGTACGCCAGGCCCTGGCGTCCAAGTGATGGGCAGGGGTGGAACCAAGACCCCTCTCCTCGCCTTGGGGATCCAGCTGGTCTGTCTTCTTGGACTTGTGTGCGCCACCGCCCGGGCCAATCCATTCCAGGCACAAGAAGGTGATGCTCGGCTGAAGAGCTTGACCACTCTCGATTCCCACCATCCCTGGTCTCCACCTTCCTCGCGGAGTGACTGGGAGCAGCGGCGCGAGGAAGTGCGACGTCAGGTGCTCGTGGCAGCCGGTCTTTGGCCCAGTGCACCCGTGTGCGAGCCCAAGCCTCTCATTCATGGTGCAGTGCAACGGGCGGGGTACAGCGTAGAGCGTGTGCGCCTTGAGAGCCTGCCGGGGTTCTTCGTGACGGGCAGCCTCTACCGCCCAACCAATCGTGGCAGTGGACCCTTCCCCGCAGTCCTCTCCCCGCACGGTCACGACACCCACGGCCGCTTTACGGTTTACACCGAGGAGCGCGGCCGTGAGCGCATCGCCCTTGGCCATGAGGAGCATCTGCCCAACTCGCGCCGTAAGCATCAATCCCGCTGCGTGCAACTGTGCCGCATGGGGTGTGTCGTCTTTCACTACGACATGATCGGTTACGCCGATTCGACCCAGCTCGATCACCGCCAGGGATTTGGCGACGTCGAGGCCGAACTCTGGGGCATGAGCCACTTTGGCCTGCAGACCCTGGACTCCATTCGTGCTTTGGATTTTCTGATGTCCCTGCCGGACGTGGATCCCGAGCGTGTGGCCGTCACCGGTGCGAGCGGCGGGGGTACCCAGACCTTCATTCTGGGCGCCGTGGACGATCGCCCGGACGTTCTCTTTCCAGCCGTCATGGTCTCAACACACATGCAGGGCGGCTGCACATGCGAGAACGCCTCGGGCCTGCGGGTTGGTAGCGGCAACGTGGAGTTCGCTGCCATGGCTGCGCCACGCCCCCTGGGTATGACGGCTGCCAACGACTGGACGCTGCAGATTCTCGAAGACGGTCTGCCGGAACTGAAACAGCTCTATGGTCTCTATGGCGGGAGCAAGCTGGTCCACGCCTGGTGTTATCCGGAGTTTCCCCACAACTACAACCGCGTATCCCGCGGCCACATGTACGAGTGGATGAACACACACCTCGGCCTGGGACTAGAGAGCCCCAACGTTGAGCCGCCCATCGAACCCTTGAGTGTCGAGGAGATGACCGTCTTTACGGAAGAGCATCCTGTGCCCGAGAGCCGCGCGGGCTTGGAAGAGGTGCGCGCTGCGTGGCTGGCTCATTCCCGGGGCGAAGCGGATGCCCTGTCCGAGCTCGCCCGTTCGGACTCCGCCGAGTACCGGCGGGTGGTGGGGGGCGCTCTGGAATCGATGGTGCATCCCCCCGCTCCTCGCCCTGTCGAATCCACAATCCAGTCTGGGCCCGATTCGCGGACGGATTGGCTGACTCCAACGGGAACGGGGCAGCGCCTGGAGTTGCAACGCTGGAATCACGAGGCCACGAGCGGAACAGCAGGTGTCTTGCTCGTTGTGTGCAACGCCGCCGCGAGTGATCGCGAGCGAACTCTGCTCAAGGACTGGGATGGCCCCGCCGCCATGCTGCGACCTCTCGAACGCGTGCCCATCGACAAGGGCCGTCACGCTCAGTACCCGGGCTACACCTGGTGCTACAACCTGCCCTTGCTGGCTCATCGCGCTCACGATGTGCTGACCGCTCTCCAGTATCTGGCGCAGGAAGAACCCTCCCGCCCGGTGACGCTTGTGGGCCTGGGGGACGCGGCTCCTGCGGTCGTGATTGCGGCCGCCCTCGCGCACACTTCCCTCGCTCAGGTATTGGTGGATGGTGCGTGGGACTTCGGTCAGATTGCTGAACTGGACGATCCCAACTTTCTGCCCCGTGCCTTACGCCATGGGGGGCTGGGAGCGTTCGCTGCCTTGATCAGTCCCACTGCTCTGCACTGGTTGGGCGAGGTACCGCCCGGCATAGAAGCGCTATACGCCAGCGAGGGTGCGCGAGTGATGGGCCGGGATCCAGAAAACGCGAGCGCGATTCTCGACTGGCTGCAACTGCGCTGAACCGGAGGCCCGTGGACTGAGGCTCTTTACGACGTGTTGCGGACATCCTCTCCCGGTATGAAGCACCTACCGCCTAGAACGCGAGCGGGTGTTAGGATGAATTGGGCAGGTCTTCCCTGCCGTATCCTATGTCACGACTTCGGCGAACGATCCCTTCCCTCTTGCTCGTGGGCCTCTGTGTCGGGAGTGCACTCGGAGCCCAGCGAGCCACCTTCCCACGGCATTCCCCTGCTTCCGAGGGACGCGTGCTCTGGTTGCGTGCGGACAGAAACGTGGGGCGTGACATCGGCAACACGGTTTCCAGCTGGAGCGGATTGGACGGGGTAGGGACCCAGCTAACCCAGCTCGTGGGGAGCGTCAGACCGCTGCTCGAACCCATCGAGGCCGGCGGTCACCCGGCTGTCCGCTTCGACGGGGTGGACTCCCTCGCATCACCAGATGGTATGCCCACCGGCGACTACACCAAGATCGTGGTGCTCACCCTGGCGGACTACGCGTCAACCAACAACGTGCTCTCTGGGGCTTCCGAGCACGCCCTGTTCTATGGGGGCACGGACCGTGCGATGCTCTTCCACTCGGGAACATTCGTCACCAGCTCCAGCGCAACTCCCCTGGACGAGCCCACTGTCCTGGTGGGCAGCTATGACAGCACGACCGGTGAGGGGCGCCTGTATCAGAACGGCGTCCTGGTCGGCACGGGCTTGGCTGCGCCGCACTCGGACCCCGGCCTCCAGCTCGGCTCGTTCGCGGGCGGGTCGGGTCTAGACGGCGCGCTCTCGGAGGTGCTGATCTACGATCGCGTGCTCGACGACGCGGAGCGGGTGTGGATCGAGTCCATGCTGGAGCAGCGCTACCGCGTTCCCGTACCGGCGCGGGTCAACTTTAAGGACCTGCCCCGACACGGTCAGGTGGTCCAGCGGGACCCGACCAACCGGGCCCTGGTGCCCATCACCGGCGTCGTCAAGACGACCGGGTACGACACGGTCGAGCTGAACGTATGGCGAGATGGACATATCTC
>JAPKBO010000008.1 GCA_028823395.1 Planctomycetota bacterium | reverse complement strand
TGGATGACCTCTACGCAGTCGACCATGTCCTCAGGTTCCATCTCCCGGATCGCCAAGCCGTTGGTGCCCAGGCGGATCCCGCTGGTCACAAAAGGCGACTTCTGATCGAAGGGGATTCGGTTCTTATTCACCACGATCCCGCAGTCCTCAAGGGCCTTCTCAGCGTTGACCCCCGTGATGCCTTTTTGCATCACATCCACAACAACGATGTGGTTGTCCGTTCCGCCGGTGATCACCCGGTAGCCCTTGTCCACGAAAGCTGCTGCAAGTGCCTGGGAGAGATCCACAATGCGGCGCGCCACGGCCTTGAAACCATCACTTCCCACAAAACCCATGCCCCGGGCCTTGGCCGCGATGGAACTTTGGTTGGGTGCACCTTGGAAGTAGGGGAAGACGCGATTCTGAATCACCTGCGCCAGAGTCTTATCCGGCTCATCATGTGCAGGCTGGTCGTGATCCTTGCCGATCATGATCAACCCCCCACGCCCACCAAAAAGCTGCTTGTGGGTACAGGTCGTAGTGAAGTGCGCGTGGTCGATCGGGCTGGAGTGAATACCAGCGGCCACGAGGCCCGCAATGTGCGTGATGTCCGCCAGAACGTAGGCGCCCACCTCATCTGCTATCGCACGGAATCGTGCCCAGTCGATCTCTCGCGCATAGGCAGTGGTGCCACAGATGATCAGCTTAGGCTTGTGCTCGACGGCCAGGGCATGGGCCTGGTCGTAGTCGAGCCGTTCGTTGGAATCGAGCCCATAGCCCACGGCGTTGAATACCTGTCCTGAGATGGAGGCTTTGCTGCCGTGGGTTAGGTGTCCACCGGAATCCAGGTCCATTCCCAGCAGCGTATCTCCGGCCTTGAGTGTGCTGAACATCACAATCTCATTGGCCGAGCTCGCCGTCATGGGCTGAACGTTCGCGAATTGAGCTCCGAACACCGCCTTGACCCGGTCGATGGCCAACTGCTCGATCTCGTCGATGTGACGGCAACCAGCGTGGAATCGACGGCCCGGGTAGCCTTCGGCTGTCACGTTCATGGACGTCATGGCCTCGCAAATCAAAGCCGACGGGTCGGCGATACTCGACGAGGCCACCATGGTGAGCACGCTTGATTGGCGACGATACTCGTTGTCAAGAATCGTCGACAGCTCAGGATCGACCTCCTCCAGACGGCGAACAGCGGCCTCTGCGAAGCGGGCCAGGTTGGACTTGGGTGAGGGTTCAGTCATAGTTGAGCACCTAAGGGGCTGCATCCTCTTCCATTAGGGCAGCTACTTCTTCGTCAGATAACTCGTCGATCGACTCCAGAATCGAACAGACTTCTTCTGCATCAACCCCATTCTCTGTACCAAGGGCTGTGATGCGTTCGGAAAGCTGCTCCACGCTTGAAAACTGGAAGATGTCCGCCAGAGCGAGCTGGAAGGGCAAAATTTGATTGAGCCGGGTCTGTATCAGGACGGCCAAGAGCGAGTGCCCGCCCAATTCGAAGAAGCTGTCCCGGATGCCAACCCTGTCAAAGGCAAGGACCTCAAGCCAAACGCCTGTCACCACCCTTTGCAGTGCACTCTGCGGAGCGGCAAAGTCCGCCTCGACCTCGGGCCGCGAGGTATCGGGGGCAGGTAGCCGCTTACGGTCGACCTTGCCGTTGGGCGAAAGAGGCATCTCATCCAAGGGCACGTAAAGCGGCGGCACCATGTACTCGGGGAGTTGCCCGCTAAGAGTGTCGCGCAGGGCAGGGCCCAACTTGCGCGAGAGCTTGCCCAGCATGGGGTTGTTCGCGAAGTCCCGCGCCTCAGAATCCGCCTCGGCGCCCAGGCCCGTTTCATCGGGGAAGAGCAGGGCTTTGCCGTGACCGGGGCGTGCGATCGCCACATCAAAATCCCCCGAATCCAAATCGGCTGAGAAGCGGACGTCCACTTCCAATCCAAGGCTCTCGCCCAGTGCCCAGAAATCTTCGGGGTTACAGCCGGGCTCTTGTTTCCGCGCGAGGTCCAACGCCGAGCGCAAGGCGGCGGCATTCTCAAGATCCCCGGGGTCGGCAATCCGTTCCACACAGCGAATCGCATCCAGCACCCGCGCATTGGGAACGGCGCGCAGGCAGAGGAGCCCCTGCTCGCTGTCGGCTTCCAGGCGCTCGCGCAGGGAGTCGAGGGTGAGGCCCTCTTGGCGCCAGTCGAGCCAGGTGGTCTCTTCCTCAGCCATGGCAGAGGCCTCTCCAACGTGCAGGGTCACGTCGTAGCGGAAAGCGTTCAGTTCGTTGGCGAAGGCCCCTCTCTTGAGTTGGATCTGCACACGCCCGATCTTCGGCAGCCGCGTCTTCAGCCAAGCGAAGAAGTGCGGATCAATGACCAGCTCCTCTTCGTGACGCAGGAGGCGCCGGACCCGTGCGGCAAGCGCTTCAATGGGCAACTCATCCGAAGCCTGGAAGAGCTGGACCGAACTCTGATAAGCACCCAACATAGGTAACCCACGAACATCTCCTAGGAAGATGGTTCCGCCGGGCGCAACGGCTTCCAACGACCCCCTAATGACCTCCATCAGGTAGTCCATGCTCGGAAAATCCAAGATGATCGAGTTCAGCACGACGCAGTCCAGGCTGTCCGGCTCCACGCCCTCAAAGTCGTCTGCCCACCGTCGAGCGAGCTCAACCTGAGGCAGGCCCAGGGGTTCGCGGTGACGGGCCACGTAGTCGAGAGCCACCTTGGAGAAGTCCGTACCAATGTAGCGTTCGCAGGAAGGAGCGACGCGGAACAGCAGTAGACCCATGCCGCAACCGATCTCGAGGACGCGCTGTGGATTGCCGCGCTGAATACGCGCGACAGTCTGGTCCACCCAGTTACGCATCTGCTCGGGAGGCAAGGCCGAGTTGGTATAGGAAGAGTCCCAACTGACGATGTTGAAGGTCGGATCTTCGAGCTCGACGTTTGCTTGAGCCGTGTAGGCGTGATCGTAGACGGCCTCCCACTGTTCGACCTGCTCGGATCCCAAGTCCTTGGAGTCCTCTTCAGGCCCTTGCCAGTCCGACTCCTGAACCACGTAGGCCACAAGCACCTTCTCTCCCGTGCTGTCCTCGCGCGTCACGACCACCCCTTCGCGAACCGCCGGATGAGCATTCAGACGCGCCTCGATCTCACCTAACTCGATGCGGTAACCACGGATCTTAACCTGATTGTCCACGCGGCCAATCAGTTCCAAGTTGCCATCCTCCATCCATCGGGCCAGATCCCCGGTGCGATACATGCGATGCTCCGCACCCTCGATGAAGGGATTGTCGAGGAACCGCTCGGCCGTCAATTCAGGCCTCTCGAAGTATCCTCGCCCCACACCGATTCCACCCAAGTACAACTCCCCAGGAACTCCCACGGGCATTGGGTTCAGGTTCACGCCCAGCACATAGGCCAATTGGTTTGCCATGGGCTCCCCGTAGGGGATGCTCGTCCAGGCGGGATCCACCTCCAGCACCTCGAAGATAGTGCTGTCCATGGAACACTCGGTGGCGCCCCCCATGCTGATCACCTGCACGTCGCCAGCGAGGGCGCGCAGCCTGTCGGGCAGACTGACAGGGATCCAATCTCCCCCAAGCAGAACCAGGCGCAGGCTCTGGGGTGTGCGATCGGGGTGAACCTCCAGATAGTCCACGAGCATCTTCAGCATCGCGGGCGCGGTGTGCCAAATGCTGACCTGCCTCTGACTCATCAGCTCTGCCCAATGAGCCGGATCCTGCAAGCGATCGGGTTGGGGAAGGACAATCGTCGCTCCAGCGGCCAGGGTGCCGAATACATCGTAGGCACACATATCGAACGAGAGCGAGGCGAGTGCGATCAACCCGTCATCCTGCCCCACGGAAAAGCGTCGATTGAAGTCGAGGAAGTTGTTCACACGCCCCTGATGATTGAGCATCACACCCTTCGGCGCTCCTGTCGATCCGGAGGTGTAGATCACGTACGCCAAGCTCTGACTGTCGGCGCCGCTCTCCACGCGTGAGGTATCCAACCCATCAAAGGTCGCGCATTCGTCAAGGAGCACGAGGCGTGCATCACTCGCTGGCAATCCGCTGGCCAGATGTGACTGAGTCAGGATGACACCGACACGACAGTCACGGATCATGTACTCCAGCCGTTCGATGGGATACGCGGGATCCATAGGGACGTAAGCACCACCCGCCTTAGCCAGACCCACGAGCCCAACCACTAGGTCGAGACTGCGCTCCACACTGATGCCCACCATCACCTCGGGGCCCACGCCCAGTCCGGCCAAGTATCGGGCCACCTGATTTGAGCGAGCGTCCAGCTCCCGGTAGGTAAGCTCCTGATCCCCGAAGGTCGCCGCAATAGCATCGGGGTTGGACTGACTCTGTTCCTCGAAGAGCCCGTGTAGAGTTGCCTCAAGCGGAAAGTCGACGGCCTTGTCATTCCACTCCACAACTACCCGCTCATGCTCGGCGCGCGTCAAGACCTGTGCCGCATCGAGGCTCAGATCGGAGTCCGATGAGAGGCTGCGGAGAAGAGTCGCGAAATGGCCTTTCATGCGATTGATAGACGGCTCGCTGAAGAGTTCCGCGTTATACGTCAGGCTCGGATCCGCCCCGGCCGCAAGATCGAACACAAGGTCCAGATTGGCGCAGGAGTCCGGAACCGGTGCTCCTGGCTCGAGAAGTATCAGAACCTGAAAGAGATCCCCCGTACTCTCAACGCCCACGCTGGCGAGGATTTCGTCCAACGGGCGAGATTCGACGCCATCGATATCTGCGAGCCCCGCTCGCACTCGTCCAACCAAAGCAATCAAGCTGGACTCCCCTGCGAGGCTTAGCCGCAAGGGCACCACGCCCCCCGAGCGGGCAAGCCCCAGAACTATGTCATCCTGACCGCAGGTCCGGTACATGAGCGCAAACACCCCGGCCAGCAATGTCTCCTGGAGTGACGAATTCTGGGTCGCGGCCAAGCCCTGCAGGCCTGCAACCAATTCAGCATCGAGCTCAAGAGCCAGCTGCGTAGGAGAGAACAACCGCTCAGGGGAGCGCGCTGTGCTTGTGGGCAGCTCAAGTGCGGGCGGGTGACCAGACAGGGCCCGTGTCCAAAACGAGACGATTGGAGAATGAGGGTCGGAGGGAATCATGGCCAAAGCAAAGTGACTGTTAGACGATATCCCGGCCTAGGGCGACAAGCACCTCAACAGATTCAGTTTCCAGAGCGTAGAAAAGGTCTAGCTGCCGAAATCATCCCTCAGGATTGTTCCCCGTGCGGGGTACTCTTGCTTCGTAGCCGTCCCTCGCCACACCAATGCTCAGCAAAACCACGAACTACGCCCTTTGCAGCCTGTTGCTCGCCGCTGCGCTTCTAGCTGGCTGCAGCGGAGAAGACCCGCCACCGCGCCCCAACATCGTTATCTACCTGGTGGACACCCTGAGGCAGGACCACCTGGGGCTTTACGGATACGAGCGCGAAACGAGCCCCAGTATAGATGCCCTTGCTGAAGACTCGATCGTGTTCAAGCAGGCCTACGCCACCAGCGCTTGGACCAAGGCTTCTACCGGTTCACTGTTGACCGGCCTACATCCTCGCCAGCACGGGGCCACCTCGCGCAGCAGCCCACTCTCACCCCAAGCCAAACTACTGAGCGAGTACCTCAGCCCCATCGGCTACTTCTGCGCAGGCATCGTCACCAATCCTTTCGTAGTGGAGCATTGGGGCTTCAACCGTGGGTATGAGGTCTTTGAAGACCTCGGGGAACAGGCCCCACAAGCGGGGGGCTGGATGCAGATTCAAGCGGAACAGGTCAACCAACGCGCATTCGAAGTTCTCGACGCACGTCCTGAAGACCAGCCATTCTTCCTGTACCTGCATAGCATCGATCCCCACGGGCCCAACATCCCCATCAAACCCTACGACACGCTCTTCACAGACAACCCGCGGCCTCCTGGAATAGCAAGTATGCTCGCCATGCGGCCCCAGGTGCGCCGAGTCAAGAACACGATTGCGCTCTACGACAGTGAGATTCGCTACTCAGATGATCAGTTCGGAAATTTCGTGCAGGAATTGAAGCGCCGAGGGCTTTATGAGGACACGGTCATCTGGTTCGTAAGTGACCACGGGGAGGAGTTCTTGGATCACGGGCGAGGCGGTCACGGGACTCAGATATTCAACGAGGTTGTCGAGGTCCCACTGATACTCAAACTTCCCGGACAGGATCACGGTGGCCACGAGGTGGATACACCTGTTTCCCTGGTGGACGTGATGGTCACGCAACTAAACCTGCTGGAGCATCACGCTCCCGAGACGCTCGCCGGGCGGGATCTCCTCGACCTGCTGGGTTCCGATATTCCGGCGGTTCCTGTTTTCTTGGATTTGAACCTAGTAGCAGGTTCAAACAGGACATTGCACGTCTCGAAAGGAATCGTGCTTGGTGACTACAAGTACTTCGAGGAACTATCACCCGAACCTAGGAAGTACCTGTTCAACATTCGCGAGGACCCCGGTGAGACAAACAATCTCTACTCGGAACTCCCTCTGAAAGTGTCCGAATTGGATTTGTTGCTCCGCATGCAACGCTCACGTGAGCGGTCAGGTCTGATCCTCCAAGCCATCAGCAGCAAAGCAACCGAGAACACACAATGGAACTTGACCTTGAGGACGGATGGAAAGTTCGTGGATGTGACGCCCCTCAACCTTGAGGCGACGGATTCCTACAACTATGAAACCGGTGGAACGCGCCTGACAATTGAGTGCCTTCTCATGCCGATGCTGGACAACGTGGTGAAGAAAGGACTGCTCCAAGACAACGACGCCTTTCAAATCCGAGTGGACCCGCCGAACGCCAGGATTTACGTGGAATCAAACGAGTACGGTGGCATTGCTGGAGCAATGCCGGTCTTCCTCGGTCCCAAGCGTACGGAAACCGCGGTACCCGTAGATTTCTCAGGAACTCAAGAGGACCTTGGAATGGATGATATCTCGACGCTCTTCACGGAGGCCGAACGCGACCCTGGGAGTTCCATGCAGGGAGTCGTCATCCCGCCCGGCGTGTACGTGATCCGCTTGCCGGACGTAGGCTCGGGCGATATTGAAATCCCCGCTGACATGGTGGAGCGCTTGAAGGCTCTGGGCTACCTGTAGAGATCCCTTGGGCAAGTTGCGGACACAGCTTCGCGGCTCTTAGGGGTACGATAATCTGATGCCTTGAAAGCCCGCCGGGGGCCCACGTGATGATGCTGACCAAGATTTCCACAGCGGCTGTCCTCGCCTGTACGCTCGCCGCCCCGTGTACCGCGCTGCAAGTTCCGCCGGGCTCCCCCATTCCCCCGAAGCTCGACCCCAATTGTGTCGCCGTCGGGGAACGCAAGATCAAGCCGAACGACTTGGCTCAGGAAGATATCTTCGCGGCGGCCATGGCCGTGGATGGCAATGTCGCCCTAGTGGCCTCCGAGTGGGATGACGACCAGGGCAAGGACTCTGGCGCAGTATTCGTTTATCGATGCAACGGCCGTCAGTGGGTAGAAGAGCAAAAGCTCCTGCCCGACGACGGCCAAGCGGGTGACAACTTTGGGCGCTCACTAGAATTAGATGGCGACCTGGCTGTCGTCGGAACCCATTGGGACGACGACAACGGCGAGAAAAGCGGCTCGGTCTATGCTTTCCGCTACAACGGAACCAGCTGGGTTCAGGAGCAGAAGCTCCTGGCCAGTGATGGATCAAAAGATGACCGCTTGGGCAATACGGTTTCCATCGACGGCAACGTGATTGTCGCTGGCGCCTGGAAGAAGAACGGGGGCGGCAAGGGTTCCGGAGCAGCCTACGTCTACCGCTTTAATGGACTGCAGTGGGTACAAGAGCAGAAGCTCAAAGCCTCCGACAGGGATGCCAATGACGGCTTCGGGCGGCACGTCAGCGTGAGTGGAAACGTTATCGCCGTGGGCACCTGGAAGGACGATGATGGAGCCTCGAATGCAGGTGCGGTGTACCTGTTTCGCTACAACGGAGCCAGCTGGGTCCAGGAGCGAAAGCTCGTGGCCTCCGATGCCGGCACCAACAGCTTTCTGGGCTGGTCGGTGTATCTGGACGGCCGCACCGTCGTGGCCGGGGCGTTCGGAGATAGCCCTAAGGGCACACAATCGGGAGCCGCATATGTCTGGCGTCATGACGGGGCCAGTTGGGGCCACGAGCACAAGATCGTGCCGCGGGATGGCGCTGCTTACGACCACTTCGGGTTCTCTATAGCCCTCGACGGCGACAACCTAGCTGTGGGCGCCTCGGTGAAGCTGACGGAGGCTTTGGGCCCGGGAGCGGTGTACATCTACCGCTACCGCAACAATAAGTGGTCCAAGTTCCGCAAGGTGGTGCCCTCCGATGGTGCACCCCAGGATGCTTTCGGGTTTCACCTCGCTCTCAAAGGAAAGCTATTGGTAACCGGGTCGTGGCGAGACGATGATGCGGGTGCCGACTCGGGTTCGGCCTACCTGTACACCTTTCCTGACCTGTAGCGCCGTTTGCGTTTACCCCTGTTTCGGTTTCTTACGAATGCCCCAGTCGAGCGGACCTGACCCACCCTCCCGGCAGGGACTCTCTCCCGCGCGGCGGGCTCTGTTAGCCAAGATGCTCAAGAAGAAGGGCATGGCGGCGCCTGCAGAGGAGCAGGCTATCCCCCGCCGGCCCGATTCTGGGCCAGCCCCATTGAGCTTCGCACAGGAGGCCCTGTGGTTCCTCGACCAGCTCGAGCCCAACGAGGCGCGCAGCAACCAACCTGGGGCCGTCCGCCTCAGTGGACAGTTGGACATGGCGGCACTAGAAAAGACGCTGGGCGAGATCATTGCGCGCCATGAGCCCCTGCGCATGAGTATTGAGACGAGGGACGGGCGGCCCTACCAAGTGGTTACAGCACCAGAGCCCTTCCAGCTTTCCATCTCAGATCTGTCCGACCGGTCCCTGGGAGATGCCGAGAAGGAAGCCACACGCCTGGCAACAGAGGATGCCCACAAGCCATTCGATCTGGCCCGCGGGCCCCTCTTTCGAACGTTTGTGATGCGCCTGGCGGAGCACGACCACATTCTCGTATTGAATTTCCATCACATCGCAACCGATGGGTGGTCCATGGGAGTGTTCACCGAGGAGTTCAAGGATCTCTACAGCGCCTTCCAAGCCGGAAAGTCATCGCCTCTGGATGAGCTTCCGATTCAGATGGGCGACTTCGCGGCCTGGCAACGCGAGACGCTGCAGGGGGCCAAGCTTGAAGAGCACCTCGCCTACTGGCGCGAGCAATTGTCCGGCGACCTCATCAGTGCCGAAGTTCCCACCGATCACCCGCGCCCTGCCGTTCAGTCCTTCAAAGGTCGCCACGCCGCCATCCGTCTGCCAAAGGATTTGAGCAACCGCCTGCGCAAGCTCTCCCAAGACCAAGGCGTGACGTTGTTCATGACCTTGAACGCAGCCTTCCTGGCCCTCCTGCACGATGTAGGCAAACACACCGACATGCTGATCGGATCTGCAGTTGCGCACCGCAACCGTAGCGAGCTCGAGGGGTTAATTGGCTTCCTTGTAAACATGCTGGCATTGCGCACGGACCTCTCTGGGAATCCAGGATTCGACGAGCTATTGAAACGCGTACGCACCACGACCATCGGGGCCTGGTCTCATCAGGATCTGCCCTTGACGCAGATCCTGGCTCAGGTGCAGCCGGGACGCGACCTGGGCCGTAACCCCCTTTTCCAGGTGCAATTCTCCTTGCTCACGCCCGACCGGAACCCCGCCGTCTATGGCTATGGCCTTGAGATGGGGCAGATCGAGACCATCGAACTACCGGGCCTCGTCATGAGCCCGGTGGAGGTCAAATTCGACAACGCGAGGTACGACATCGCCATTTTCCTGTGGGACATGCCGGAGGGCATCGAAGGAACACTGGAGTACAGTCGGGACCTGTATGAACCTGCGACGATGGAACGCTTCGTTGAGCGCTACAAGACCCTGCTAAACTGCGTACTGGCCAATCCGCGGATCCGCCTGCAAGAACTAGTCTTGAGCTTGCAAGAATCCGACTCCACGGCCGAACAAGAAGCTGCCGACAACCTGAAGGCGTCCACCCAGGCCAAGCTGAAGGGCCTGCGCAAGCGCTCAGGTCGTCGATCCCGCAGTCACCCTGAGGACCCATCGTGAGCAATTTCAAATCCACCTACGACCCCGGCGTTCAAGTTTCGATGGACGACGTTCTTTGCCTACATCGCAATGAGAATTTGCTGGTGGGACGCGAATGGGCCGTAGATGCCGCACGAGATCTGGTGGAACAAGCCGCGATCTCCTCTTATCCCGATGCCACTTGCATGCCGCTGCGCACAGCCATCGCTGGACTCCATGGTGTACGTGCCGAGCAAGTCTTCTTGGGTAACGGCGCGGATGAGGTGCTTTCCGACCTCTTTGGCGTACTCCATGAAACTTACGACTGCATGCATGTGTTGGACGTGCGCTTTAAGGTCTACGACCTCTTGGCCGAAAGACTCGGATTCAGACAAGAGGTATTGCCCGGTGATGCATTCGAGACCGGCCACGTAGACCCAACCGGATTTAGTGGGTTCGCCGTCGTGGACTCACCCAACGCCATCACCGGTCGCAGCGTGCCAACGGATGAACTCATGCGGTTGGCCGCCGACGAGAATTCGTATGTGATCTGGGACAACGTCTACGGCGAGTACGGCCACGACTCGATCCCATCACCCCTGCCGCCCAACATGGCTTTCGTACGCAGCTTCTCTAAGTTCTACGGCATGGCCGGCCTGCGCCTGGGGTACTGCATCGCGGGAGAAGGCCTGATCGCACGCATGCTGGCTCAGAAAGACGTCTTCAACGTCAACGCCATGGCCCAGGTCATGGCCATGGAAGCCATCCGCCGTCAGGCCTCCTTCGAATCCCTACGCGATGAACTCGTGGGCAATCGTGACTATCTGGCCACGGGCTTGGAAAAACTTGGCTTCTCGGTTCTGCCTTCCAATTCCGTTGGGGTACTTGCCACGCACCCCGCGCACTCGGGTGCGTCAATTCAAGCCGCGCTCTTGGAACGCAAAATCGCCGTGCGCCGATTCGACGATGATCGGATTCGCGATCACATTCGCATCACGGTCGCACCCATGGACCAGATCAAGCACTTCCTGGCGACGCTGGCTGACTGTCTGAAAGCGCCTTAGAGTTGGCGCATAGCGGCCAAGATCGAGCGCGTGGCATGGCTCTTGTTGAGCGTGTAGAAATGCAACCCCGGCGCGCCGGCCTCAAGAAGTTCACGGCACTGAGTGATCGCGTGCTCGATACCCGTGGCCATCACGGCGGCGGCGTCATCCCCGCACCGCTGTAAACGCTCGTGCAGGTGTGCCGGCAACTCAGCCCCACACATCTTCGTAAAGCGCTCGATCTGACCAAGATTGGTTATGGGCATGATGCCCGGAACGATGGGAACGGTGATACCCGCCTCCCGAGCTCGCCCCACGAACTGAACATAGCACTCTGATTCGAAGAAGAGCTGCGTGGTCAAGAATCCCGCGCCACTCTTCACCTTCTCGTGAGTCCATGCCAAATCGTCATTCGCGCTGACCGCCTCGGGGTGAACCTCTGGATAGCAGGCGGCTCCAAGTGAAAGGTCAAATTCTTCAGTCAGAAACTGCAACAGTTCATTGGCGTGGGAGAAGCCGTCTTCCGGGGGTTGCCAGTCTCCATCCGTCTCAGGCCGGTCACCGCGTAGGGCGAGAATATTCTCGACACCCGACTCGACGAGGCGCTTCACGTTCTCGCGCACGTCTGCGCGACTGGCAGCCACGCACGTCTGGTGAGCCATGCCTGTGATACCGAGTTCGTCTTGGATCCGTGTGACCACTCCATGGGTTCGGTCGCGAGTACTGCCACCTGCCCCGTAGGTCACGGACACGAAGTCCGGCTCCACAGCAGACTTTAGATCCGCCATGGTCTCCATGAGCTTGTTCTCACCGGCATCCGTCTTGGGAGGGAAGAACTCAAAACTGAAGATGGGACGGCCTTCCCCATAGAGGTCGACAATTCTCATAGGTTGACCGCCGTCATCTCGACGCCCTCCTCAATCAGTTCCGCAAACTTCTCCCGGAACGCATCGGGGATTGCCACAGGCTTCATAGTGTCCACGTCTATACAGGCGGTGACCTGCTTAGCTTCCAGGCAAATGGTCTCTCCCAAACGGAAGACGTAGCGTAATCCCAGAGAGGTGCGACCCAGCTTAAAACAGGTCACGCTCACTAGGGGGCGATCACCGAATCGCAGAGGCGCGTTAAAGTCCACGTTCGAATGAACAAGCGGAAAGCCAACCTTCTTCTCCAGCAGCAAATGGTAATAACGCTGCCCAACGTGCTTCTCCCACAGCTCCTCGAAGACGTCATGGAGATAATCGTAGATACGGGGGAAATAGACGATTCCCGCCGGGTCCACGTGACCAAAGCGCACCTGCAGCATGGTGTCATATGAACTCATGAAGCCGCCCCGAAGAGTTCCGGCCATGCTTCTTCGATGGAAGTGACGATCATGTTGGCTAGTTGCTCGATATGGGCTTCCCCTTCAGCCGCACTCGCTTCAGCGGGTGCGCCGCAGTAGGCCTGGTCTGCGCCGCACTCCCTAAAGCTCTTGGCCCCGCCACGAATGCGCTCCACAAGTCCGATTTCCACGGGCTCAAGCGCAACCCGCTTCTCCTCACGTACGCCCTCTGGATCCGCCTTGAGAATGATGCTCGATTCGTAGCGACCTGCGTGACAGTCACCGCCCTTGAACTCGTCGCCTAGGGTCGCGGCCCAGCGCCGGCGTGTGTTGTCCGGGAAAATGACCTGGGCCGAGCCCTCCTTCTTCTCCTTGTAGTCCATCGGAAGGCCGCGCAACACTTCGATGTGACCCGGCTCCAGGTGTCCATTAGAAAACACCACGTGGCGCACACCGGCTTCTTCGAGGCTCTCAACGATGTCCTCAAGCAGGGACCACAGAGTGCCGGGGCGCAAAGTGATTGTGCCTGCGAAGCCATGGGTCCAGTGGGTCACGCCGTAAGGGACGGCGGGCAGGATCACGGTCTTGACCCCTTTGGCTTCAAGGAGGGTCGAAGCTCGCAAGGTCTGGGCTGTCGCAATGGTCACATCCGTGTCCAGAGGTAAGTGCGGACCATGGGGTTCGGTGCTGCCGATAGGCACTAGAGCCACGGTCTCGGGACCGAGAAGTTCTTGGGCTTCCGGCCAGGTCTGTTTGGCGAGTTCTGACATGTGTATGAGGATTCTACTCACCAGGAGCGCGGGCGGCGATTCCCAGTGGCCAGTTGCTCGCCCTCAGCCCCTCGACTTCAGAAGCTTGCGGTTGACCTTTCCACGGTCGTTCTTGGGGAGCTCCTCGCACCATTCGAACCAGCGTGGGTATTTGTAAGGGGCAAGGCGTTCCTTGAGATGGGCCTTGAGGTCCCCCGCCTGAGCTTCATCGCCAGGGTGACCGGCTGCCAAGACCACAAACGCCTGGGGCTTGATCAAGCCGTCATTGTCGGCCTTACCGATCACACAAACCTCATCCACGGCAGGGTGAGCGAGCAGAGCATTCTCGATCTCCAAGGGGGACACCCAGATCCCGCTCACTTTTAGGAGATCGTCGCCCCTGCCCACGTATTGGAAGTAACCCTCTTCGTCCACGCGAAAGATGTCGGCGGTGGTGCAAGCATCGGCTTGAAAGGTCTCATGGGACTTTGCCTTGTCACCCCAATAGCAAAGCGCCGTCGAGCCTCCCCGGATGCGCAATCGGCCGGGTTCGCCCGGAGGCACCTCCTCGCCATCCGGGCCGAGAATTTCAGCAGCGTACCCCGGAACGAGCTTGCCGAGGCTCCCGATACGAACATCCCCCATGCGATTGGAAATGTAGATGTGGAACATCTCCGCTGATCCTATTCCGTCCAGGATCTCCACGCCCGTGCGTTCCATCCACTGCTCGTACAGGCTGGCCGGCAGAGCCTCTCCGGCGGAGAGGCACACGCGCAGGCTGGACAGATCGGCCAAATCACAACGCTCCGAGCGCAGCATGTTGTTGATGAGGGTCGGAACCGAGGTCAAGAAGGTCGGCCTATGTTGGGCGATAAGGTCGAAGAGAGCGTCGGGCGTGGAACGCTCCGGAAATAAGATGACCGTCGCGCCCACGCGAAAAGGGAACATGAGGTTCGTTCCCGTCGCGTACCCAAAGAACAACTTGGGAACGGAAAGGCATACATCGTCCTCTTTATATCCCGCGACCTGCAGGGCAAACGTCTCGGTCGAAAAAGCAAAGTCGCGCTGCATGTGGACGCAGGCCTTGGGCTCACCCGTCGAACCTGAGGTAAACAACCAACCCGCGAGGTCATCGGGGCCTGTAGGCGCCACAAATCCCGTGCTGGAATCCTCCGACTGAGCGGCGATCGCACCCTCGTAAGGGGTGAAGTCCTCCACCTCGCTACCCACTACGAGCACGCCCCGCAGATGCGGTGACGAGCGAGCTGCCTCACCAATCTCGGCCAGCACCGAAGAGTCGGTCACCAGCACGCGGGCTTTGGTGTATTCCAAGTAGTAGCTGAAGTCCTTGGCCTTCAGCAGCGGGTTGACCATGGCAAAGACGCCGCCGGCACGCAGGGTCGCAAACCAAATCTCTGCGAACTCCAAATCGTCTGGAAGGACGATCAGGACGCGGTCCTCGGCGCCGAGCCCCATTTCGCGCAGGGCGGCGGTTAAGCGAATCACGCGCTCCTGCAGGCTGGCATAGGTGTGACTCCTATCGCCGCAGACAAGGGCCGTCTTCTCCCCTCGACCCTCGTCCACGTTGTGGTCGAGGAAATAGGTGCAGAGGTTGAAGCGGTCAGGCCAACCCTGGCCAAAAGGGGATCCAAGTTCGCTCATGAGGGGAGGCCATTCCGGCCGACCCCAGAATAAGGGAAGGCCCCGGCCCTGGCCAACTCCACTCCCGGACCCTCGCGGTCCCTATGGAACCCCCTGGCGGATTAGTCCTCGGAAACCACGGTCAGGATGACCTGATCCGTGACGAGATCGTCCTGAGCCTCCGACTGCAACTTGGCGTCCAACCAAGCCCGGAAGCCGTCAAGATCCGTCCCAAAGGAGCGGCCCGCCTGAGTGAGTTCGCTCGTTTCGCTCCCCGGGCCCCCGTTGGAGGTCAAGGTGGAGGCAAGCCCCACAAGGTCCAGTTGGAAGTCCGTATCTGCGGCTTCAACCCAAACCGCCACATGGAACACCTCGCCCTGCACGGCTTCGTATTCCGTTGTGATGGCGTCTCCTACGGCACCGGCAAAGGAGAAGATGATTGCCCCCGCTTGATCCAGAATGTGAAGCCGGATTTCGGATACATAGTTCGCGGGAGTGAGTTGGATAAAGACGTCTGAGTTGTCCGTAGCCGTCAATTGGAAGATGTCGTACTCCTCAAAAGCCGCGTTGATATTGCCCGACACCCTGTAGGAAATGTTCTCCTGGACCCCTCCAGCAATGTTGGCGGTGGCAACATCATTGTTGGGTTCCGCTTCGGCAATCGCCTGTGCATCTTCGTCGGCGATAGTGATGCGGTGCGTCGTGTTATCTCCGAGAGTCGCCCCGAGCGGGGTTAGCAAGGTGAAGTCAACGTTTTCGTCTTTCTCGCCAAGCGTGTCTTCAAAGATCTGGACCAGGATCTTTGTGGAGACGACACCCGCAGGAATCTGAAGCGGGGTGCTGGTAAGTACGTGGTAGTCCGAGAAAATCTGAGCATCGCCCGCAACAAAGAAGTCCACGATCAACAGGCTTGAAGAGGGCTTGTCGAGAACCAAGCCCACCTCCAGGTAGCTGGCATCCTCTTGCACGATTACCGTAGGCACTCCAAATTCCACCTCCACGGGGGATGAATTACCACCGCCACCACCGCCACCGCCATCGTCGGAGCCGCAAGAAGCGAGGAGAGCAAAAAGGCCCATGAGGGCCACAGATTGGATTTGTACATTCATGAGAAGGGTGGCGAGGGTGCATAGGAACCGTATCCCACACGGGAGCCTTGGCCGGTAATTCTCGGTCCGGCTGCCCCTTGTCCCTTGCCGTGCACTCAAAGTGAGCCATTCCCCACCCGGCATTCCACAGAAACCCCAGGGCCGAGCACCAACTTGAGACCTCGGAATTAGCCCCACCACAGGCTCCCGCGGCACCCCTGAGGATCCACCCCGGTGACCTCATCCCGCTCCTCGCGGCTTCACACGGATGGAAATCAGTCCATCCCCTTGAGCGCGCCAAGCAAAAAGGGCGCAGGAGAAGGTCCAATCTCTGGTCCTTGGGCCGGCCCCCGCGGATCAGCCCTTGGCCACCGCCTCCGACAGCCCCTCAAGGAATGCCTCCGCCGACGGATAGCGCTTACGCCTGCTCGCAAAAAGCCCCCTGGCAACCGCCTCCTCCAACGCACGTGGAACCTCAGCGTCCGGCGCACGTAGGGACATGCTGGGCGGAGTCTCCTGCATCTTTGACTGGAACACTTCGATGTAGCCGGTGCCGGACCACGGCAAAACACCTGTCAACATTTCATACATCACCGTCGCCAGGTTGTAGAGGTCAGACAGTTCATCGGGAGAATCGCCCGTGAATTGCTCTATCGGCGCATAGAACGGAGTGCCAATCAAAGCCGTTCTGGTTCCCAGATGCTTGGCTGCCCACATCGCGGGGGTCACCCCCCCATCGACAAGTCGGCCTTCCCCGCCGACTCCTGAGCTAAAAATCGCCGCCGGCTTGATATCTCCGTGAATGAGGCCCTGTCCATGGATCACGTCTAACCCGTTCAAGATAGGGGTGACCAATGAGATCACATCACCCGGATCCATCCGGTCTTGGCTCTCCATCAGAGCGCGCAGCTCCTGACCCTCAGGCAGGTCCGCAAGAATCACAACGGTGCCATCATCCAAAGCCTGAACTGAGTGCACTTGCTGCAGAGCTGGCACCTCCACATGAGTCCATGGCTCGAGTTTCCCCGCGAATTCACTCGCCTGTTCGGGACCCTCAAAGAGGCCTGCAGGGAATACCTGCAGCTCGCGTATGGCACCGCCATCGGCGTCCTCCACTTCGAAAGTAGAAGCGATACCGTTCTCTCGCAGCGGCGCCCTAAGGAGGAACCTATCGAGGATGGTGTTGCCTGGCCGAAGGTCGAAGATACTAAGGCTGGTGGTGCTCATGCCCCCAAGATAGCGATTGACACCCCTAGCGCGGGACAGAACTCAAAAAGAGGTCCAAGCGATCAGCCACCCGTGACGCTGAACCCGGGGCCGCAAGCGGGTCGGGAGAAAGCCACTCCACCTCGGCCTCAATGCCAAAGGCTGCAAAGCGTTCCAATGCCAGTTCGGTCTGCCCTTCAGCCGTTCCTTCCCCCCCTGAGCCATCAATGAACAGCACGGGCGCACTTAGGTTGAGAATCATCTCCAGGGGTTGCACAGGCTTGGCCGCGCTCAAGCGGGGGTAGACGAGGCGCCCATTGATCGTCGCCACGGCAGACACGCCCACACTCTGGCATCCCAAGAGAAGCGCCCAGGTGCCACCCATTCCCACTCCCACCACGGCAGGGCGCTCAGCTCCCATAGCCTTAATGAGCAGACCTAAATCGCGGACTGCAGGCCGATCAGAGTATCCCGCTTCCTGCTCCCAGAGCGGGTCCTTCTCCTCCGCAGGGAGATCCGACGCTGACTCCGGGGGAGGTAGGGAGTCCGTATCGACCCACAAAACACGCCGTCCGAGCTGGGCCAACGCCAGGGCAATCGCGCGAGCATCTGCAGTGTCCGTCAGAGGGTCCCGTACAAAGAGAACCGGGGGATAAGTTGCGACCTGGCTGTCGGGGGAAGAGAGCCACTCGCCACGCACACCTTCGCCGACAATAATCCAATCCTCATCATTCATGGAAACGTCCTAGGGGTCAGCGGCTAGTAGACGCCCGCCGCCTCGGCATCCTTTTCCCAGTCACGGCTAGATCGCAACTCACTCATGGCTGCCGCAAACCCGGCAAGCTCATCCTCAAGTGTGTAGAAATGTGGGCTGACCCGGATTCCCGCTCCCGGCCTGTGGTCCACAAGAATCCCTCGCCTCTCAAGACTCTTCACGAATGCGGGGCCCGACTCGTCCTCGTTCAACGCAATGGTCAAGGTTCCTCCACGTTTGGAACCCGTCTGAGGTCCATAAATCGCAAAGCCTCGCTCGAGCATGTCCTGCCCCAACCCTTCCGTGAGGCGTAGTGACCAATCGCGAATAGCTCCGACGCCGGCTTCCAAAATGACCTCGTACCCAGCAGAAGCCTGCAGCAGGCTCGCTACGGCTGGTGAGCCGTGTAAGAAGCGTCTGGCAGAGGAGGAATACCTCTGCGCTCCAGTCTCAAAAGCAAACGGGTCGGCATGTGCCATCCACCCGGTAATGCGAGGCTGCAGTTCCTCTTGCAAGTCCGGTCGCACGTAGAGATAGCCAGCCCCCGGGCCGCCACAGAGCCACTTCACCGATCCACCGCAGACCATGTCCACGCCGAGCTCCTGCACGTCAATGGGCACGGTGCCGAGCGATTGGTAGGTATCGAGGAGCACCAACGCTCCCACGGAACGGGCCCGTTCACAGATCGCCTTAGCGTCCTGCAGGTAGGAATTACGGAAACAGACGTGACTGATGGGCACGATCAGCGTCGTTTCGTCTATCGCCTCCAACAAGCGTTCGGTGGGGACAAGCCCGCCTTCGTCACTGGGCACAACCTCGATCTGCGCGCCCAGTTTCCGGAACCCCTCCCAGACGTACATGTTGGTCGGAAAGTTCTGATCGCTGTAAACAACCTTGTTCCGCGGCCCGCTGAAATCGAGCGACGAGGCCACGACGCCCTCGATAACAGAGACGTTCTGGTGCATGACCACACACCCCTCTGGGGCGTTCATGATCTTGCCAACTAGATTGCCCACATCTGATGGAGCACTCCACCACCCCTCACCCCAGGCGCGGACCCCACGAGTCTCCCATTGGTCCATGAAATCGCCGAGCTTGTCGCGCACCCCGATGGGCATGGCGCCCAGGCTGTGGTTCACGAGATAGGTCGTTTTCTCGACGATCGGAAATCTACTGCGCCAGGACTGGGCCCAGTCCTCCGGCTCCTCCACGGATGTCATGCGTGCAGTCCACCCTCCGGGAACCGCCCGCGCAAGTCCTCGGGCAATTCAACGCCCAACTGATTGAGCGAGGGCATATTCAGGCCGCAAGCTCGACGCATGGGCTCGGCGTCACAGACGAACCGGCGAATGCACTCTCCTGCGCTAACCCCTCGCAGGCCAAGCTCTTGAGCTTGGTCATCCTGGCGTGTGTGAGGACGCCCCAACGATCGCAGAGCGATGGGGAACCATCGACTCCAGTAGGTCTGGGCGGAGGAACGGCGAGAGGGATGGGTGCATGCCTCGATGAAAGCTCGTGCCTGGGCTTCGGCTTCATCGCGTACCGAATCCACCAGATCGCGAGCAATAGCTGCAAGGCCCTCATGACGACTCTCGACGAGGCCCCCCGCCGCGGCGTATTCCGCTCGCCCCAGGAGCGCGAGCGCCACACTCAGTTCGAGCTGGGACTCGGGCATGGGCACGCGGTCAATACGAGGACGCACCACACTGACGAGCTCCACGCCGCCGACCTCGCGGTGGATGGCCTCCACCTGCTCCATCAAACGCAGGCTGTGCTCTAGGTCGTGGGCCATCCGTCCCTTGGCGCGCACGTCGGGGAGCATTTGGATTCCCGCTCCACGAATGTTGCCCAACAACAACTGCCGATAGGCCTGGCCCTCAACCAATTGCATCAGGAGGTTTGCGGATTGCGTCTGAGACAAAGTGCTACTCATTCGAAGTCCTAGTCGTTGGAGTCCAAGAGCCCGTCCAGCTCCAGTGGTTTCAGTTCGGCCCTTTCCGCTGCTTGGGCCTCCGACGGTAGGGGTCTGCCGGTGAGTTCTTCATCGGGGATCACAAGCCGCTCGACGATCTCCCCTCCGATGATGTGACGCTGGATAATCTCATCCACGTCTCCCAAACCGACACCTCCGTACCAAACGCCCTCGGGGTAGACGACCATGGTGGTCCCCCGGGAGCACTGATCCAAGCATCCCGACTTGTTGGCTCGCACGATCCGCCGCAGCCCAGCCCCATGGAGTTGCGCCTTCAGGGCCGCCGCCACGTCTTCACTTCCCTTCGCCGCACAGCACCCACGCGGGCTGCCTTCGGAACGCTCATGGATGCACGTAAAGATGTGCCGTTGGAATCTGGGCATAGGAAACCCGCGCCAGGAACGACGAACGCCCTGGAGCGATGGAAAGCTTGCGGTGAGGATCGCGGAGAGTGGCGAGACGGTGGGAGCCGACCCGTGTGCGATCTAGGTTTTGCGGATGCCCTCGCCTTGCGAGGAGCAACGCATTATCTGCGGGCCCTTCAATTCCCGCAATGGGGCCACCCCCGGACCACCCTTCAGGAATTAGCGTCTTCCAAGGCTGCCTTGGCCAAGATCAGTTTTTGGACCTCGCTCGTTCCCTCATAGATTCGCAAGCCTCGCACCTCGCGATACAGGCGTTCGACAATTTGCCCACGTT
Source organism: Planctomycetota bacterium (assembly GCA_028823395.1). GTDB lineage: Bacteria > Planctomycetota > UBA1135 > UBA1135. The sequence continues at coordinate 21,899 of JAPKBO010000008.1, read as the reverse complement.
TGACGCCCAATCCACCCAAATGTTGGACGGCGCGGTCGCAGATCCAACCCGCGGCCTCGGTAGCGAAGAGCTTGGCTCGAGCGACTTCACGTACGGCCGCCTCACCGCGCCCCACGGCCTCTGCCGCCTCAGCTACGAGAAGTTCCGCCGCCCGCAGCCGAGTATCCATCTCCGCTAGGTCCATGCGCAGCCCCTGAAAACTGGACAGGGGTCGGCCGAACTGTTGTCTGGTTTGAAGGTGGCGGAGTGATTCGTCGAGGGCGCGCCGAGCCATGCCGCAGGCCGCTGCGGCTACGGACGTACGGAAGTGCCCAAGCGTGCCAAGAGCCAAAGCCATGCCTGCTCCCTCATCGCCAATCAGCGCGCCCGGACCAAGTTCAACGTCGCTGAAGTACACATCCCCAATGGGGTGGGGTGCCATGACCTCGAACCCATCTACTCGAATTCCTGGCGCATCGCCGCGCACCAGAAACATAGATAGCCCCTCCTTGTCACCGGGCTCGTTGGCCGTACGCGCTAGAACCGTATACACATCCGCCAGGGGGGCGTTGCTGATAAAGGTCTTGTGGCCGTTCAGCACCCAGCCACCCGAGGTTGCCTCGGCCCGAGTGCTTACACCGGCAAGATCGGAGCCTGCTTCCGGTTCAGTCAAAGCGAAGGCGGCCACGTCCCTACCTGCGAGGACACCGGGTAGGACGGCTTCGCACTGATCGAGGGAACCCGCGAGAGCAAGGGGGCAGGTCCCCAATCCCTGCATGGCGAACATCACGTCCAGCATGCCCGAGCTACGAGCCAGTTCGTAACGCACGTCGCATAGGGCCGAAACGGAGACCGGGCTTCCACCGGGTGCCGACACGGCATGCTTCAAGAGGTCTGCGCCAGCCAGCATCTCGAGGGCTAGGCGAGCGGCAGACGCTTCGTCCGGCGCCGCCTCCAGCGCGGCCTCCGCAGCACTCGCAAACGCTCGCACCTCTTCCCGCAAGGCACTCACCGCTGCACCCCCTGGGCCCCATGGCCGGGGTAGTTCTGCACGAAGTCCGTGGGTCGCTTTCCGGTGAAGGCCTCATAAGACTCGCGGTAGTCGGGGTGCTTCATGCACTCGGCCTGAATCCAGCCTTCCGTTTGCATGGCCTCCGCAAGATCCATGTGGGCCTCGGCATTGAGCATGCGCTTGGTCATGGCCAGCCCCATGCTTGGGCCAGCGGCCAACTCTCGCGCCCATTCACCGGCCTGTTCTTCTAGGTCTCCGCTGGGAACGACCCTGTTGTAGAGGCCGATTTGTGCCGCGCGTTCCGCAGAAATAAATTGGCCTCCCATGAGCAACTCACTCGCGTGGCCAAGTCCGACAACCCGTGGCAGAAGCCACGCAGCTCCCATGTCGGCACCACAAAGACCCACCTTGGTGAACAGGAAAGCTATCTTGGCCTCATCGGAAGCAATACGCACATCGCACGCTAAGGCCATGACGGCTCCGGCTCCGCAGGTTGTCCCGTTCAACGCGCCGACCACGGGTTTTTCTAGCCGTCGCATGTTCTCGATCAGGTCGCAGGTCATCCGCGTAAAGGCGAGGAGTTCAGCATCGCTCACCTCAAACAAGCGGCCGATGATGTCCTTCACATCCCCGCCTGAGCAGAAAGCGCGGCCAGTTCCTGTCAAGAGGACGCTGCGCACAGAGTCCATGGTCCTCAGTGCCAAAAATGCGTCCCGCAACTCGGCATAGGAATCAAAGGTAAGGGCGTTGAGACGCTCGGGACGATTGAGACGCAGGGTCGCCACCCCATCGGCCTCGGAATAATCAAAGTGCTTGGGGTTCATGATCTATTTGGTGGCGGGCAATACAGCCGTGGCTTCAATTTCGAGCAAGGCGCCGGGTTCCATCAGCGCCGCAACCTGGACAGCCGACATGGCGGGAAAGTGTTTGCCCATGATTGAGCGGTAGGCCGCCCCAACCTCCTTCTGATGCTCCAAGTAGGTCCCGCAGTCCGTGAGGTAGAGGGTCATCCTGACGATGTGCTCCGGTAGCCCACCCGCTTCCCTCAGCACACTCGCAACATTTTCGAGAGCCTGGGTGAACTGGCGCACGAAGTCGCCTTCCCCCACTAACTGCTGTTGCGCATCCCAGGCCACCTGGCCCGCAATGAACAGCATCGAACCGCCGCCCGTGACGAGCATGCCATTGGAATATCCCTTGGGCGCTACCCACCCGGGGGGTTGGATCGGATCAATTTGCATGAGGTTCAGTCTCCCTTCGGAGTGTTGGGCACGAGGGGTAAACCGCTCTCGACTTCGCGCTGCTCAGACCCGGTCAATTCAACAACAACACCGCTGGAGTCGGACTGCAAGAGGCGCAGAATGACACGGGCCACTTCATCGGCCTGCACCAACTTGCCCCCAGGGTTGAGATCGGCCAAGGCTGCTCGCGCCTGGTCGTGATTGCGATCAGTCTTGTTGACGATGTGCTCCACGCTGGCGTCGGTCATGGGCGTGTCAACGTAGTGCGGGCAGACCACCCCCACCCCCACGCCCTTGCTCCTCATTTCGAGTGCCGCAGACCGCGCATAACCCAAGAGTGCGTGTTTGGATGCCGCATAGCCGGTGATGTAGGGGTAGCCCAGCAGAGCCGCGGATGAGGCCACCATCACGACGCGCCCCTGTCCACGCTGTAGCATGTGCGGCAAAAATGCCTCGAAGACTCGTCGCGCACCATGGTAGTTCACGTCCATCTGCTTCTGAGCCACGGACTCCACTTCATCGCTTGTGAGAGCCGCGCTAATAGCCACACCCGCGTTGGCCACGACCCAATCCACCGGACCCACCAGATCCAACGCCTTTTGGCGAGCATCTCGGATGGACCCTTCATCACAAACGTCAAGGCTCAAGGGGTAGGCCACGCCCCCTGCAGCGCGCACCGCATCAACGCAGGCCTGCAAGCGAAGCTCATCCCTGCCGCTCACCAAGACCGTGGCACCCGCTCCGGCGAGTGCCAGGGAGGTGGCGGCACCGATGCCCCCTCCTCCTCCGGTCACCAAGGCTACGTGGTCTGAGGTCATGACTTGGGCAGAGTAAGGCAGGGACCTGGGCTCACGCCTCGATCTTCGGTGAATCTTGCGCCAAGAGGTGGTCGCAGGGGATAGCCTCATGCCCCGGAGCCCGCCCCCCGCTCCTCTAGACCCTTGGCTGACCGCAAGAAACACCCCCTGCCGATCCACCCTTGGCCCAGCGCCGAGCAGGCCAATCGGAGTCGCCTCTTTTCGCCCTGCACGATAGGGCCCTTATCCGTGTCTTCTCGCACATGGGTTCCGGCGATGGTCCCCTGGCGCGCAACGGACGAAGGGCATGTGACGCCCGCGCTCCTTGAGTGGTACGGCCGTTTCGCCGAGGGCCAGCCCGGAGTATTGGTCGTGGAGGCCACGGGCATTCGCGACATTCCCAGCGGCCCACTGCTGAGGGCGGGACATGAGCGCTTCCTACCCGGGTTGAGAGAACTCACCCAAGTGGTGAAGGACCGTTCCGGGGGTCAAACCCGCTTGTTCATTCAACTAATCGACTTCCTCCACATGCGCAGGCGGCCTGTACGCGAGGACTACCTGCTGCGCTTTCTCAAGATCCAAGATCGGCACCGTGAGGCCTTGGATATTCAGGACGAAGCGCCATTGCGCCAGGCCCTACTCGAAATGCCCGACGAGGAGCTGGAGGGAGTGCTCTCGGCGCGAGAGTGGGAAGACCTGCAGTACGGCGCACGCGAGCGGATTACGGACTCCCGCCTCGACTCCGTTCGCAGCCTGCCGGAAACCCTGCCTGCATTGTTTGCGGATGCAGCGGACCTTTCACGGCGCGCAGGATTTGATGGGGTCGAACTGCACTATGCCCACGCCTACACCATGGCATCCTTCCTCTCCCGCACAAATGATCGCACGGATGGCTACGGGGGCAGTCGCAAGGCGAGAGTACGTCTACCCCTCGAGGTCTTCGCCGCTGTACGAGAGCGCCTAGGGCCCGATTTCCCGATCGGATGCCGCATGCTGGGAGATGAAGTAATCCCGGGAGGGTCGAGAATTGAAGATGCCTGCGAATACGCAACGCACTTCGCTCGAGCGGGGATGGACTTCCTCTCCATCTCAAAGGGCGGCAAATTCGAAGATGCCGCACAACCCAAGGTCGGCCAGGCCGTCTATCCCTATACCGGCCCCAGCGGTCACGAATGCATGCCCACCGTGTACATCGACGAGGTGGGGCCATTTGGGCGCAATCTTGCCCTAGCGAAGGAGATTCGAGCCGCGGTGCACGCAGCGGGATACAACACTCCAGTCATCGGCGCGGGGGGTGTCGGGACCTTCACGACGGCGGAGGAGGCCCTGGTTGGTGGCTCTTGCGATCTGGTGGCGGCGGCGCGCCAGTCTCTCGCCGACCCGGATTGGTGGCGCAAGATGCGCATGGGCCATGGTGAACAGGTGCGACGCTGCGTCTACACCAACTACTGCGAGGCCCTAGATCAGCGGCACAAGGAGGTCACATGCCAACTCTGGGATAGACTGCCGGGCCCTGAAGCAGGCGTGCTCATGAGCCTCGACGGTCGCAGACGGCTCTGTGCACCCCCATGGCGGCCCGAATCAATATCCTAGCTCAATCAAAGTAGCATCAAGACCAAGACTGCCATGCCCACGATCCAAAGACGACTCTCATGCTTGCTGCTAGCGAGCTTACTTCTGCCCTGCTACCTGCAAGCCGCCTGCCTGCAAAGCGGCGCCAAGCCCACGGAGGCAGTCACTAACGCCGAAGGGCTCTTTTCCAGAATGGCCGTCATCGGTGCCAGTGTTTCCGCGGGCTATGGCCTGAAGTCGGAATTGAAGGCCAACGTCAAGCTTGGCGATGTCGTGCAATGCTTAATTGAGGGTGAAGGGAAGGAGTGCCTCGACTTGGGGAGCAACATGCTCTTCCGATCACCCGAAACATTAGGCGCAAAGCAGGTTACCGACGCCCTCGCGTACAAGCCCACTCTCGTCATAGCCGTGGACTTCTTGTTTTGGTTCGCCTACGGGAAGAGCGGAGCATCCACCCGCGAGCGCGTCGACCGCGTCGACGAGGCTCTCTCGCTCCTGGATCGCTTCAAGTGCCCGATGCTCGTGGGTGACATCCCGGATATGGCCATGGCGCTGAAGGGCAAGGGGCCATTTGGCTTCCCTCTCATCACGCGCAACATGATCCCCCCCGAGCCGGCGCGTACGGCAATCAACAAGCGCCTTCTGGAGTGGGCCAAAGCACGAGCACGGGTGACGATCGTCCCGCTGTCCGAATTCCTGGAGATCGTCCAGTCCGGCAAGACACTCAAGGTGCGTGAGAGCGAGTGGACCAGCGAGGACCTGAACTCCATGATGCAAGATGACCTGCTGCACACCCGCCCGAAGGGATCTCTGAGCTTGCTAACCCTGGCGCTGGACCGCCTATGCCTCAAGCATGAGGATGCGAGCGATCAGATCTGCTGGGATCGCGATCTGGCTTTCAAGCGCCTGCTGGAGTCGACCCTGGAAGAGCGCAGCCGTTACGAGGCTGCAGTCGAACGCAGAGAAAAGCGCAAGGCAGAGCGGGACAAGGACAGACAGGACGGTTGAACCCTCGCCGCCCCAGGAGCGGGCCTTATTCCCCGATCAGGGTCTTACCGGAGCGCATGACGAAGACCACGTTGGCCATGCATGCCATTCCTTCTAGTGGATTTCCGTCGATCGCGATGACATCGGCTGTCTTCCCCACCTCAAGGCTCCCAAGCTCATCGCCCAAGCCACACAAGTCGGCCGCGCTCAAGGTTGCTGAGACGAGGCAGTCCATGGGAGGAATCCCAGCCTTCTCCATCAGAACCAACTCACGCCAGTTATCTCCATGGCGACTGACGCCGCTGTCCGTCCCAAAGGCGATACGGACGCCTGAGCGGTGGGCCATGGCCATCGCACCAAGCATCACGGGCCCCACGTTAAGAGCTTTGGCCCGGATGGCGGGCGGGAAGTAGCCCTCAATCTTGGCCATTTCCACCACCGTCTGCCCGGCGAGAAGGGTGGGGACCAGATAGGCCCCGGTTTCCTTGAACAGTTGGACCGCCTCCTCATCCAGGAAACTGCCGTGCTCAATGGAGTCGACTCCAGCACGGAGAGCCGCCTTGATTCCATCCGCACCATGGGCATGGGCCGCAACGCGGCGACCCAATCGATGGGCCGTCCGAACGATAGCCTCTAGCTCGTCATCGAAGAACTGTTGGGACGTCCCCGCATTGGTCCTCGAAAGAACTCCTCCGGTGGCCGTGAGCTTGATCACGTCCGCACCGCGCTTGACCTGAAGGCGGACAGCCTTGCGGCAAGCATCCGGTCCATCCGCGATCCCCTCAGCAGGGCCGGGGAGATCGAACAGATCTTCGCGATACCCGTGGGTATCATCACCGTGGCCGCCCGAAGGTGAGAGCGCACACCCCGCGGCCAAGATGCGCGGACCGGCGATTGCACCGGAGGCAATCGCATCCCGCAAAGCAAATACAACATCGCCGCTTGAGCCCAGGTTCCGAATGGTCGTTACGCCCGACCGCAGGGTGTCCTTGGCGTAAAGGGTGGCCTGGATGGCCACATCTGCCTCACTGTCCTCAACCGCCTCGAGCTTGCTGTTCTTGCTAAGGCGGGAGGTGATGTGGGTATGGCAATCGATCAGGCCGGGGAGGACAAAGCTGCCCGAGAGGTCCACGACTCGGATCTCAGCATCGTTCGGGTCCGGAAAGCCGGCCCTAATGCCAGCTACCTGACCACCCCGCACAGTCAAGGTCACGCGCTCCAAGGGGGCATTGCCCGGCACCGCTAGGAGCTTTCCGCAGCGAATCCAGGTCCGAGACGGGGCCGAATCCTGGGCGGTCAGCGAAGGGGCCAGGATGAGCAGAGCCAGGAAGAGTCTAGTGAGAGCTGACATACTGGGGGTCCCTAGGGTTGGGGGGATTCGTGGCTCCGGAAGAGAGCGCGCAGGTGCTCAATCGTGGCGTGATTAGTACCAAAATCAGAGTGGCCCACGCGCGAAGCTGAGCGCAGGTGGATCAGATGTCCCGGCCCGTCCAGGTGCAACTCCAGATCGCTCCGGAATCGCAGCATGCGTGAGCTCACCTCAAAGTGGGCATAGTCCTCCGTCAGCTGAAGTCGCTCTGTGCGTGGAAGGGCCTGCGCCAAACCCACAAGCCGTTCGAATTCACTCTGTGGATCTCCGTAGACCGGAATGGGATCCGCCAGGTGGGTGCCGTCGCCGCAGACACTTGAAGCGCAATTTGGGCTTGTGGGACAAGAGCGCAGGTGCCCGCCGACGAGACCCGACGCGGGTCGCCGACGAGAGGTCAGGGAGAGGACCACGACGATTGTCGCGATCAGGGCCAAAACGGCCAGGAGTAGTGGCTTGGAACGCACGGGGAGGGGGAGGAAGTGAAGATGCTCCCCGTTTGCATCCTGCACCCTGCTCGTCTGGATTGCGAGGGCTAGCCGAGTAGGTCCGAACCACCAGATTAGCGCGTACTGGAAGTGGGAATCGAGGGCCCGGTTTCGCTACGATCAAACATGTCGGCCTAGGGCAGGTTGACGCCCTCGTGCGGGCCCTCATTGGGCATGCCGCGCGCAATCCAAAACCACCGCATCTCCCAATCCTGGGGCACTCATGGAACCCGTCACTACACTTCTCCTTTTGACCGGCGGATCTCTCGTCGGCTTTGTCATTGGAATGGCCTACAGCGGCAGTCAAGGCCATCGCCAGCGGCGCGTCCAGCAGGAGCTGATGGATCGCAAGTTCCAACTTGCAGAGAGCGATCGCGAAGCAGCGGTTGGCGCTCTCAACCGGGCAAAGTCCGAATCGACAAGCGCCCAGGAGGCCCAAGCCACAGCTGAACGGGACTTGAGCCGCTCCGCCGCGCGCATTGCCAATGCACAGCATCTGGAGGAGACCGTGACCTCCCAGAACCAGCTCATACAGGAGTTGAAGGGCGAGTGCCAAGACGTGCGCAAGAAGCATGAACGCCGGAGCGAGGTGTACAAGGAGCTGGTTCAGGAGCACGCGGCCCTCGCCGGACAGTGCGAGGAGGCCCAGGAAAGTATTAGCGCGCACGAAACGCGGGAGGACCTTGATGCGGCCTCCTTGAGTAAGTCGAAGCGAGACCTGGCAACAATGGAGGCCAGCAAGACCACCGCCATCGCCGAGCTGCAGGGTCGCCTTGAGAATCTGGTACCCCTGCCCGCCAAGCTTGAGAAAAGCGAGGGCGAGGCCAGCCAATGGCGTGAACGGTTCGAGGTGCTGGAAGGCGAATCGGGATTGGAAATCGAAGAGTTGCGACTGCAGCTGAACGTGCTTGAGCCGTTGCCCGAGGAAATCGCCGCATGTCGGGATGAGCTGCAGCTGACCAGAGATTTACTGCTAGAAGCCCGAGAGAAAGCCAGCACGTCAGAGATCACGGCCGCCGAACTCACCCAAGTGGACTCCGAACGAGGTGAAGAGCTTCACACGTTGCGTGAGGAGTTTGTGAACCTTGAGCGCACAAGCCAGGAGCTCATTGGAGATCAGCGCGGGCAACTCGAGGAACTCGTCGACCTGCCTGAGAAGGTCAAGGTGCGAGAAGAGCAACTGCGCGTGAACCAAGCTCGGCTCGATGATCTGATCACGTCCACCGACGAAGAGCTGAAGACGCTGCGAGCACGCGTCGATGACCTCTCGCCTTACCCGGCACTGCTTGCGGAGCGCGACGAGGAATTGAACACGGCCGTGACCAACGCAGAGGAGCTCGAAGATTCCAGCAGTCAGGAAATCAACGCCCTGCGCGCTCGCCTCACGGAGCTTGACCCGGTGGAAGCTGAATTGGGTAAGCACAGGGAGACCCTGCTCGTCACGGAGGAACGTCATCGCAACTACTCCGCCCGAGCCAGGGATGAGATCCAGGCACTCAAGGATCGAAACCACCTCCTAGAGCCTCTCTCGGCCCAATTGGCCCGCACGGAGGCCGAACTGCGAGCCTCCGACCAGCGCCACGAGCGCTTGGTTGAGGACAGCGAGAAGACCATCGCCCAACTACGCTCCCGCGTGAATGATCTAGAGCCCGTTCAGTTGCAATTCGCCGAGCGTGAAGGCGAACTGCGGGTTATCGAGAAGCGCTTCGCAGATCTCCAGACCCACTCACGTGCGGAATCGACGGTACTCAACGAGCGCCTGACGTCCCTCGCTCCGATGCCGGAACGGCTAGTGGAACGAGAGGCCCAGCTGAGAGAAATCCGGCAGGAACATCAGCATCATCTGAAGGTCAGTGCCAAGGAGATCGCGATCCTGCGCGAACAGGTCACCAAGCTCGCCGCACTGCCCAACCAGGTGGACAAAGCTGAAAAGCTCGTTGAGGAAACTCGCGGCAAGCTGGCTGAAGTCGATCGCCGCAAGCGGCAGGAAGTTCAGGATCTCAAGGGCATCTTGGAGACGCTCGAGCCGCTACCTGCGCAGGTCGCCACCCAAGAGGCCGAGTTGCAGCGCAGCGAAGTCCGCCACAAGGACCTGCTGCAGACCACCGACCGTGAGCGAGCCAAGTTTCAACGCCGACTGGAGACGCTCGAAGCGCGCGCCAGTGAGTTGGCTGAAACACGCAAGCTCCTCGCAGCCACGCGCCGCATGCTAACCAAGAGCCACACCCAGGTGGACGCGCGGGAAACGCGGATCGAAGTACTGACCGCAAACCTGAAAGACGGCAAGGAAGAGCTGGGCAACTTGCGTCGACAAGTTTCCACCACCGACCGCGACCGCAGCACGCAGCAAGTGCAAATTAACGCCCTCGAGGCGCGCTGCAAGGAGACGGCCACCCGCCTCCAAGCTGCAACGGTGCGCTTCAAAGATGCCGACACACGCCGGGTTCAGGCTGAACGGCTTTTGAACAAATCGGGGGGCGCGCCCAGTTCCATTTCGATCCAAAACCGCCTGGCGGACAAATCACCCGCGCCCCAGGCCCGCATCCAAGATGACCTGCAGACCATCACAGGCATCGGTCCCGGTTACGCAGCCGACCTGAATCAGGCTGGCATCCGCAGCTACGCCGATCTGGCTCGGTTCGCCAGAGCCAAGGGTGCCGAAGACCTAGCAGACCTGGTCGATGTGGACGCTGCTCGCATTAGGCGCGACAAGTGGGCCCATGGAGCCAAGGTCGCCCACAAGCGCAAGTACAAGGAACAAATCTAGGGTCGCTTACGGTCCTTAAGGTCTTTTCGCATGACCTTGGGATCCTTGAGCATGGCTTCGTGATCCAGGCGTAGGCGCTCCCAAAGGGCGGAATCCGTGAGCACATCGCGGATGCGCTCCTCCACTAGGACCTCAGCGTCGAGCTTGTCCACGAGGGTCTTGGCCTTCAAATCCTTGTAGATTCCAGGCCTCAGGAGAAATCGTAACTTCCCCACGATAGCCAGCCGGGCGCGCCGGGTACTGCGGGTGATCATCGCACCAGCAACGAGCTCTTCGAATCCGCGTGGGGGGCGCTCCACTCCAAAGGTGAGAGAAAAGATCTTTGAATAGTAAGCCGCAAGCTCCTCCATCCCCTTCTTTGTGGAGAGCTCCAGGGGTTCACCGTTGCGCGCTTTGATTGCCGCGATGGTCCCGCCCTTGTGGAGCAGACACGCGGCGTGTTCATCTGCGAATCCAACCAAGAGAAGATCCGAGTCCTTGAAACCCTTGGCATCCGGTTGAACCGGAACCAATTCCCTGGCTAAGGCCGGCAGAGCCAATCCAACATTCTTGCAGATCTCCACGTCGACACGCTCCCGGTCCGGACGCCCTAGATCCCGGTCTTCCATGACAAGTTCGCGGATCAGGGCAGCAAAATTGGCCCGGACCACGGAGGTGCGCTGATTGGCCAATGCCTTGCGTACCTTGTGTTCGACGGCAGAGGCTTCAACCCATGGGATGTGGAGCTCCAATCGCCGAGCCACGGACTCCACAAGCGGCTCGAGGCTCTTGCGCTGCTTGGCGGACGCCGAGAGTCCATCTTGACCGAGGACCGGCATGGCCAAGCTCAAACCAACAAGGACGAGGGATCCAGCGAATTGCAGGCGGGAGGATACAGCGGGTCGATACATTGTCTTGAGGATTCTTGCCCGGCTTAGAGGACAGTGGTGGGCCCTGTTGGACTCGAACCAACGACTTACCGATTATGAGTCAGCAGCTCTAACCAACTGAGCTAAGGGCCCGTGAAGGGCATACCGTATCATTTCTCCCGCCCGGAAACGGGTGCACCCCAAGATGAACCCCGACCAAGATCTAGATGGCCTTCAAGAAGCTCTGGCCCACTGCCAGGGCCTTGGGCGTCGAGTGGACGTGAGGGCCGCGAGCGATCCCAGTGTTTCAGGCTGGTCGGCGGCCCAGCATCTCTACCACACAGCACTGGCCTGCGACCTCTCCCTCCGCAACGTGGAGGGCCTCGTCGCGCAAAAGGGCCTGCTGATCGTCAAGGGAGCCCAGACCAGTGAGGGAACGGTCAAGCTTCTGCTCAAAGAGGATTTCCAGCGCGGGCAAGCCGAGTCGCCGCGAATGGTCCGGCCCGGTGCGCAGGTGAACTCCGAGTTTCTGGCGCGGGAGCAGGAGGGCAATCAGGCCACGCTGGAGAACCTGCGCCGATGCCGCGATGACATTGCCACAGCTCCAGATCACATCCCCCATCAGGTGCTCGGACCACTGACCGCCGCCATGTGGCTGCGTTTCGCACGACTACATACTCTGCACCACCTGGCGATCATTGAGGACATCCTCGTCGCCGTTGGCCCAAGCCAGAGCGAGTAGGCCCGCAATCGTCAGCCCGCGGCGTTTGCCTTGCCCCATTCGCACAGACGCGCAGTGATCTGGGCGACGCAGGCTGTGAGCTTCTTGCCCATAGGGATGTGCAAGAATTCATTGGGACCGTGAGCGTTGCTGGCCGGGCCCAGCACACCAGTGATCACGAATTGAGCGCGAGGGAACTTCTCACCGAGGAGGCCCATGAAGGGGATCGTCCCACCCTCACCCATCAGGACCGCACCTTTGTCAAAGAAGGTCTTGGAGGACTCGTCCACGGCCTCCGCCAGCCAATCGGCCAGGTCAGGTGCGTTCCAGCCACCGGCGCAGCCCGTATTCCCGAAACTCACTTTTGCACCGTGAGGCGGCTCCGCCTCCAGAGTCTCCTTCACAGCGGCAACCGCACCCTCAGGGTCGCAGGTGGGTGGAATGCGCAGGGAAATCTTCACGCTGGTACGCGGGCGCAGGACATTTCCCGCTTGAGGGATCGAAGGCAGCCCATCGGCACCGGTCACTGCGAGTGCGGGTCGCCAGGTGCGATTCAAAACGAGCTCGGCGAGGTCGGCCCCCATCGGCTCAGTTCCAGCCGTGAAAGGAAAGCACTCGTGCACGTCATCCCCAAGGACCTCGGCCACGAGCTGTGCCTGGGCCGCTCGGTCTTCGGGAATATCCACGTGTAACGCATCCACTCGTACTTGACCTGTAGCAGCATCTTCCAAGCGTTCAATCAAGCTACGAACAACGCGGAACGTCTCCGGCACGATGCCACCGGCATCGCCTGAATGAACCCCTTCCGTCAGGGTTTCGACGTTGAGCACTCCCATGGCATAGCCACGCAGTGACGTGGTGAGCCAGAGGCGCTCGTAGTCCCCGGCACCACTGTCGAGGCAGACCACGAGGTCGGGTTCACCGATGCGCGCTCCAAGGTGATCGATGTAGTGGGGCAGATCGTAGCTTCCGCTCTCCTCGCAGCCCTCGATCAGGATCACTATGCGCGGATGGGGAATGCCCTGGGCCTGCAAAGCCTCGATCGCCGTTAGGGATGCGTAGGCGGAGTAACCATCATCCGCACCTCCCCGGCCGTAGAGCTTGTCGCCTTCGAGGGAAGGCTCCCAGGGGCCGTGACCCTCTCGCCAACCCTCCATCTCCGGCTGCTTATCCAAATGGCCGTACATAAGGAGAGTGGTCTCTGCCTCACCCGGAATTTCCATGAAGATCAGGGGTGTGCGTCCTTCCAGTTCGATCATCTCCACCTCAAGCCCGCGAATGGATCGGCCTCGACACCAGTCGCCAATCCACGCGGCAGCACGATCCATATGGCCGTTGACCTTCCAATCTGCGTCGAAGTCCGGAGACTTGTTGGGGATGCGGATGTACTCGATCAGGCTCGGGATGATCTCCTCATCCCAGACGCGGTCCACAAAATTCGTGATCTCTTGGGGGTTCATGGCCCGAGCCTACTCGACCGAGAGACAGTTGGAGACCTGAACAGGGTGAGCAGAGTACGATTCGTCCCGTGCTCGCACGCCAACATCCTTCCCCCATCCCTCGCCCCTTTGGGATGGCAGCACTACTGGGGCTAGCGACTCTCACGGGGTGCGGAGCGGACACCATTGAGCCCGCGACGGCCAAGCCCGTGCTTGATGATCCCAATCCGCCCTACGCGCTGTGGTCCAAGGTTGATGAATTCCGCAAGGACTTAGCTGCTGAGCGCTCCGCCTCAGACGGAGGCGGCAGCGCGCAGATCCAGTGGGAGAGTGGCGCGGCACCCGTTTTGCACGCAGGCCGCCCGGCGAGTTTTGATCTGCGCTACCGAACCGGCCCCGAGGGCATTGCCGTGGGTGGGCAGATTCATTTCATGCCCGAGCCATTCTGGGGCTGGTCCGTACCCCAGACGTCGCGCCCGCAACGGGGAGGCTTTACACAAGTAACCACCGACGCCGAAGGGGTGGAACTCGAGGCCTTCTCCGTGGGAACAGCTGTGGCGGGATATCTGGTTATTGAAGTAGGCGGCCGCGCCCTTAGGGAGGGCGAAGAGGTGCGTCTTGAGTATGGGATGGAAGGGCCCGGCGCCCTGGTCGACAGGCACGCCGAGCGCGGGGCACACCTTTGGTTCTACGTGGACGGTGATGGAGACGGAGTCCGGGGGTTGATCACGGACTCCCCTACCGTGGACGTGGTCCCGGGGCCTGCAGCGCGGGTGGTGGCCACGACTCCCAGCATCGTACGTCCCGGGGAGTCCTTCTTTCTCAACATCGCCCTGCTCGACATGCACGGCAACGACAACGTCGAGTTCGAGGGAGCCGTTCGCATCAGGAACCGCCCCCCCACGTGGAACGTACCGGAACAGGTGCACCTCATCCCCGAAGACGACGGCCGAAAACGCATCGAGATCCGCGCCGAATCCAGCGGCGTTGTGCGACTGGCGGTAGAAATCCAGATTGGCGAGACCCTCCTGCGAAGCGAGGCCGGCCCGACATGGGTCGACGCCGATGCCGAGCGCGTCTTCTGGGGCGACCTCCACGGCCACTCCAACTTCTCCGATGGCACCGGCGAACCCGACGAATGGTTTGATTACGCGCGCCACACCGCCGCCCTGGACTTCGTTTCTCTAACCGACCACGATCACTTCGGAGTGCGCTTCATTGATCAATCCCCGGACCTGTGGGAAGAGTTGTGCTCGGTCGCCCGTGCCCACCACGCACCGGGGCAGTTCGTCACACTGCCCGGCTACGAGTGGACCAGCTGGGTCCACGGCCACCGGCACGTGGTCTTCTTTGAAGAAGACGCTGAGATGTTTTCCTCCGTGGACGAGCGCTATGAGACGCCCCGTCAATTGTGGCAGGCGCTCGAGGGCCGGGACGCGCTCACATTCGCGCACCACTCCGCGGGCGACCCCATCCCCACCAACTGGACTTTTCACCCGGATCCCATCCTGGAGCCGGTCACTGAGGTGATGAGCGTTCATGGCAGTAGCGAGGCCGCGGATTCCCCACGTCCGGTGCGCAACCCTCGCCCGGGGAACTTCGTGCGCGACGTGCTGGACAAGGGGGTCACTCTGGGATTCATCGGGAGCGGCGACAGCCATGACGGGCACCCGGGTCTGGCCCATCTATCCCCGGTCTACGGGTGGCGTCCGGGCCGTACAGCGGAGGACGTGGAGAGCCTGGGAACAGGCGGTGTAGCAGCGGTCATGGGCGATTCGTTGACCCGCACCGAACTACTCACATCCCTACGCGCGCGCAATTGTTACGCCACTAGCGGGCCGCGCATGATCTTGCAAACCACGCTCGATGGGCATCCGATCGGTTCAGCCATTCCACTCACAAGCCTCGGCCCAAAGCCCGCAATCGACGTGGTCATTCTGGGCACCGCGGGCTTGGCGCGCTTGGACATGATCCGCTCGGGCACGGTATCGAGCATGCCCCTCCAGGGCGAGCGGCGGTTTATGGGTAGCCTCTCCCTTGAAGACCTGCAGGCAGGCGAATACGTGTACCTGCGCATATTGCAGGAGGATGGCAGCCTCGCCTGGACCTCCCCATTCTTCATCGAGTGAGTGGCTGCAGTCCGGTTCTCAGGCGCAGCGATTCCGACCCGCGGCCTTGGCTGTGTAGAGCGCCCGGTCCGCAGCCAACAGAAGTTCATCTGAACTCTTCATCTCAGGGGTTCGCTCAGCGATCCCGAGACTGAGCGTCACCAAACAGTCCATGGCCCCATGGCGAATGGGCTTGCACCCGACGGCCGATCGCACGCGCTCCGCATAGCGCAGAGCTTCTTGACCAGTGCAAGCGGGGTTGAGAGTCAGAAACTCCTCTCCTCCGAAGCGACAGACCACATCGGTGGACCGAGACGCTCCGCGCATGCGGCTACTCACAACCTTCAGCACCTCATCCCCTCCCCCGTGACCGTGGCGGTCGTTGACCCGCTTGAAGTGGTCCACATCGGCGATGATCACAGACATGGGTCGGCCGGTTCGAGAGGCCATCTCCCACTCCTGCTCGAGGCGCTGAATGGCATAGCGACGGTTTGGCAGTTGGGTCAGGGGATCGGTGAGAGCTGCAGACTCCAATTGACGGGCGAGAATACCCAACTCGGCGACCTCACCTTGGTGGGTTTGCTCCATGGACTCTGAGCGCTCGCGCAGGTGAACCGTTCGCAATCCAGCCTGAACGCGGGCCTGTAAAATGCGGGGGTTGCTTGGCTTAGTGACGTAGTCGTCAGCACCTGCGCGGAGTGCGGAGATCACCTGGTCGTCATCGTCATCGCAAGACGTAAGCATGAGGATGCACAGCCGCCGTCCCACGTCCGTCGCACGCAGCAGCTCGCATAGCTCCACACCACAGATGCCAGGCATGGTCCAGTCAGTGATCACGATCTGGGGGTTGAGGGTCAGGGCCATCTCTAGACCTTCGCGGCCGTCCTTAGCCACGAGGACTTCGTGCCCCGCTCGACGTAATTGGGACCCGACAACGCGCCGGGTCAAAGGATCGTCGTCCACCAGCAGAATGCGCGCCGCTTCTCCCCAGCGCCCATTGCCCAGAACCGGTGCGAGCTGGATGGACGGCGTCACAATTCCGCGGATGGGCCGCAGTGCTGCTCCGGTAGAGTCCTCATCAGAGGAGTCCGCCGGGCTTGACGAGGCAGAATTTGCCTTCAGGTATTTGGCTGCCTCCGGTTGCAGGCCCAGCGCCTCGCGTACGCGCGTCCATTCCTGGGCCGCTTCCGTACAAGCCTCTTCGGTCTGCTCCATCGAGAGCCCAAGGAGCTGAGTGGTCTTAGCTAGCAGGTCTTCGGCCTGATTCCGTGAAGAGTCCGCGCCCCGCCCTCGGCCCAGGTACAGGGTCGCCGCCGCTTGGCTCGCAAGCAGCAGGGCCGCCCAGGTCTTGACATCGTTTTCTTGGTCGCAGATGCGTTCGTAGTCTTTGTGCACCAAGACCGCCTGGCGCAGGCTGTAGGTCAGGCCAGCATCCTCCAGCATGGCGTGACTCACCTCACAATGACTGATCCCAAGAACGTCCGTCTCAAGGCGCACGCGCTCAGGAGCGATGGGCTCAGGTTGGTCCTGGACAATCACACTGAAGCGATCGCGATGGATATTGGCCAAGGCCAACGTCCCGACGTCCGCCAGCAACCCCAAGGAATGAGCGCGTTGAGTGCTGCTCCATCCAGCTGCACCTGAGAGGGATTCGCATAGACAAGCCGTCAACTGGGCGCGTGCCCAGTAGGCCTCGTGGTCAAAATCACTCCACCCCCCAGCAGCGCCCTGCCTGACGAGAGAGAACCCCATGAGGAGCGTCTCGGCCGCATCCCAGCCAACACGCTTGAGAGCGGATCCCACGTCCTCGACCCGACTCGGCCGACGGCTATGAGTTTGGTTGGCAAGCTTGATCAGGCGCAATGACAGGGAAGGGTCGCAATGAAGCATATCCACCAAGGCATCAACGTCCCGTCGATCGCTGCGCATCAGATCCATGAGTCGCATGGAGACCGTCAGCGAGGATGGCAGGCCACCTGTCAGGCCCAGTTCGTCAAATTTCTTGTCCATAGGAAGCTTGAGCCCGGATCACGCCGTTCGTTGGTAGTTACCGCCGCCTGGGCCCGTTAGCTGGGCGCGCAAGCAAACCAGACTGAATTGGGAGGACAGATGGGATTCGATTGCATACTCGAGAGATTCTGATGCCAGCCCTCCATCTCGGGACTCCGTCTCCACGGCCCTACAGGCAGATGAGAAGCGAACCGCACCGATGGTGGCGCTTGCTCCCTTGAGTGTGTGGGCGATCTTGACCACCTGATCCCAATCCCTCACCTTGACCGCTTCCTCAAGGGCGAGGATGCGTACGTCGGCGTCTTCTAGAAACAGATCGATCAGTTCCACGATCAGATCAGGTTCGTCCTCACCTCCGAGCTCAACCAGTGAGGCGATAACCTCTGGGTCCAAATGCTCGCCGCAAGAGGCTGCCCAATAGGGCTGGGGGGAGACGGGGCGGTGTTGCATGGGAGGAATCAACCCGTGCTGTGACGGGTCCACTCACACCTTTGTCGTCACTACGGACGCCGCATCCATCACGGTTACTAGGAAATCCCATTGATAAACGCATTGGGAATCCCACTTTGGACCTCAGAACTCGTCTCAGTTCAGGATCGGAAGCTCCGGGAACCCACCGGATGCCGTGTCCGGGGGTTTCGGGGGCGGTGGTAACTCCAAATCGAAGACCAGGAGGAAGTGCTTCACGAGCAAGACCTCGCAAAGGAGGTTGTTTGCAGGAAGCTCTGCATGGTCGGCCAGACGGGTCATGCACTCTGGGTCCAAGCCACAGGGCTTGAACGGTCGAAACGCGTCCAGGTCCGTATGAACGTTGAGCGCGAGCCCATGCCAGGTCACCCAGCGTCGCAATGCCACACCCACCGAAGCCACCTTCTTCTCCCCCAGCCAAACACCGGTGGCCCCCTCTACCCGGGAACCACTCAGTTCGAATTCCCCTAGAACACCTATGACCACGCTTTCGAGGTCGCGCAAGAAACGGTGCACGTCCCGGCGCTCCTCGGGCAGCTTGAAGATCGGATAGGCAACAACCTGTCCTGGGCCGTGATACGTCGCCTCTCCTCCGCGCTCGACCTCCACAACGGGCACGGAAACCTCGCCCAATTGGGCACCCTTGCGGCCAATGGTGATCACCGGTTCGTGCTCGACCAGGATCAAGGTGTCGCGCACCTCATCATTGATGCGCTTTTCGAGCAGCTCTTTTTGAATATCCAACACCTCGGCATAAGGCCGAGTGCCCAGGCGCATGACGTCCATGAACGCCCCGCCCCCCTGCAGCGATGAATCGGTCATGGAACTCACCCCTAGGGGCGCTGATAAATATGCACGGCCATTCCGTGGACAGCTTCGGCCGCTTCCATGAATGCCTCTGGCAAGGTCGGGTGGGCGTGGATGGTGCGCGCGATGTCCTCGGCAGTAGCTCCCATCTCAAGAGCCAAGGTGGCTTCCGCGATCAACTCGGTGACCTCGGGACCCACCATGTGAACACCGAGCAACTCATCCGTCTTGGCATCGGCGATGATCTTGATCAGACCCTCGGTTTCCATCAGCGTCATGGCTCTGCCAGAGGCTGCGAAGGGGAACGACCCCGTAACGTAGTCAAGGCCCTGTTCCTTGCACTGATCCTCCGTCAGCCCAACAGAGGCCATCTCCGGAGCGGTGAACACCACGGCCGGCACGCACTTCGCGTCGTATTCTTCGGGCTGACCTGCGATCACGGCGGCAGCCACAACCCCCTCCTTGCTGCCCTTGTGAGCGAGCATTGGCTGCCCGGCGATGTCGCCGATGGCATAGATGTTGGGTACTGCCGTGCGCATCTGGCGGTCCGTGTCGAGGAAGCCCTGCTTATTGACCGACAACCCGGCACTCTCCAGCCCCAACCCCTCGCTGTAGGGACGACGGCCAACGGTGGACAGAATCTGATCACACTCGATAGTGCTGGGACCAGCCTTGCCTTCGATGGTCACGGACAGGCCAGTCGCCGTGCGCTCCCATCCCTTGGCAAAAGTCTCGGTCATCAGCTTGATCTTGCGCTTCTTCAGGCTGCGCTCAATCACCTTCGTGCAGTCGCGCTCCTGACCAGGCAGCGCACCTTTTGTCGCCTCAACTACGGTCACTTTCGAACCGAGGTGGTGATACATGATGCCCAATTCGAGGCCGATGTACCCACCACCGATGACGACAAGGTGTTCCGGAATCCTCTCGGGAGCCAAGGCACCAGTCGAAGACCACACAGCATCCTCATCGAAGTCAAATCCGGGGATAGCCATCGGTATGGAGCCCGTGGCGATGACGATATCGTCAGCCTTCAGGGTCTGCTCGCCCGACGCGGTCTGGACAGAGACACTGGTTGAACTGGTCAGTTGCGCCTCTCCCATCACGACCTTTACGCCGTGATTTTCCAGCAGAGTTCCAATGCCTCCCGTCAAACGATCCACGATGCCCGACTTCCAAGCAACGAGCTTGGACACGTCTAGCGCCAGGTCTGAACAGGTGATGCCCATGGTGCTCGCCCGCCCCACCTTTTCCATTAGAGCACCCGCAGCGATCAAAGCCTTAGAGGGCACACAGCCGATATTGAGGCATGTGCCACCGAGCTTGTCGCGCTCCACAACAGTGACCTCTTGCCCGAGTTGTGCGAGGCGAATCGCGCACACATAACCAGCGGGTCCGGCGCCGATAACAATGACTTTGCGTCTGGAGTTCATGGGAATAGGTCGTGGCTGGAAAGCCTAAAGAGGGAAGGCGCCGTCCCCTACCTGGGCGGAACCGTGACGCTCCGCCACGGCGGCGAAGGCGTTGTATTGACGTTTGAGATGGTTCGGAACGTCTTCATAAACGTCCTCCACCAGGGTCTTGAGGGCCATGGGCGGGGCGACCTCCTGTTCGTGGATAGCTGTGTCGATCTCCAGGGTAAGCTCGGCTTCCAAGCTCTTCCGCTCTCCTTCCGACAAGACACCTTCATGTGTCAGCCAAATCTCAAAGCGATCGATGGGGTCCTTCTCCCGCCAAGACTGGACCTCTTCTTCCGAGCGGTACTTGGTCGGATCGTCAGAACTTGAGTGCCCCAACATCCGGTAGGTCTTGAGCACAAGCAGGGTGGGCCCTTCTCCAGCGCGAGCACGCTCAGCGGCTTCATCCATGGCCTGGCGACACGCCAACACGTCGTTGCCATCAACCTTCAGGGCCGGGATCCCGTAGGCGATCCCCTTGTCCTCATATTCCCCTTCAGTCTGGTTGCTCGAGGGAACGGAAATCGCCCAACCGTTGTCCACACAGACGAACACCACCGGAAGATTCCAGGTGCCCGCGAAGTTCATGCCGCTGTGAAAACCATTGGAGCTCGTCGCGCCATCCCCGAAGTAGACCGCGTGCACGGCCTTCTCACCACGCACCCGACTAGCGTAGGCCGCCCCTACCGCATGGGGCATCTGGGTACCAATCACCGAAGACCAGCTGGGATAGTGGCTTCCCTTGTGCTGAAAGTGGTTACACATCTGCCGGCCCTTGGCCGTGTCGTTGGCATTGCAGTACATCTGCGCCACGTACTCCGACAGAGGTAGCCCGCGCATGACAGCGGCCCCCCCTTCGCGTAGACCCGACCAAAGCCAATCCTCAGAAGCCAAGGCAGAGGCAGAGCCAATAGCCGCAGCTTCAGAACCCAACACAGTCCCAACGAAACCCACACGGCCCGCACGCTGCAATTTCAACATGCGCTCATCCAAGCAGCGCACGCGCAGCATATGCACGAACAGCTGGTGAAGCGTGGAATCATCCAGCGCAGGGCGATCCCCGACGAGCGAGCCGTCAGGTGCAAGGATCTGCAGAGAGTCCGCCATGGCGCCTACAGGGCGAGTAGCGCCGGCTCTTCGAGAAGGGTGCGTAGTCGGCTCACAAACCTGGCCGCATCCGCCCCATCCGCAAGACGGTGATCGACGGAACACGAGAGATTCATGTAGTGCCGTACCTCAATCCGGTCCCCGTCAGCACTCTCGACCACGCCGGGACGCTTGACGATTCGGTGCACGCCGAGGATGGCGATGTCGGGGAAATTGATGATTGGAGTCGCGAGGGTGCCGCCGATATTGCCGGCATTGGTAATCGTAAAGGTACTGCCTCGCAATTCGCTCGAGGTAACCTTGCCCTCGCGTGCTCGCTGAGCGAGATCCATTAGTTCTTGGGCCAAAACCATCATGCCCTTGGACTCCACGTTTGAAATCACAGGCACGATCAAGCCGTTGGGCGTATCAGTGGCAATACCCAGATTGACGTAGCCGGGGTTCACAATCTCCCCCGCTTCCTCATCGAGGTGCCCATTGAGCATTCTGAACTCGAACAGGCAACGGGCGACGGCCGTCATGATGAATGGCATGTAGGTGACTTTGACACCTTGAGCCGCCCCCATCTCTTTGGCCAGACCACGCACGCGTACGAGGTTTGTCACATCCACTTCCTCTACAATCGTAAAGTGTGGGGCGGTGTACACCGAGCGCGCCATGGCCTCGGCAACCTTGCGTCGCACGCCCCGGAAGGGAACCCGCTGGTCGGCAACAGCACCGCGAGAAGC
>JAPKBO010000007.1 GCA_028823395.1 Planctomycetota bacterium | reverse complement strand
GCGGACATGAAGCACATCGTGGACTACGTGGACGCGGGCAAGCCCATCTTGGGGGTCCGCACGGCGACCCACGCATTCAACTACTCGCGTGACAAAGAGAGCCCCTACGCGCACTACTCTTTCAGCAACGACAAGTGGTCCGGCGGCTTCGGCCGGCAGATTCTTGGGGAGACCTGGGTCAACCACCACGGCGGGCACGGAAGCCAGAGCACGCGTGGGATGATTGAGCCCTATAATGCTGAGCATCCCATTCTGCGCGGGGCAGATGATGTCTGGGGTACGACGGATGTTTATGGCATTCGGGACCTGCCCGAAGACGCGAAGGTGCTGCTGCGTGGTGCCGTACTGCAAGGTATGAAGCCGGACTCGCCGTTGTTGAGTGGTCCCAAGAACGCTCCCATGATGCCCATTTTTTGGGTTCGAGAGATCGCCGGAACCCTCGACCAGCCGATGCGTACGGCCTGCACGACCATCGGCGCGGCGACGGATTTTGCCAGCGCCGGAGTGCGGCGTATCATGGTGAACTCCTGTTACTGGGGGATGCGCATGGAAGAGCAGATCCCGGCGGAGAGCGATGTTGCGCTTGTGGGAGAATTCAAGCCCACGAACTTCGGTTTCGGGCAGTTCGTGCCGGGCATTCACCCCGAGGATTACGTCTGGCCGAAGGAAGCTGCAGAGGCAGGTTCGGACGACAAGTGATCGCGCGCCGATCGTCGGCAGCCGTCACTCACCCGCTGAGAGATTGATGCGCATGCCCTGACTGGTACTGCGGATGAACAGGTCCCCGTCTGCGAAGGTGGGCGTGGACCAGCATTTGCCCTCTAGGTAGGGGGCGCGGGAGATCTCGCGGTAGGCCTCGGGAGTGGATTCCACGAGAACAACCTCTCCCGCATCGGTGAGAGCCACGAGGTCCTCGCCTACCAAGATGCAGTTCCCTGGGCCGAATCCGTCCTCGCTCCATAGCTCCTCGCCTGTGCGGATGTCGACGCATTTCATGGGGCCATCCCCATAGTCCTTGAAGCTGAACATGCCGTACAGGTAGCCGTCCTTACAGACGGGGGTGCTCCAGTGGTTCATGTAGTCATTGCGCTTGCGCCACAGAGACTCACTGGACCACTGACCGTCTTCCAAAGAGAGGCGGAAGGCGCCCGCGCCGACGCCATAGCCCGCTGAGCAGTACACCACATCGTCAAAGACCACAGGCGAAGCAGCCGTGGACGTTCGATAGGGGTACTCGATTCGCCAGAGCTCTTTTCCGTCGGCAGGTCTTACCGCAACGAGCCCGGAGCGAAGATAGAAAATGACCTGGCGTACCCCGTGAATTGTGGTCGCGATGGGCGTGGCGTGGGTGATGCGCTCGTCCGAGGTCTTCCAGCATAGCTCACCGGTTTCTTGTTGTAGGGCCAGTAAAGACTGCCCTTCACCACCACCACCGACAATCACAAGCCCTCCTTCGAGCAGTGGCGAGGCGGCGTTCTGCCAGGTGATATTGCGCCCTTCGTAGTCAGCCATCAGGCTCACGTCCCAGCGCATCTCACCCGTCTTGGCATCGAGGCAATGCAGGTGCAGGTCGGACGTCATGACGAACACACGCCCGTCCTGGTAGCTGACACAGGTGCGTGGCCCATCACCGCCCCTGTTGTCTTCCGTGCCCGCACCTCCGCCGCCGTCGTACTTCACTTTGTCGCTCGCGAAGGCCCATATTTCTTTACCGGTCCCGGCATCCAGTGCGATGGCCGTTTCTTTGCCATCCCTTTCCACGAGGGTGTAGGCGAGTCCTTCGGCGAGCGTGAAAGAGCTGAAACCGGCGGGGGTGGCAACCGTCCATTCAGTAGTGGGCGGCGAGCCACTCCAAAGGCGCTTACGAATGGTCTGATCGACGGTGCGATCGTGCTCGGATCCGTTGTACTGCGGCCAATCGGGGCAGCCGGTCAGGATCGGAGTGAATAGCGTAAGAGAGGAGAGAAGGAGCGTATTCAGCATGGTGGGTCCTTGTTGGATCACGCGGGGAGACTAGATCTCCAGTGTGCAGCATCTGAGATGTGTCCCTGCTCGTGAATTCTGCATTCTGTCACTTCCGCCCCAAATACAAATTGGTATACGTGGACCGCACTCTTAGGCCTTTCAGGCCGCATGATCATATTTTACATTGGTCTCCATGGGCATTACCCCTAGTCTTTAGGGCTGAGTATCAGCCCATTCTCCTCCTCCCGGATCATTTTTCACTTCAATGAAGCGCCTAACTCTGACCGTTCTGTGTGTCGCCTACGCATCTCCCCTGTTCGCCCAGGATCCCGCCATAAACGAGCTCCGTATCGATCAGCCGGGTTCGGACATCGATGAGTACTTTGAGCTCGTGGGACCTGCGGGAACGTCGCTCAATGACTTGAGCTACATCGTCATTGGCGATGGCACCGGCGGATCGGGTGTGATCGAAGGCGTGGCCTCGTTGGCTGGAACCGTTATCGGAGCTAGCGGCTACTTCGTTGCGGCCGAGTCGACCTTCACTATGGGAACCGCTGACCTGGTCACGACTCTCGACTTCGAGAACTCAGACAACGTGACGCACCTATTGGTCCGGGACTTCACGGGAGCGAAAAACGATGACCTGGACACCGACGATGATGGCATTCTCGATACCACCCCCTGGTCTGCAGTGGTCTCCGGCATCGCTCTGATCGAAGATCCCACTGGAGGAGACCTGGTTTATTGGGCCGTGCAGGTTGGACCGGATGGCAGTAACGTGCCTGCTCACCCGTTCGTCTGTTCCGGTGCCTGGACCATGGGCGACTACGATCCTTTGGTCGATGGCTCGGATACTCCCGGAGGGGATAATGCGTGCAATCCTGGCGCGACATTCCAGACCTATTGCGTGGTCTTCCCGAACTCGGCTTTCACGGATGGTGCTCGTATCGGTTGGGCTGGCAGTGGCGGCATTGCGGCCAATGACACGGTGATCACCGTCAGCCAGTGTCCCGATCGGTTTGGGATGTTCTTCTTCGGCTCCAGCCCCGATCTCGTCATCCCCTTTGGTAATGGGGCGCTGTGTGTTGGCGGATCGCTCTCGCGTCTACGGCCAGTATCCAAGGCCGTCGGTAACGCCAACTCCTTTGCCCTGGACTTTACCGGGGCAGGGCGGGAGGCAGGCATCGTCTCCGGGGATACCCGCTACTTCCAATACTGGTTCCGTGATCCGGGCCAAGGTTCTGGCAGTAACACCTCGGACGGGCTGCAGGTAACGTTCGCGAACTGAATTCAGCCCGCAGTACCCCCTCAATACGGCCTCGGTTTCCTGTTCAGCGGTTGAACAGGAAGCTGGGGCTGTTGGCTAGGGCCCAGGCAAGGTCGCGAGCGCAGGCGAGGCGAATCTGCTTTGCCATGGCAGGTGTGGCCTTCATGTAGGCCCGGTGCAGGAGATCCAACTGTTCCTCGCTGCGATCGTTGGGATCCGTGCGCAGGGCGGCCTCGGTTGCCTGTGTCAGGCCCAGATGACGGACGGGGCGTGGGCCGTGGGTGACGGAAAGCCGACCGTAGCCAAGGGTATGTCGGGACCCGTGTTGCTGTACCAGGGTGACCACCAGCTGGATGCCACCTTCCTGCCCGAAGTCCTCGGCGGCCTCGAAGATGGCCACATGGCGCTTGCCAAACTCAGGCATGACCGCCCAACCAGTGGCGGGATTGCCGTCGATGGCGTGTGCCACGGGCCAGCCGTCTTGCGAGAAGTCAGCAGTCGCGGTCTTCAATACCACGCGCCTTGCCGCGAGAGGATTGGACCTGGGAATGGCCACGACTTCGATCTCGCCCAGAACGAAGTTGCCGTTGTCGGCGCGGCCAGGCCCTCCATCGACCAGGCCCTCCAGCGGCAGCGCCTCCAGTCGCAGGCCGGTGAAGCCGGTACCTTCGACCTCGAGAGTCAGGGTCGTGCGGTCTACGTCTGGCGAATCGCCCGTCACCTTGAAGCTGCCGTCGTCGGCGACCTCTACAGTGGCTCCACCTTCGGATTGGGTTGAGACAGGGGCCTGCGGGACCCAGGGCTGCAGCCGCAGCTTGGTCTCCCAGGCGATCTGACCGGCGGCAAGGGCGGCAAAGGCGTCCGGCGGCAGGGCGTCGCGGTTTGCCCAACGCATCGGATCCAGAGAGGGCAGCAACTGGGCCAACTCATTTTCGCCGGGGAGGCGGCCAAGGAAACGCAGATAGAGTTCCTCCAGCACCTTTTCATTGGATGGCTCGTACTTGATCAGAGCTTCAATGGCGTTGCCTTGTGCCTCGACCGCAACGCCGATGGTCGGCCCGTTGACTAGGTTCAGAGCTTGCCCAAGGGAAATTGAGTCTGAGCGTTCGCACTCGCAGATGCTCTCACGCGGTGGCCTTCCGAACAGGTCCAAGAAACCGTCAGACGTCTTCGTCGTGGAGTCCACAAGCTGTGCCGCGAGTGTTCCAGGTCGCTGGCCAGCAAATGTCGGCTGGGCGCCGGTGGCTTGGTAGACCGCATCGAACAACACTTCAGCCGGCAGACGCCGTGCCTTGGCATGGGAGTAGTTGCTGTGGTCGTCCACGTTCCACTGGTTTGTGCGGGTGCTGAGCTGATAGGTCCGTGACTGGCAGATCAGGCGTAGCATGTGGCGCACGTCAAACCCGCTGTCCACAAACTCGCCGGTTAGGCGCTTGAGGAGTTCCGGGTTGGAAGGCGGATTGCCCGCCCGCATGTCGTCGATGGGTTCAATTAGGCCTGTGCCTGTCAGGTACGCCCACAGGCGGTTGGTGTAGTTGCGTGCGAAGTAGAGATTCTCACTGGTCGCTACCCAGGTGGCAAAACGCTCACGGCGAGGAGCGTCTTCGCTCGCCATGCCAGCGTGTTCAAATGGGAATGAAAGTGCAGCCGTTTGTCCGGTCCGTTGGTGGGTGACTTCGCCCGCCTGACCATCGCCGATAGCCTCGTCTTGCTCGTATCCATCCTTGGCTGGAACGGACTCACGCGTGACCTGTGCAAGAAATGACGCCAACTGCCAGTGCTGGTCCTGGGTCCAGCGCTCAAAAGGATGATCGTGGCACTTGTTGCAGTTGAAGCGTATGCCCAGAAAGAGCTGAGTTACCGACTCCATGGCCAGGTCGGGTTCTCGTTGAACCCTCCAGAATGCTGACTGGGGCTGGTCGCGAGTGGTGCCTTTGGCTGCAAGAAGCTCGTGTACGAAGCGATCGTAGGGCGTGTTGCTCGCCACTTGCGCCCGGATCCAATCTCTCCAGTGGTTGGCCCCCTGTTGGCCCACGTACTTCGAATTGACCTGCATCAGGTTGGCCCAACGATTGGTCCAATGATCCACATAGGCCGTGCTACCGAGAAAGCGATCAATGACCTCGAGGCGTTTGGTCTGCGAGGGGCGAGAGTCCATCAGGAACACGCGCACAGCCTCGGCTTCGGGGATTTTGCCGGTCAGGTCGAGGGTGACCCGTCGCAGGAATTCGGCATCGGTGCACAATTCGCCTGGTTGACTGCGCAGGGTGCGTAGCTTTGAGTGAACCAGCGTGTCAATCCAATTGAAGATAGGAGTCTTCTCGTAGGACCAACCGCTGCGATCGCCCATGACTACCAAGCGCGCCGCGGCGTAGTTGCCCTCATAGCGCACGAGAATGGGAGACTCGCCCCGGCGCAAGGCGGTGCCGAGGCCGCGCTTGTCCATGGTCACCACTTCCGGGTCACCGGATTCCAGAAAAGCCTGTGCTGTGACGTCGCGCAACGTGCCATCCGAGAACGTTGCGAGCACCGCGAATTGTTGGCCCATTCCTGGCATGGGTATAGTGGCTTCCTCGGGGACAACCCGTAGGGAAATGGGGCGCGGATCGCTCTCCACCAATGCGGCTCCTTGCTCAATCCAAGAGAGCAAAAGGCGATGAGCAGGCGATTCGGGGTCGAGTACCTGGCCGCCCTCATGGGGTACATGGGAAGTGGACTTGGTCAGGAACAGGCTGTCGTGAGGAGAAACCCGGTCCACGCGGCGGCCAGCGAGGTCGCTCGTTAGGGCTAGGTGGTCTGCCAACGGGTCGTACCCGCGTAGGGAGAGCTTGAATCCGTTCTGGCCATTGGCGGAACCATGGCAGGTGCCCGCGTTGCATCCTAGGCGACTGAGAGCCGGAGCAACGTCGCGGACAAAACTCACCCGCGGGGAATGGTCCAGGCCCGTGACCTCAACTGACACTTCGATATCGACTTCGCCTTGGCGGAATACCAGAACCTCCTGGCCCTCGGCGAGGGGGCGGATGTGTCGTCTATCGTCGATCTGTACAAGATGGGGCTCTGAGATCAATTCGGCGGAGCGCGTCCAGTCCACCGCGTTTCCATCCGCGTTGCTTCCCGTCAGGACCAACTGCACGGAGTCGTAGGGTCCGGAGAGTTGCACCGTCTCAGGAGAGGCGTGGTGAATGGCCTTAACCGGGCCATCTTCACTAGCCATGGAGAGCGTGAGCAAGAGCGCGGGGGCGAGGAGCAAGAGTGATCTCATTGCGTGGTCTCCTGAGTAGTGGGTGGGCTCGGTGCCATTGCCGCGGCCGGGGCGTTTGGGAATTCGCGCTTGAGGGTTCCGTCTAGGAGGGCGTATTCCCTCACGATCCCATCGTCACCGGCCAGGGCGAGGCGCGTGCCCGTGGAGTCCAGGCTGAGTGCGTACACGCCAAAGGGGAATTCGTGGCGCCAGATTTCCGCGCCGTCCTCCGCATTGGCGACACATACCTCTCCTTTCTTTCCCAATCCGCTCACGGCCGCTACGCGCGAACCGTCCGGGCTCCACTCGACGGCGTAGATGAGCCCATGCATGGAAGGGAAAGTGCGCAGGAGGTTGTAGTCGTCGCCGATTACGCGCTTCTGTTCGCGGTGCATCCGGTAGGCCTTGGGTACACCGTCCGCTCCGCCTACGAGAAGTTCATCTCGAGCAGGGTGCCTTCGCACACTCATCAGTCCCCCTTTCACCGCGCCCGGAGTGATGCTCGTGATGTTGTCGATGAATTGCTCCGTCTCGACCTCCACCAACTTCAGGGACCTGTCGCGGCTGACGGAAACGAGGAATTTGCCCTCCATGGACCAGGCCGTGCCGAGGACCCAGTCCTCGTGGGTGGCTTGGTAGAGCACCTGCTTGCCGGTCTTGGCTTCCACGACACGCAGGCTGCGGTCCGCGCATCCAAAAGCGATACGCGATCCATCTGGAGACCAGCTCAGGCCGCGGAGCGTGTCGAAGGTGGCCCGGATAGAAAGGGTCAGCCGCTTGTCCTTTACGTTCCACAGTTGCAGTTCACCCTCCATCCCCGGCGTTCCGCAGCCCACGGCAAGGCGTGTTCCGTCGGGCGAGAAGCAAAGAGATTCGATTCGTGGAGACAGACCTACGAGGCGTGCGAGGGGTGGGCCAACCTGGTCCTGAACGGGATACAAGAAGACTTCGTGCCAGCCCGTCACGGCTAGCATGGATCCGTCTGGAGAGTAGGCCAAGCTCGTCACCACGGGTAGGCAGGGGTAGACGGGTGGGTGCTTGGCATCGACCAAAGGACCGGGCTTGGCGGTTGAGTCATCCACCGCACCTTCTGCGATCCAGCGACGAAGGACGTCGACTTCTTCGGCCGACAACGGGTCGGCGTCCTCGGGCATCTCCGGCGCCTCATCGTCAAAGGGCATGACTAACTCGAGAAGTAGGCTCTCTTCGGGCTTGCCGGGAACGACCACGGGGTCTTCGCCTCCCATAAGAGTGTCGTAGCGTGTTAGGTCTAATTTCCCTTTGGCCTTGGCGGGCTGGTGGCAGCCATGACAGCGTGCTCGGAGAAGGGGCACGACTTCACGCGCGAAGCTGACCTTCTCCTGTTCCGCGTCTTGGGCGTGCAAGAACGCGGGCCATGCGAGCCCCAACACCAATAGCGCCCACTTCATCGCACGAAGAGATCGGTGACGGGTTCGCCGGTCACGAGCTCCCGGGGCTGAAGGAGATGGTTCAAGACCATCGTGTGTGGGTCGATACCCAGGGCGTGGTAGATCGTGGCCAACAGATCCGTGGGGTGCACAGGATCACGCAGGGGTGCCGAGCCCGTGGCGTCCGACTCTCCGTGTACGTGGCCCCGCTTGATCCCCGCTCCGGCCACCGCAGCGGTGAAGCAGTAGGGCCAGTGGTCGCGGCCATCGGGGTCGTTGGCATTGCCCGAAGTGGACAGGCCCTTCTTGGGGCTGCGGCCGAACTCGCCCACGGCGACCACCAGATTGTCTTCCAGCAGCCCGCGATCATCCATGTCTTCGATCAGCGTGGCAAAGCCAGGATCAAAGCGTGGGGCGGCGTCCTCCTTCATGCGCTTGTTCAGGTCCACGTGCACGTCCCATGAGTGGCGATCGGAGTTGGCAACCTTGGGCCAGTTGACCTGCACGAAGCGCGTGCCGGCTTCGATGAAGCGGCGTGCCATCAGGCAGGACTGCCCAAAGGTCGTGCGGCCGTACCGGTCTCGCAGAGCATCGGGTTCCTTGCTGAGATCGAATGCATCTTGGGCTCGGCCGGAGAGGATTAACCCCAGGGCTTGCTCGAAATACTCGTCGAGGCTCATGTCTTCGATGGCCTTCTGAAGATGCGGAGACGCAGCGCTGATCTGGTTGCGCAGGTCCGCACGCCGACCGAGGCGCTTGGCAGAGAGCTCGGGGCGGAGGCTCAGGGCCGCAGCCTGAATGCGGTCCATCTTGGTCTCGTCTAAGTCATCTCCCGACGGGTAGAGGGTGTACGGATCGTGAGCGCGGCCTAGGAATCCTGCGTTGCCGGCCTTCCCGATCACGTTCGACTCCTGCAGAGGCCGCGGCATCATCACGAAGGGCAGCATGGCCTTCTCGGGCGGTTTCATGCGAGCGATGTTGGACCCCAGATTGGGGAAGTCCTTGGGGGAAGGGGGTTCCAACTGTCCCGAGGGGCTGACCTTGTCGGCGGTATAGCCCGTGAGCATCTGGTAGTGGGCCGCCGTGTGGTTGAACAGGCCGATGGGCGAGTAGCTCATCGTGCGGATGAACGTCAGCCGGTCGGTGATCTCTGCCACGCGAGGTAACAGCTCGGTGACCTCCATCCCGGGCACCTTCGAGGAGATTGTCTTGAAGGGACTACGTACGGAGTCGGGTACGTCGTCCTTCGGATCCCACAAGTCCAGGTGGCTGGGCCCGCCCTGAAGGAAGATCAGAATGACGCCCTTGGCGCGGCCCCAACCGGGTCCGCCGTTCAGTGGCGCGGACCAGGCTTGGGCTCGTAGGGCGTCAGCTAGGGAGAGTCCGAGAAGGGAACTCCCGCCAGCGCGTAGGATTTCGCGCCGTGTGGGTTGTGTGGGCGGCAAAGCAGGATCTCAGAGGGGAGCGGGGCCGTTCCAGTCTAGAACGCTGCAGGGGCCTGTGCAGGAGTTTTCGGGTGGACCCTTCCGCGGAGTGTAAGAATCCCGATAGGGGACTCCAGCCCGGGGTCTGGGTCACGGTTCTCCGCCTTCTACCCAGTCTAGCCTCTGCCTCCCGCGCTTCTGTTTGACCTGATATTCCACAGCCTGGGCTCGTCCCCGATCGGGATAGGGCCCGAAGGTGACTCCCAACTCCCACGGCCTGCCCCGGGTTGTCGAGCGTGCCCCACCGGGAGCTTCGCCATTGTGCTGCTGAAGTCGGCGCTCAACGTCCGTACTGATGCCAACGTAGGTGGCTCCCTGGGACTCGGACACAAGTACGTACACGGTCCAGGGCATGGGATGCAGGGTAGCGGGGGAGGTAGGCCGTTTCATAATTCGAGGGCCTTACTTCGCTAACGGCTACGGGTTGCCCTAGTCCCCCGAGTAGGCCTCGATCGCGAGCGGAAGTGCGAAGACGAACAGGCCCAGAAAGGCCACTTCTGAATCGCCCATGTTGTACTCGAACAAGCCCATGACCTGGAACGCGACCATGGCGCCTAGAGAGCCTGCGATGACCGCGCGGGTGGCATGATCCTTCTCATCCACGCGCGCATAGGAGCGAAGCACACGGACAAACCAGCTGATCCAGATTGCGAGCCAAAGGCCCAGGCCCAGGAGGCCCAGATCCACCCCGATCTGAATGGCGTTGTTGTGCAGGTATCTTGGTATGGGACCCTCGATGGCGGCCTCTTCGGGTGTGCGATAGTCGTTATAAACTTCGCGACCCATGCGCGGACCAACACCCAAGACGGGGTTGTCGAAGATGATCTCTATCCCATGTTCCAATTCGGTCAGGCGCTCACTGGCGACAGGATCCGATCCGTCCACTATGGAGTGAAGGTTTTCTTGAACGGCGTTTGGTGCCGTGAAGTAAGCGCCAATCAACACAATGGGCAACGCCACCAGGGCACGTGGCTTCCAGAGGGCCAGCAGAGTCGCGCAGCCTGCGACGAGGCCGACCCACACTCCGCGAGTTTCGGTCATGACCAGTGCCCACAAGATGATCCCGAGGCCCAGGAGCAATGGTATGCGCTCGCGCGTGCTGGCTCCGAATAGGACCCGCGACAGGATTAGCATCAGGGCCATAAGCAGCACGCCGGAGAAAGTGCCGTAGCGGCTCAGGCTGCCGGAGATCCACAACCCCTGGTCTTGGAAGGCGGCTTGGGCCAGGCCCAAACCGGCAGCCAGGACGCCCCCCCAGATCACGTACTGGATCGAGCGGTTTACCAAGCTCGGTCCGGCCATGACGTCGCGCGTCATGACGTAAACGAGCAACGGTGTGGCGAAGCTGAAAGCTTCCTTGGTGCTAGTGGGATTCCAGGCAAGGGTCGCCGAGAGGGCCGCGATCAGGACGAATCCTGCCATGGGCCACATGAGGGGCGTGCGCAGGGGATGGCGCAGGGCTGGCATGGAACTGGAGACCCAGCTGACGAACGCCAAGCCCAGAAGGATGTGCATGGCCGCCACCGAGAAGTAGCAGCCGAGCACCATGGCTACCAGGCAGGCTCGGGTCAGGCTGCGATTGCCTGGATGCAGATCGGGGGAAGGGTCAGCCGGCGGGGGGGCCATGCGGGGATCATAGCACCGGAAGGGTGATGGAAACGACTGCTCTTGTGGGTCAGACCTTCCCTGCGCGGGATGTTGGCCGGTCAGAGGCCTCAATGAGTCCATCCTGCCTTTGTCCGGGCTTACAAGGTTGAGGATCCTGTTGGTACCAAGGCCGGCGCCTCTAGGCCTCACTTGGAGCCCTTGCCCGTGCGAGTCTCTAGTCGTTCTTCAATCGTTGACTGACAGCCTCGACGTCGCGCCACAGTCGAAGTGTGTTCCCCGACCAGAGTTTGCCGATCTCCTCTTCACTGTAGCCGCGTCGTACGAGCTCCAGCGTTACGTTCAACGTCTCGGCTGCAGAATTCCAGCCGGTGACGCCGCCGCCGCCATCGAAGTCCGAACTGATGGCGACGTGATCGATTCCGATGACTCCCACGGCGTGGTCGATGTGATCAGCGAAGTCTGAGACATTGGCGGGGGGGTGTGCCTTCTCTATGGCAGCTACGCCCTCCTTGAAGAGGCGGCGTTTCTCGACGGCCTCGGGGGAATCCGAGATGGATTCACCACCTCGCCGGCGGGGATGATCGAGCTCCTCGCGCAGTGCGGCGATGGCAGCGCGCCTTTCATCGTCCCCCTTGACGTAGCTCTTGAACGCCACGGTTTGAATGACGCCGCCTTTAGCGGCCAGCGCTCGCAGCTGTTCATCGTCTAAATTGCGGCCGTGGGGGAAGATGCCATCCACGGAAGAGTGGGACGCGATTACGGGAGCCTTGGAGGCTGCCACGGCTTCCATCATGGTGGCCTTGGAGGAGTGCGAGACGTCTACCATGATGCCGTGGCGGTTGAGCTCCGCGATGGCGCTGCGGCCCAGGTCCGTGAGACCACCATGAAGCGGCTCAGCGGGAGTGTGGGAATCGCCGAGCTGGCTGTGACCGTTGTGGGCCAGACTCATGTAGCGCGCGCCCATGGAATGGAATTCAGCAATTCGCGAGAGGTCCGTGCCCATAGCGAATCCGTTCTCGATCCCGATGCAAGCCACCAGCTTGCCTTCCGCATGGAGACGCACCACATCGTCCGGCGTCCGTGCCAGGCCGATGTGTTCGGGGAAGCGCCGGGCCATGCGATGGATGGCATCAAACTTGTCTTGTGCCTGCTGGGCGGCACGTGCAAAACCCTCTTCATTGAGCGGGCCCTGACCCACATAGACGATGAAGAAAGCCACGTCTAATCCCCCAGCCCGCATTTTGGGGAAGTCCACCTGGTTGGGGCCTTCAAGTGTGGGGTCGTTGCGTTGGAGGAAACGCTCCCGCTCGCTGGGATCGCTGGGGACCTCCTCGGAGGCCAAGTCTGAAGAAATATCTTTGTGTGTATCGAGGGTGATGACCCGATCATGGATGGCCTTGGCCCTTGCGAGCAACTCAGCTTCGGTTTCAGGCTCTTGGGCACAACCACCCAGAGTGGCCAGCAAGGCCAGGGCGGGTAGGAAACTGTGACGGGTTGAGTGCAGAAGCATGGGGCAGAATCCTCGTGGAGAGCGGACGCGTTCGCGTCCGGCTAGCGCGGTGGACACAAGAGAGCCCGGCCGACCCGCGGGGGAGCGACCGGGCGTGGGTGATCATCCTACCCACCCTGCGCTAGGCGTGGGGTCGAGAATTACCAGGAGGCCGATCAGTTACAAGAGGCCACAGTTACGTCGTCCACGTCCCCCCAGCCCTTCTTCTGGGCGGAGTTCGTGCGGAAGCGGATCCTGAAGTTGGGGTTGTTGTCAGCGCTTGAAGGCAACGCGAAGGTGGCCTGGCCCCAACTCGTATTTGTTGCGTCTTCCAAGGTGGACCAATTCGATCCGCTCCACCATTGAACCCTCATGCGTTCACCCGCGATCAGGTTCTTTGTCTTGCGCCAGTAGCTGACCGCGATGTTGGAGAGGCCTGTCGTATCTACGGCCCGCTCGGCCCAGGTCTTGCGCTTCAGCCTCGCGCCCCAGTTGCCCGTCTTACTAGCGCCCTTGCGGATCTTGGCTTTCTTGTTTTGCACGACCCAACTGCCGGTGAGGTAGTCGCCACTTTCAAATCCATCGGAGAAGATGGCATTCCCCGAGGCGCAAACACCTTTGGGCGAGGAGATGGCGTTCAGTAGTGCGTTATGGTTGGCGCCCGTTCCCCAGTTGTTGCCTCCCGTACTGCTGCAGCCGCCATGGGTGTGAATGCCAACAGCGTCGCCGCTCTGTTCCCAGATCACAGGAGAGCCGGAGTTGCCCCCCTGGGTGTCCGTCACGTAGCCCACGGTCGTGCCACTGGAGTTCACAAAGGGGCCCACGTGGGTCTGTTGAGTTTGGTTGCGAACACCGCCGTCCACGCCGTAGCCCGTAATGCGGATCGTGTTGTTGCTCGTGCCCGGCGGGTTGACGAGGTTGAACGCTGAGCCCTGTGCCTGGTAGGCGGTCAAGCCTGTGGTGCTATTGGGATAAGTTCCGAAGTAACCCCAGTCATTGCCGACGCCCTGGCCGCCGTTACTTTGAATGGAGGAAGAATCCACCGCGTACTGGTCCTGCGGCGGAGGGTTATTGAGACCGCCGCCGGAGTTGGAGTTGGGTACGTTGAACTGCGCTACGGAAACGCCGGAGGTGCAGTGCCCAGCCGTCAAGAAACAGTGTGCGCAGTCGTTGATCATCCAGCCTGTGCAGCCGATGGGAAGTAAGCGTGCAGCGCGCGGGTCCGAAGAGGGCGTCCGGTCGTCCGTCGAACCGCACTGAGACGGGTCGTCGGCTGGGGCGAGACCCATGTCGAGGGCGCGCATCACCAGTCGCGAGCGCGATCCAGGATCAGCCAACACCTCGACCTGCACGGATTCCCCGTTGAAGTACGCGCTGGAATTCTGCCACTGATCCACGTGCGTGGCGTTCATCTCCTGCACCGCGCCGTCCTTGAAGGCCGTCATGCGCAGGATGGAGCCTTGGCCCGGCGTCTGAGGGTTGCGTCCCAGGTGTATGTCCTGGAAGTAGAGCCTCATCCACTCGGACTGGGGCTGGTAGACCGTGAAGGAGATGGTGACGATGCGCTTGGAAGAGCGGTTCTCCACCCAACCCGTGTCGTACGAGTAGCTGACGGGGATCGACGGAGGCGGAGCTTCCTGCGCAAAACCTGAACCGCAGAGTGCGCCGATCAGAGCGAGGGGTGTGAAGGTGTGCTTGCTGATGCTGAATCGCATGGTGTGATTGGCTGAACTAGGGAGGGGGGAGGAGGGAGCCTAGGGGGGTCCTCGGACGACGGACGCAGGATGCCAGAACCCTGGGACGAGCGGGGGAACCAATCGGTTCCGCTCCATCTCAAGCCCGCTCGTGGCCTGGCAACGGGGTCTCCCGATAGCCTCTACTGGCTGTCGCCTGCCAGCCAGATAAGGGAATTGTGCAGAAGGGCGTGTAGTCCGTCGGTCTTCTCCGGATGGGGGCTGAAGGCCACAGCTCTACCTTGTCCGAACGACGATCGTATCGCAGCCGCTGTGTCGGGCATGATGCCACTGGGCGCTCCATTCTCGGCCAGCTCTCCGCGGTAGACGAGCAGAGCCTGAAAGTCCGGCACCCCGTCCAGTTCCCCGGGTAGGAATATGGGCCCGTTGGCGTATTGGATCTCAAATAGCGGGGTGCTTTGGGCCGAGCTACCCCCTGCAATCGTGCGCTTGCCCAGGGGCGTCCACTCCACGTCCACGGGGCCGACTCCGCGGCGCCAGTGCTTACGATCGATAACCTTCGCGTCCAGTACCCCTAGGGACCAGTCGTAGTTGCAAGAGGCCAGGTAGGCCCCGGCGCAGATGCCAAGGTAGCCACCGCCGGCGCGTACGAAAGCCACCTCCTGAGCCCGGCCTTCCTCTCCCAGGGCTTTCGCTTGCGCGCTCCCCGAGCCGCCGGGGTGCACCACGATGTCGAACTGGGACAGGACTCCTGCGCGGATGTCTTGGCCGCCAATTTGACGAACCATGCATCCTGCCCGTCCCTCCAGGACGCTGCGCATCGTGCTCGCCGCACCCTTGCCCGTCCCCGACCCGTCAAAGATCCCAACCCGTATTTGGTCGGGCGCAATCCCAGGGCCAATGACGGTGGTGGCCGGGCTGGGTTGCATCCCCAGTTCCTTCAGAAGGGTGTGCACCAGCAGTCGGTGTTGACGAACACGGTGGGAAAGAACGTGCGACTTGGTTGTCGTCTCGATGATCATCGAGCGTACGCCCTTCTTCTCCCAGGCTGCTCGGGCCAGGCTCCCGGCGACTGGAGTACGCAGGCGATCGAAGCGTTGCTCTGGTTTATCGATGGTTGCATTGACTGCTGCGATCAACTTCAGCGCCAGCTCTTCAGCGCGTTCGTCGGCGCAGTGGATAATGCTGCTTCCGACGCTCTTGGGATTGGTGCGGTGGAAGTCAAAGCCTTCGTGCAGGTCGACTACCCAGTCGGGTTCGTGGGTTTCAACCAGGCCCCAAAGCGCTGTGGCGATGCCCGCGGAGGGCTCACTCTCCTTGGGGAAATGACGGTTTAGGTCTCCTTCATCTCCCCGTTTGCCTGGTGTGCGACGTTGTTCCGCTCCAAGGGCAAGCACGTTCGCGCGTGGAACGATGACCAGTTGGCCGCGACCGATGGACCAGGAAGTGATTTGCTCAGCGGCCGCTGCACCCGAGGGTTCGTTGCCGTGCATGCCTCCCACGATCATGACCGTGGGGCCCGTTTCTACTGCGGTGAGAATCCAGCAGGGCGTCTCGGCCTCGGTGCCCTCCGCGAGAATCGATACCTTGGGGGCTTCCCAACGGGAGTCTTGTACCGGAGCCTGCGCCGCAGCCACGGGCAGGCAGGCCGATGCCGCCATCCACAGTCCTAAGGCGCGTACGGTATGCAGCATGGTTCGAATGGACCCTCTGGCTTCTCGGATTTCCCCGAAGGGCGCTAGGACATCAGCCCCTTGATTTTGTCGGGCTTGTAGCCGGGGAAGAAGTCGCGCGGCGCGTCGAAGTTCATGTGCTTGCGCAGCACTTCAGAGAAGACGTCCCTGAAGTCTGTGGTGACGTTCAGGTCGCGTGCTTGGTAGAGGTCGTCATCCTCCAAGCCGTTCCATTTCCCAAGGACCTTGCCTCCTTCCACGCCGCCGCCCATGACGAGCATCATGCCTCCGTGGCCATGATCTGTTCCGTAGTTGCCGTTCTCGCGGCAGGTCCGACCGAACTCGCTCATGACCATGACCGTTGTGTTCTCAAGGTGCGGGCCCAGATCGGTCATGAAGGCTGCCAGGGAGCCGCCCAGACTTGCCAGTCGGTTAGCCATGTTGCCCTCGCTGCCGCCCTGGTTGGAATGCGTGTCCCACCCACCGATGTCCAAGGCTGCGATTTCGAATCCCTCATCGGCGCGAACCACGCGAGCTACATCCTTGAGCTTGTCGCTGAGGGATCCGCCCGGGTAGCGCACCTTGCCCGAATTCTTGGAGTCGTCGACGATAGCCCTGAAGCGCTTCATGGTGGCCATGGTGTTGCGGCCCGTCTCGTACACAATTCCACCCTTCGTCTCCGCAGTTGAGACCGCTGCGCCCATGCCGTCATCGGCCATGTTGCCGTAGAGCGGGCCAAACATGGCCAGGGTCGCGTCGTCGTTGAGCACGCGCCTTGAGGGCACGGCCAGCACCGCGTGGGGGCCACGCAGTGCGCGGGGTAGCAGCCCTTGCATAGCCATCGCACGAAGGATGTTGGCCTTCTCAGCCTCACCGCGCCGTGGCTTGCGCGTATCGTGCGAGAGGGCGAGATAGCGATTCAACCAGCCATCGTGCACCGTCCGTAGGCCCGGGGCTGCGCGTTCCATGAAATCCTGCGCGTCAAAGTGGCTGCGTGTGGAATGTGGCGAGCCGACGCAGACAATGGGCGCAAGCTGTTCCGCCTCCCAGAATGGCATCAGGTCCGCCAGCGCTGGGTGCAAACCGAACTTCTTATCCAACTTGAGCGCGCCGCCCTCGCTGTCGGGCGGCGGGATAGCCAGGGTGGGCCGGATGTCGTAGTAGCGCTTGGTGCCGTAGGGCACCACGATGTTCATGGCGTCGGCGCCTCCGCGCAGGAAGATCGTGACCAGGGCGGGCAGGGGCTTGTCTTCGCCGCTACGACCCAGGCAGGCGGCGCTGGCCGAGTTCAACGACGCAAGGGGCAGGCTCGCGAGGCTGACACCCGTAGTTTGAAGTAGGCGTCGGCGACTAATGGAGTGATGTGTCATGGGCTGTGCTAAGAGAGATGACGCGCGTTACTGCTTTTGAAAATCGGGGGATCCGAGGATGATGCTGATCAGGGCGGGGGCGAGCTCTTCCACGTGGCTGTTGTAGCCGAGCTCAATGTACTCGCGCAGGGTCTTGCCTAGAGCGGAGCGGGTTTCGCCTGCGGCGCCCGAGGGTAGGAAGCGCTCGAGTAACAGGCCGTTCCAGGTGGTGGGCTCGGAGTCCTTGAGCTCGTCGTAGATTGCGGGCGATACCCGGACCCCGTCTATCTTGCCCTGCAGTAGATCTCTGGAGAACTTCCACCGCACGGCAAAGGCGCCGGGATCCAGCCATGCCTCGGCCTGGTCGTAGTAGCCTGTCGGATCCTTGCATAGGTAGAGCTGCTCGTTCATGGCCCCGAGAGCCGCATGGATTCGCGAGCAGTCGTCGATCTCTGCGTCGGTAGCCCGCAGAGCGCTGACCACGAACTCAAACGGCCGTTTGAACTTCGCCCGGATGTTGCGCGGGGCGTAGAACTCCTCGTCCGTGGCAATGGCTAGGTAGACCTTTCGGAGATCCCCTTTGGACTTGCGGAATACTCCCGCAACGCGCGCCACCATCTTCTCGTCAGGCGAGTCATTTACCAGATGTCGGCAGAGCTTCCAGGCGATGAATTCGGATGTGCCCTTGTGCTTGACCAGTATGTCCAGGAGTTCCTCACCCTCCATGAGGGGCTGCTTGGAGTTCTCCTTGATGGTCTTGCGCAGGACCTTCTTGTTTCCACTAGCGTGCATGTTGTCACTGAAGCGGAACCCAAGAGGCTTCGCGCTATCATTCTCAATGGTCCAGCCCGTTAGGATGCGCGCAACAGACTCCACATCGGCCTGGGTGTAGTAGTTGTCCACTCCCAGGGTGTGGAGCTCGAGTAGCTCGCGGGCGTAGTTCTCATTCAGGCCGCGCTGTGCGGCGATGTCGCTCGCCTGCTCAGCTTGTTCCTTCGAGCGTGTCTGTTGCCGTACCCGCAGCTCAACCTGCTTGAGTTCCGCCTTGGTGGGTGGGCGACGGGAGACGGCGTTGTCGAGATAGTCGAGCATGGCCGGGTGCTTGGCGCTGGCCGAGAGCATGTCGCCGAACGAACCGAAGACCCGATTGCGGATCACCTCCCGCTCGTACTCAGTGGCGTAGTAGCGTACGCGCCCTACGTCAGTCGCCACCGTGAAGTGGTTGCGGAAGAAATCGCATGCCACCTCTTTGACCTGATCCTCGCCATAGACCGCCTGCAATAAAACGGTATCGCGCAGCTCTCTGGCGGGAACGTTGCGCAGCTGTTGCCTTCGCCTGCGTTCCTCCTGGCTCAGATTGTCCGGGGTGGGCAGGACATATTCGTCCATGACTTCCCGGTTGGTCAAAGCGTAAGACCCTAGCTTGACCAGCTTGCGGGTCAGGCGCCGGTCTGGCAGGGCGCGTCCTTCCAGTTGCTTGCCTAGCCACTTCTCCGGCCCGATCTCCGTGACCTCATTCAGCAGGGCCGGCGTGGGCCCAAGCGAGAACCGATTCAGGAAGTGGTGGGCGCGGCGGCGGTCGTCTAGGAACGGGCTGGACATGATCCGGATCTGGGGGGGGCGCTGGGGTTCGGTGGTTTTGAGGAATTCCAGTCTAACGTTGGGACCGGATTGACGGTGTTTCGCTCTTGCGTGCCTTATAGTCCATGCTACTGGTCCGCCGAGGAGTTACTTGGCGGGGTATGCTACCCAACAGGAACTGCTCCCATGAGTCACGAAATAGGCATGCTGAGCTTGGACGACCTGCGCCGGTGCGTGGTGGAGGGGACGATTGACACCGTCGATGTGGCCTTCACCGACCACTACGGGCGCCTAATGGGCAAAACTTACGATGCGGGGTTCTTCCTCGAGGAGGTGGGGGGAGGCGAGGCCCACGCCTGCGACTATCTCCTGACGGTGGACATGGAGATGGAGCCCATTCCCGGGTTTGATTTCGCCAACTGGGAGAAGGGCTACGGGGATCTGCAACTCGCACCCGACCTCGGGAGCCTACGCGTGCTCAGTTGGCGCGACTCCACGGCTCTGGTGCTATGCGACGTCGTGGCCGGGGAGGGCAAGGAGCTGGTGTCTGTAGCGCCACGTTCGGTGTTGAAGACTCAACTGGCTCGCGCCGCAACCATGGGGCTGCAAACTTCAGGTGCCTCTGAGCTGGAGTTCTTCGTCTACGAGGACAGCTACCGGGAGGCCACCAAAGCCAACTGGCACGGCCTTACTCCGAGCAGCTCGGTGATCCAGGATTACAATCTGTTGAACGCCAGTCGGGACGAACACCTGATCGGCGCCATGCGCCGTCACCTCGCCGCTTCGGGTGTACCCGTTGAGAACAGCAAGGGCGAGTGGGGCCTCGGCCAGCACGAGCTCAATGTCCGGCACTGTGAGCTACTGGCCATGGCGGATCGCCATGTGGTGTACAAGCAGTGCGCAAAAGAACTGGCTGACCAGCTGGGCCAGAGCCTGACCTTCATGGCCAAGCCCCATGCCGATGGGGCGGGCTCCAGCTGTCACGTGCACCTATCTCTATGGCGCGATGGTCAGAATGCCTTTGTCGGTGAAGGCGACCTTGAGGGTATCCGTTGCAGCGACGAGTTCCGCTGGTTTTTAGGCGGCTGGATGGGGCATCTTCCTGAATTGATGGCCCTCTATGCGCCCACGGTCAATTCCTACAAGCGTTTCCAATCGGGCTCATGGGCGCCCACGAGTGCAGCGTGGAGCTACGACAATCGCACTGCCGGTTTCCGCGTAGTGGGCAGCGGCCCGTCCCTGCGCATCGAGTGCCGCATCCCCGGTGCAGACTGCAATCCCTACCTGGTCTTCGCTGCCGCCATGGCCGCAGGCCTGGATGGGATCGCCCAGAAGACGGAGCCCGAGCCCATGTTCCGCGGGGATGTCTACAAGGCAGCGAATCAGGTTGCCCTGCCTGTGCGTCTTGAACAGGCCGTAGAGCGCTTCGAGTCAAGCGACTTCACACGGGCGGCCTTCGGTGACGCCATGGTGGAGCACTACTCCCACTTCCTGCGCAACGAGCAGAAGGCTTACGACGCCGCAGTGACGGACTGGGAACGGCGTCGCTATTTCGAGCAGATCTGAGCACCGTGCGTATCGGGATCACCACCTATGGCCGTGACCCCGAGGGGCGCCTGACCCTGCCCGCCGAATATGTGACCTGTGTGCGGGCCGCCGGGGGACGGGTGGTCCTGCTTCCACCCGGTGAGCCCGATCCGGCGAGGTGGCTCGAGGACTTGGATGGAATTGTCCTGACCGGTGGTGGCGACCTGGCCCCCGAGATCTGGGGGGGGACCGGAACGGCCGAGAACTACAGCGTGGATCTGGAGCGCGACCGCACCGAGCTTGCCCTGGCCGTGGCCGTCTTGGAGCGACACCTGCCAAGCCTCTGGATCTGCCGTGGACTCCAGCTATTGAACGTCTCCCTCGGTGGGACCCTGATCGAACATTTACCAGACAGG
The DNA here is from genome assembly GCA_028823395.1 of Planctomycetota bacterium. Taxonomy (GTDB): domain Bacteria; phylum Planctomycetota; class UBA1135; order UBA1135. The sequence goes on along the minus strand of JAPKBO010000007.1, from coordinate 22,012 downwards.
GTGGGGGAGGAGGTGCTCCACCGCCTGCCCCCGCGCGAGCCCGTGTCCCACCCGATCAACCTCGAACCCGATTCGCGTCTGGCTCGCAGCCTTGGCTGCGCCCGTTGCGACGCCATCTCCTGGCATCATCAGGCCGTGGATACGCTAGGTTCGCAATTGGTGGTCGTGGCGCGCGCTCCGGATGGCACCATCGAGGCTCTGGAACATCCCTCTCATCCCGAACTTGTTGCCGTCCAGTGGCATCCCGAACTCTCCGCGGCGGAAGACCCTATCCAGCAGGGGCTCTTCAATGACCTCGTGGCCCGCGCCCAACCCTGAACCCAGGCAGCTCTTATGCGACTCGAAAACCAGGTAGCTCTGATCACTGGCGGCGGGAGCGGCATCGGCCGCGAGTCGGCTCTGTTGTTTGCTTCCGAGGGAGCGTCCGTGATGGTCGTGGATGTGGTGGATGGGGCTGGGCAGGACACGGTAGCCGCCATCGAAGTGGCTGGTGGTCAGGCACGTTTTGTTCACGCAGACGTTTCAAGTGATGAGGACTGTGCAGGCATGGTCGAAGCTTGCGAGTCAGCCTTCGGCAAGCTGACTGTGCTGTTCAACAACGCGGGGATCATGGATGGCAACGACGGAGACAGCCAGGTGACCAGTGATGAGGTTTGGCAACGCACCATAGATGTCAATCTGAAGGGCGTGTTCCTAGGTTGTCGGCACGGCATTCCGGCCCTGCGTCGGGCAGGTGGTGGTTCGGTCATCAACACGGCTTCCTTCGTGGCTCTCATGGGAGCCGCAACGGCGCAGATCGCTTACACCGCGAGCAAGGGGGGCGTTCTCGCCATGACCCGCGAGTTGGCCACGATCCACGCGCGCGAGAACATTCGGGTCAACGCTCTCTGCCCCGGCCCATTGCGGACCAAGCTCCTGATGGACTATCTGGACACCGAAGAGAAGCGCCAACGACGGTTGGTGCACATCCCCATGGGGCGCTTTGGCGAGGCTAGCGAGATGGCCCAAGCGGCGTTGTTCCTGGCCAGCTCGGAGTCCTCCTACGTCAACGGTGCGGACTTCGTGGTGGACGGCGGGATCACCGGCGCTTACGTGACGCCCGAGTAGCTCCTCAGCCCGGGGCGTCGCGGAAGTGGATCGCCTTGCGCCGGGTCAGGTGGTGGAAGCCGTGATGTGAGAGCGTCGAACCCTTGCCGCTGTCGCGCACGCCCGTCCAGGGCAGGGCCGGGTCCAGATAGTCGCAGCGGTTCTGGAAGATGGTGCCTGCTTCGTGCCCTGCGGCGAACCACTCGGCGCGTTCGGGATCCGCTGTCCAGATGGAGGCTGTCAGACCGAAGCGGGTGTCGTTCACGTGCGTGAGTGCTTCGTCATCGGACTCCACCCGTAAGACGGGGAGGAGGGGCGCAAAGCTCTCTTCCTGCATGACCTCGCAATCGTTGGAGCAACCGGCCAGGAGCGTGGCTTCGAAGAAGCGGCCCCCCGATGTGTTGCCTCCGGTGACCACGCTGGCACCTCGTCCGCGGGCATCTTCGACCTGGCGGGTGACGCCCTCGAGGCTGCTCGCATCGGCCAGAGGTCCCAGGGTTGTCGCGGGGTCGAGGGGGTTGCCCATGCGGTAGGCCTCCATCAACACACGCGCGCGGTCCATGAACTCGTCGTACACGTCGGCGTGTACGTACACGCGTTCAACGGCGCAGCAGGACTGGCCTGCGTTGTAGCAGGCTCCGTCCACGACGCCCGCTACCGTGGCTTCCAGATCGGCGTCGGCAGCTACGTAGGCCGGATCGTTTCCGCCGAGCTCCAGGCCCACGTCGATAAAGCGCTCGGCCACCGCGCGATGGATGCGGCGGCCCGCGTCCACCGATCCGGTGAAGGCCACGTGCCCGACCCGTGCATCGCCCATCAGGGCGGTAGTGCTGGAGTGGTCGAGTACGAGGTGCGTGACCAGCCCTTCCATGCCCGCTGCCGCGAACGCGCGCTCGAAGTGTTGGCCGCACAGGGGCGTACGGGCGCTGTGTTTTAGTAGCACGGCATTCCCGGCGAGGAGTGCGGGGAAGATCACGTTTGTGGGGATTAGCAGGGGGTAGTTCCAGGCGGCGATGTCGAGCACCAGCCCCAAGGGCGCGTGCTCGATGCGCCGACGAAAACCGTCCTTGGCGGGCAGGATCTCGGATGCCAGTGCCGCTGGGGCGACTTCCAAGGCGAATTGAGCGCGTTCCAGGACCCCAGCGACCTCCCCCAAGGACTGGGCAAGGGGCTTGCCCATCTGGAGAGTCACATCCCGTGCCACTTCGTCGGTGTGCTCGCGGAACCACTCCATGGCGAGGGACACCTGGGCCACTCGCTGCGCCACGGGTACCCTGCGCCAGTCGGCTTGGGCAGCACGTGCACGCTCCATTTTCTCCTCCAGACCCCCGCCGGTGTCCGGATCCAACTCGGCTAGCAGGGTATCGTCGTAGGGAGAGCGGACTTGGAGGGTCATGTTCAGGTGCTGGGAGGGGATCGTGGATCTGTGCCCGAGGCCGAGTCTAGACTGGATGCCCCATGAATAACCAACCAGACATTCCCCCTATCCCTTCCCCCGGGGGGATACGCGGAGTTCTGGAGCGTTCTAGCCCCGGAGTCATGGGTGTCTACGCCATCGTCGCGAGCTTCACCACGTACTTCTGTATGTACGCCTTCCGCAAGCCCTTTGCTGCGGGGACCTACGAAGAGCTGAAATTCATGGGCACGGCGCTGGACGTCAAGAGTGCCTATGTGATCGCGCAGGTCGTCGGCTACACAATCTCCAAGTTCGCGGGGATGAAGTTCTGCTCGGAAACGGGTGTGCGCGGTCGGGCCCGGCTCCTGGTGGGGCTGATTTTTGCAGCCTGGTTGTCCCTCCTGCTTTTTGCTGTCTTGCCGGGCAACCTGAAGGTGTTCGCCATTTTCGCCAACGGCCTTCCCCTGGGTATGGTCTGGGGGATCGTTGTTCTGTACTTAGAGGGCCGCCGTACCTCCGAGTTCATGCTGGCAGGGATGTCGTGCTCGTACATTATGGCCAGCGGGATGGTGAAAGACGTGGGGCGTTACCTGATGTCTTCGTGGGGGATTACCGAATACTGGATGCCCTTCGTTACAGGAGCCTTGTTCTTCCTGCCTTTCTTGTTGGGCGTTTACATGCTCACGCAGCTTCCACTCCCAAGTGAAGCGGACAAAGAGGAGCGCTCACCCCGCACTAAGATGGACTCTCAAAGCCGCTGGGGTTTCTTGCGGGAGTTCTCCCTCGGGATGCTGCTCTTGTCGGGGATGTACTTCTTCCTGACGGCCTACCGCGACTACAGGGACAATTATGGCGTGGAGATTTTGGGGGAGCTTGGCCTCGGAGAGCGCGCTGGCATCTTTACTCAGACAGAAGTACCCATCGCGTTCGGTGTAATGATCTGCCTTTCTCTCCTCTCGCTCGTACGTAGCAACCGGCTGGGTCTGATCCTCGCCCTGTCGATCATGATCACGGGCCAGATTCTGATGGGCGCGGTGACCTGGATGTTTGAACGGGAAATGTTGAGCTCGATAACGTGGATGACCTTGATCGGCCTGGGCGCCTACCTGACCTACGTACCCTTCGGGTCCGTCCTGTTCGATCGGCTGCTGGCCTATACCCGCTTTGCGGGGACCGCGGTGTTCGCGATCTACCTAACGGACGCCGTGGGTTACACGGGCTCCGTTGGTTTGCAGCTGTACAAGGACTTCTTCGCCTCCGACATCTCGCGCCTCGAGTTCTTCAAGCAACTCACCTACCTTATGAGTATCGGGGGTGCGCTGTCGCTGCTACTCGCTCTGGTCTACTTCATGCGGCGCGGGCCGGACACAGCATGAGTATTGCACGCAGACAGTTGGGAGCCTTGGTCGGCTTGTGCCTTGCCTCGGGCTGTTCGGATCCGGGTCGTTTTCCTATGAGCGACCACACCCAGGAGGCGGGTCTTACCATGCACCTGACGTCAGGCTACAGCCCCTCGAGCCAGCTACTTGAGGTCAAGGGCGGTGCCGTGGCCCTGATCGATGGGGACGGGGATGGAGACCTGGACGTGTTCGTCCCCAACGGTGCCACTCTGGACGATCCCAACCGAGGGCCCGGAGCGCGCTACTTCGAGAATTTGGGCGGGCTTCAATTCGCGGATCGCAGTGCCACGAGCGGCATCGACCTCAAGCGTTGGAGTTTCGGCTGCGCCGTGGCTGACGTCGATGGTGACGGCTTCGAGGATGTGTTCGTCAGTTGCTGGGGTGAGAACGCTCTCTATCGCTCAAGAGGGGACGGCACCTTTGAGCCCCTTGGCGAGGGCTTTGAATCTCGCTACTGGAGTACCGCCGCCTCTTGGGGGGATCTTGATGGTGACGGTGACCTAGATCTGTACGTGGCCAACTACGTGCGCTTCGATCCCGCCGCGCCGCCGGCGCCCGCGCAGTTTCGTGGGGCCGAGGTCTTCGGTGGCCCTGTCGGGCTTCAGGCAGAACCGGATGAGGTCTACGAGAACCTTGGCCAGGGCCGCTTCCGCGAGGTCAGCAGTGACTGGGGGTTTGCTGACGTGACGCCTTCCTATGGGCTGGGGGTAACGATCCTGGACGTGGACGGCGATGGAACCAGCGAGGTGCTGGTGGGCAATGACTCCCAGGCCAACTTTCTGTTCCGTCGCAATGAGCAGGGGCGCTTCAAAGACGAGGGGCAGGTGGCGGGTATCGCGCTGGACGAAAACGGTTGGGGGCAGGCCACCATGGGCATCGCCGTGGGGGACGTGAACGGTGATCATCTGCCGGACGTGTTCACCACCAATTTCATGGCCGATCCCAACACGCTGCACGTGAACCTGGGCGCGGGCCGCTTCGAGGATCGCAGCCGGCGCATGGGCCTGGCCATGGAGAGCATGACTTCTCTTGGCTGGGCCTGCGCTTTCTTGGACCTGGACCTGAACGGAAGCGAGGAGCTGCTGGCCTTCAACGGACACGTGTACTCCGAAGCGGTCACGGCGCCCATGGGTTGGCATCACCGCCAGACGCCCCTGCTGTTCGAACGCCAGGGTGAGCGCTTTGTGCGCGTGGCATCCGCCGCTTCCGATCACTGGTTGAGCGGGGCCCACTGCGACCGTGGTGCGGCCTTCGGGGATCTGGATGGAGACGGCGACCTGGACGTTCTGGTCGCCGAATCCAATGGACCCCTGCGCCTCCTGCGCAACGACACGGCGTCAGGCCACTGGATGATCGTGCGTCTCCACGACGATCGGCCCGGCTCCCAGAACACTGGCGGCCTGGGAGCAAGGTTGGTTCTGGGCACTGGATCCACGTCCCAAACACGCTGGTTGGTGGGTGGATTGTCTTACCAGGGCGCCTCCTCACCTCGGGCGCACTTTGGGCTGGGTGAGGATGCGGGCCTGTTCAACCTGGAGGTGTTGTGGCCAGACGGAGAGCGGCAGTTGTTCGAGAAGCTTGCCAGCGACCAAGTGCACACCTTGCGTAGGGGAGGAGTGCGATGAGGAAGTCGTTCGCACTGTGTGTGGTCTTATTGGCGGCGGGGTGCGGAAATCCGTCTGACACGATCCGTACTCGCATGCGAGTTGCCCTTCCTATCTTCGAAGCTCAATCTCCTCCGGATGCTTCCGCCGATGCGCGGGCCAAAGAGGTTCGACAGCACCTGGGTCAGGCCAAGTGGGATCGGGCTCAGGAAGCCCTTGAGTCTTGGTGGGAGCAGGATTCCGATGGTGAAGCGGCTTTTCTCCTGGGTTGGCTGCACCACCAGCAGAAACGATTCGCTCTGGCACTGCCCTGGATCGAGCGCGCGTTGGATGCGGGCCCCATTTATCCCAAGGCGGGGCAGGTCTTCTTCCTTTTGGGCCGCTGCCTGCAGGAGACGGGCGACTTGCAAGGCGCGCGCGAGGCCTACATCGCCGACGGTGTCTTGTTTCCCGACGGCGGCGACAGTCCCTTCCGTCTGGCTCTGCTCGATTTCGAAGAGGGTCGACTGGATACTTGCGAGAAGCGTCTGACCGCCGCCTTCGAGCGCTTCAGCGCGCCGCGGGACAAGGCTAAGGTGCTCGCCCACAGGGCCGACTTGGACCTCGCCCGCGGTGATCTGGTGGCCGCCCGGCTGAGCCTGGAGCAGTGCGTCTCCCTTTTTCCGCACTACGAAGCCTTCTACAAATTGTCCCAGATCTGTGCACGGCTGGGCGATGAGGCCGCCGCGAGGGCGGCCCTCGAGATGCATCTGTCTTGGCGTGAGCGCGCCCGGGGCGGGGAAGGCAGCTAGCCCCGCGGGGTGCCCTGCTATACTCGCAAGTCATGGGCCGCCCGTTACCAAAGCTATTGATCCTGGTCTTCGCAAGCGGACTAGCCGGTTGCGGTGATCGGGGGCCTCTCCCTGATCACCAGCGTCTGGCTCACGGCTTCCGGCCGCCTCCCATGGAGGAGTCGGCGCAGCTGGATTGGCACGGCCATCCTGTGTCCCTTTCCAGCGGTCCGGTAGGGACCCGGTACTCCGTTTCTTTGGATGCGAAGTCCTGGGCTTCACTTGGTCAGGGCGTGTGGCGCGCGGCGCGCCCCTTTGGGGGCTTGGCCCGTGGTACCGATAGCACCTTGGTGGGGGGCGGGAAGCCCCTGCGGCAGCCCAAGTTAAAAGCCAAGGAGCACCAGCAGGTTGCTCTACAGGAACTCGAACTAAACGACGAACTGCATGCTCTGCTAAAAACCATCAAGAAACGGCCTGCCTTTCTACTTGCAGGTCCATGGGTGTATCTCTTGCTGGAGAAGGCGACACCTGAGCCGCCCCCGCTTGCCCTGAGTGAAACCCTAGATTTGGGCACAGGGAAGAGTGGAGCATGGCGCGTAGATCTGGGTCCCTACTCGGCGGAGGGTCTACCTCTGCTTGCCTCCCAAAGCGCGAGCTTTGAAATTGCTCCGATACGTGGGAGCGTTCTGCGCGCACGCTGGGTGGCCGTCGGTGACCCGGCGCAGGACGCGCATGTGCGGGTCCTCTGGAATGGCGAGGTCGTGTTTGAGGAGCAACGACCTTTTGATGCCGTACCCCAGCCTCGCAGTCTGGAGGTTTCCCTGGCGGAAGGCCGGGGTTTATTGACCCTGGAAGTTCTCGGTACTCAGGCAGGCTTTACGGCCTTCTTGAAGCCCGTCCTATCCCCGCCATTGGATGGCGACGCTTCATCGACTCCGCGTGACGTCGTGTTGCTCCTAGCAGACACATTTCGCGCGGATAATCTTGAGGCTTGGGGGGGCGACCCGGACCTGTGCCCGCAACTGAACGAACTTGCGGCTAAAGGATTGCGCTACATCAACACCCGAGCGCCGGCTACTTGGACCCTGCCTAGCCAGGCCGCCATGTTCAGCGGCCTCTACCCGCCCCAGGTTTCCGTGCGTCTCTACAAGGACCGCTTGCCCGACGAGGCCTGGACCATGGCCGAGCATTTTCAGCGTGCCGGGTACCGGACCGTGGCGATTACCGATGGCGGTTTTGTTGGTCGCCCGTTCGGCTTTGCCCAAGGGTTCGAGTGGTTCGAAGAGGGTGAGGTGGACGTGCCCCGCATGCTTTCTTCTGTGCAGCGCGAATTGGATGCGGACGATGGGCGCCCCCTGTTCTTGTTCGTGCAGAGCTACCGTGCCCACAAGCCCTACCGTGTGGACGATCTCACAGGCGCGCGCCTAGCCCAAACGTACCCAGTAAAGCGCTCCTTCGAAGAGCTTCAAAAGGCGATCGCTAGGGACTACAAGACCCTTGAACGCGGAGCCCGTGCGTCCGGTGCGATCGGAAGCACACTGGACGAGTATGAGAGTTGGTACCGCCTCGCAAGCGCGTCCCTGGACCTGGCTTTCGGTTCCATGCTGGATTCCCTAGAGGAGGCGGGGATTCTCGAAAACGGTGTCGTGGTCTTCACAAGCGATCACGGCGAATCCTTCGGCGAACATGGTGTCTTCGAACATGGGCAGGGGGTTTGGGACGAGGAGGCAGCAGTACCTTTGATCTTGCACGCGCCAGGCCTCTCGTCACGAGACGATGCTTCCCCCGCCAGCTTGGTCGATCTTCCGCGGACGCTTACTGGTCTGGCCGGAATAGAGATTCACTCAGACTGGATTGGAAGGGATCTGTGCCAAAGCTCTGATGAGCCGCCCATTGTCAGTTACCAGTCACGGCCGTGGGACAAGAACTTGGACATGGCCGTCGTGCATCGTGGCCGCAAGTGGATCTTGGATGCAGAGGGGCGACAGGTTCTGCACCTCTACGATGTGGAGCAGGACCCCAAAGAGTTGGTCGACCTGAATGGTCCGGGAAGTGGAAAGGCGCTGCTGGGAGAGCTGCGTGCCTTACTTGAGAGCTTGGACGAACCCATCGTTAGCGGGCAGGCCGCACGCATGACTGCCGCCGATCAAGTTCAGCTTGATGCCCTGGGCTACACCGGCGATTCAGACGAAGAGTAGGGCAGGGGAGTAGTGGGGTGGCTGGGTATGAGGCCCAGTTCTTACCCGATCCGCACGGGCTGCGACACGGCATCGAGCACCTCCGTGCTAGTCTATGGGCACCATGCTGTTCCCCCGAATATTGCTTCTGGCGGCCCTTGCGCTGTCCATGAATGCCCTGGCCCAAGAGCCGGAGACGCCTGAGACGCTCGGTGAACCCGAGGTGCTCCAGGAGCCCGAGGAAACCGAGACGCCCGGCGATGCCGAAGGCACCCTCGAGCGCGAGGAGATGTGGCGCGCGCCCACTGCCGAAGAGTGGGCCATGCCTTGCCTCATCACCTGGCAGCGCACTTTTGAAGATGCCTGGGCCGTGTCCGAGGCAACCGGTAAGCGCGTCCTGGTGTGCGTCAACATGGATGGCGAGATAGCCTCCGAACACTACGCCGGTGTGCGTTACCGCCAGTCCGCGACGGCAACCCTCTACGAGCCCTATGTGTGTGTGCTTGCTTCGACCTATCGTCACACACCACGGGACCACGACGAGGACGGCGAACGTATCCCCTGCCCGCGATTCGGGACGGTGACATGCGGTGAACACATTGCCATCGAGCCGATTCTCTACGAGAAGTACTTTGAGGGCAAACGCATCTCGCCTCGGCACATTGCACTCTCCCGTGAGCCCGAGCTCGAAGCCGGCGAGGTTCCCGGCGAAGAGGTGTACGACGTCTACTACGCTTTTGACACCAAGAGCGTCTTTCAGGCCATTCGCACCGGTACGGGTAATCCGCCTGAGCAGATCATGCCCGACCGCAGCTTGGCGGATGCTCCGCGCCTGACGGCCAGTCGTGACGTGGACGACCGTGAGTTCGTGGAGCGTGCCTATCGGCAGGGCACCCGAGCCGAGCGCACGGCCATCTTGCAGGCAGCCGTGGCGAATACAGAGGTACCGCAAGTGGATCTCCTGCGTCTGGCGCTCTTTGGAAAAGACGACGAGCTGCGTCAGGTGGCCTGGAAGGATCTGTCCGAGAATGCACCTGACAGTGCAGTCGTTCTGCTGGGCGATGCGCTTGAGGTGATGACTGAGGAGGCCGAGCGCGGCCCTCTGATCGATGCCCTCGACCGTCTTGGGGAAGGCTCCCGCAAGGCCACCACCCTGGCACGGGTGCACCGCGGACTGGGGGCAGAGTCGGAAGTGCTCAACGCTGATGAGTGGACCGCGGCCCTCGTACGCGCGGAGTACCGTGTGGACAGTACGGGGCGGTTGGACCTTGCCGATCAGCTTCAGAGCCGTGCCGACCAGGCTGAGACGGCTCCCAAGGACACGGATGCGTTGCTGGAGTTGGCTGATTCCTACCTGCGTCTGGCGGTGGAAGGGCAGCACGAGCCGCGTTTCCGGCGCTTGCTCTTGGAAGACGCCAGGCGCACTGCGACACAGGCTGAAAAGTTGGGCGTGGATGATTGGCGCGTGCACAGCATTGTCGCCGCTGCCGCGCAGGAGTTGGGAGAGACGGCGAGCGCTCAGGAGCGCGCCGCCCTGGCTGTGCGTTCCATGCCCGCCGATACCAGTACATGGAGCACCATGATGGTGCTCGACCTCTTCGCCGCCGGACGGCAGCGAGCGATCGCGGATTCCTATCGCGACAAGCGTGAGTGGCCGCGCGAGTGGCTAACGGATTTGCATGCCGCCCACGCCTTGCTGGCCGTTCATCCCTTCGGTCGTGATGGCCACGGGGTGCGGTACTATGATTTCCTGGTCGCTATCGGTGCCGGGGCTCATGCGCAACGTGTTCTGGATGAGGGGCTCGGTCGCTTTCCCGCGTCCTGGGACCTGCATGCCCGCTTGCGCACTCGGGTTCTTCGGCGTCAGCGCTTGGGGGCCTTCGATGGTCTTGAAGGCGTCTACGAGACCATGATGCGCGAGCCCGATGCCTCGCCGCAGCTGCACTGGTTCGCCGGCTACGCTTCGCTTGTGGTGGCCGAGTATCACCGGCGCGCGGGCGATAGTCCCTCAGCGCAGCGCGCCTACGGTCGGGCCGTTGAGCACTACGAGCAGGCGATCGTCGTCAACCCCGTCAACCGTGCCAGTTCCGATCACTACGTAGCCATGGCCCTAGCTGGCCGTGGCCGCTTGGCCTTGGAGGCGGGCGAGCACCCGGAGTCCCTGGAGTTGATTCTGGATTCCTTTGCCCGTCGCCGCGAAGCCTCCGCCAGCTTGGACGGGCTCGGTATCTCGGCTGTGGGCACGGCCAAGATGTTGCTCGTGCACCTCAAGGAGCAGGGTCTCAAAGAGCAGGGGCTGCGACTGCAGGCGGCGCTCGACAGCTTGGAACCCGAGTGGCTGATGTTGCCCGAAAATGAGCGCGGTGGACGTCCCAGTTCAGATGCACGCCGCTTCCGTCGATCCCGCGGTTCGGACCGCTGAGCCTACGACTGAGATGTCACCCGACACGCCGACCCGGGTGGGGAAGAGGCCATCTGGACGGAGCGATCAGCGCCTGAAGCGCAGCATGTAGTTCTCTTCCAGGCCCACCTCGAGCTCTTCCTCGAACGTGAAGCCCGCCGCTTCGATCTCGGCTCGGAACGTGGCCTTGTCGGCGCGCACGTGACCCAGGAGCCACTCGCTCGAGACGCCGGGAATGCGCTCGAAGTCCACGAGGTACAGGCGGCCTCCTGATCGTATGGCGCGGTGCAGGCTGGAGAGGGTGGTCATGGGGTAGGTGAAGTGGTGATACGTGTCGCAGATGAAGACGGCATCCACCGTTTCCGCTTGTAGCCCTGAGTCCGTTTCACTGCAGTGCGTGACCTGCACGTTGCCGAGGGACTCGTCCTGGGAGCGCTGGCGCAGGTGATCGACAAAGCGTGGGCTAATCTCCACGGGAAAGACCCGGCCTCCGGCACCGACAGCTCTGGAAAAGGGCTTGAGGAACAAACCCGTGCCTGCGCCAACGTCTGCGACGTTTTCGCCATCGTTCAGCTCGAGGGCAGCGACAATGGCGTCACGTTGCAGGGCCACCTCTCGCGATTCCACCTCAAAGCGCGCGACCCAATCATCCACGACCAGGCTCTCGTCGAGGAAGCGGTCGTTGAGACCTGTGCGCACAGCTTCCTCGGGAGGCACGGTGGGTAGGGCGCAACAGGAAGACAGGGCGATAGCTGTGAAGAGGATGCGTTTGAGACTAACGTGCATGACTGAGATTTCGGAAGGGGCGCGAGAAGGGGAGGCTGACGTGCGATGGGTCGTGAGTATATCGAAGATGCAACCCGCCTTGTCCCGCCTAGATGGGGCTGGGAACGGGGGTGCGGTATCTGGGTATTGCGTACTTTTGATTGCGCTCTACCCGGGCTCGGGTAGCCTCACCCTCCCCCCGCGCCCCGCTCCTCATTCCCTCACCGCAGTTCATGATCCGCGCCGCCCTCAAGAACCCGCACCTCGTGGCGGTGCTCGCCCTGACTCTCGTCGTTCTCGGCACCTTCTGCTTGGGCCGGCTGCCTGCTGACCTTCTGCCGACGTTTAAGACGCCTGCCGTTCAGATCGTGACGCTCTACCCGGGTATGCCCGCCGAGGTAGTAGAGCGCGACATCATGTCCCGGCTACAGAGGTGGACGGGGCAGTCCGTGGGGATCGCTCACCAAGAGGCTAAGGCCATGCTGGGTGTGTGTATCGTCAAGGACTTCTTCCGCGAGGACATCGACGACGCGGACGCCATGTCGCAGGTCACCTCGCTGGCCATGAGCGACATGTTCTATCTGCCGCCCGGCACTCTGCCGCCCATGGTCATGCCCTTTGACCCGACGGCGTCCGTGCCTCTGTGCCTGTTGGCGGTTTCATCGGAGACGATGAGTGAGAAGGAACTCTATGACGTCGCCTATTACGAAATGCGCAACCGCTTGCAGGCCATTCGAGGAGTGGTGGCTCCGGCGGTCTACGGAGGGGTTCTTCGACGCATTCTGGCGGAGGTAGACAGGGACGAGTTGGAAGCGCGTGGGCTCTCGCCTCTGCAGGTAACCGAGGCCATCCAGTCGGCCAACCCCTTCGTGCCGACGGGCTCGGTCAAGATGGGTGATCGCGATTATCTGGTGATCACGAACGCCATGGTGGAGCACGTTCCTGAGCTCGACGATACGCCGATCGTCGTGGATGGCGAACGTCCTGTCTTCCTACGGGACGTGGGTCAGGCCAAGGACACGCACCAGATCCAGTCCAACATCGTGCGCATTAACGGGCGGCGCCAGGTCTACATCCCAATCTACCGACAGCCCGGTGCCAACACCTTGGCTATCGTGGATGAGGTTAGGGCTAAGAGCTCCCGTATCTTGGAGCGTATCCGCGGCTTCGATCCCAAAGCCGCCGACCTGCGCATGGACGTGGTCATGGATCAATCGGCCATCGTGCGTGGAACCATCGATTCCCTGACCATGGCCGGCTATATAGGCGCCGCCATGGTGGCGCTCGTGGTCTTGCTCTTCCTGGGAAGCGTGCGGCACACGATTCTGGTGCTCGTTGCCCTGCCCCTAGCCATGCTAGGTGCCTTCATAGGCTTGTTTTTCACCGACAATACCCTCAACGCCATGACCCTCGGCGGCTTGAGTTTGGCGGTGGGTATCCTCGTGGACCAGGCCATCGTGGTCACAGAAAACATCGCGCGGCACCAGCGCATGGGTAAGAGTCGCACCCTGGCCGCCTACGACGGTGCGCGTGAGGTGGCAGTGCCCGTGTTCATCTCGACCCTTACCTTCGTGGTGGTCTTCTTCCCGGTAGTGTTCCTGTCGGGCATGGCGCGTTACCTGTTTACGCCTCTGGCTCTCGCGGTGACCTTTGCCAGCGTCACCTCGTACTTGGTGTCCATGACGGTCATTCCGGCGCTTGCCGCAAAGATCATGCCCGAGGAGGAGATCAAAGAGGGCGCCTTGACCAGGCGCATCAACGGCATCTATCGGTCTCTCGTGGTTTTTGCGCTCAAGGCGCGTTGGGCCGTGGTCGGCGTAGCGATGGTGCTTGGCGCCGGCGGAGTGATTGGGTTGGGTCAGCTTGGCACGGAGCTCTTCCCGCGCGTCGATTCGGGTCAGTTCACCGTCTTGGTGCGCGCCCCCCTGGGCACGCGGCTGGAACGCACCGAAGAGATCATGGCCGAGGTCGAGGCTGCCATGGAGGATCTGATGGGGGTTGCCGACCCGAACGATGTCGCACCCGACTCCTCACTGGCGCTTTTGATCACAAACATCGGCGTGCTCTACGACTGGCCCGCCGCCTACACACCCAACAACGGGCCCATGGACGCCTTTGTCCTGGCACAGCTCAAACCCACGCGTGATCGCACCGCACAGGAGTGGGTATCTGAACTGAGACCCGAACTCAATCGTCGATTCCCAGGGCTAGAGTTCAGTTTCGACACCGGCGGCATGTTGACGGCGGCTCTCAACATGGGCCTGCCCGCGCCCATCGATGTGCAGGTGCAGGGTTCTAAGCTCGAGGCGTCCCACGAGATCGCCAATGCAATCGTCGATGAGATCCGCGCCGTCGAGGGAGCCCGCGACGTTCGCGTGGCCCAGCCATTGGACTACCCGTCCATACAAATCGAGGTCGACCGAACCAAAGCGGCCTACCTGGGTCTGACGCAGGAAGACGTGGTCAAGAACGTGACCACTGCCATTAACTCATCGGTTAACTTTTCGCCTGCCTTCTGGATCGCGCCCAATGGCAACCACTATCTGATCGGTGCTCAGTACGCGGAAGAGGACATTCAGGACTTCAACACGCTTTTGAATGTGCCCATCGTGGGCGCCAAGTCCGAGGCACCGGTGCTCCTGAAGAGTGTGGCAACCCTGCGCCGCACCACATCTCCGGCAGTCGTGCGCCACATCAACATTACGCGCACCGTGGACGTTTATGCCAACGTCGAAGGCCGTGACCTTGGATCGGTCAACGCGGACATCGCCGAGCGTCTGGAGAACTCCCCGCGCCTCGCAGCGTTGATGGAGAAGCACGGGTCTGGTTACACCTGGTCCCTGCAGGGCGAGGTAGCAGCCATGACGGAGTCCTTCGGCCAATTCGGCACGGGACTGATCGTGGCGGCCATCCTGGTGTTCCTTGTGCTCGTCGCCCAACTGCGCTCCTTCGTATTGCCCATCGTGATCTACCTGGCCGTGCCCATGGGTTTGGTGGGTGTGGTCGGAGTGCTCTGGCTCACCGACACAAATCTCTCGATCCCCTCATTCATGGGTCTGATCCTGATGGTCGGGCTGGTGGTGGAATACGCGATTCTGCTCGTGGACTTTGCCGCTTCCAGACAGCGCGAGGGCGTACCTTTGGAGGAGGCCATCCTCGAAGCCGCGCGTGTGCGACTACGTCCCCTGCTGATGGCTTCGGCCACCACGGTTCTCGCCCTTCTGCCCATGGCTATCGGCCTGGGTCAGGGCGGTGAAGGCAACGTTCCTTTGGCGCGCGCCATTATCGGCGCCGTTCTTGGCGGAGCCCTCCTGACCCTCTTCGTCGTTCCCGCCCTCTACAGCATCCTCGGCCGCCACGTGCGCGCCACTCCGGAAATTGACCTCGAACTCGGCGCCTGACGCCAGCGGTCCCATGTTGCAAATCCATCTTCGCTCGACAGTTCTTCTTCAACTGGCATTGATCCCCTTGACAGTTGCTTGGGCGCCGATCGCTTCCAGCCAGAGCGCTCAGCGGGTCTCCGTCATTCGCCCCGGTCGCGCCGACCTCATTGAGAGCGTGAGTCTCGTAGGTACCCTGGAGCCCACGGCCAGCGCAGACGTGGTGCCGCGCGTCACTGGATACCTTGGATCGGTTTCCGTGGACGTAGGCGACCGTGTGCGGCGAGGAGATATCTTGGCGCAAGTCGATGCGCCGGATCTGACTGCGGCCCTCTCGCGAGCCGAAGCACAGTCTCGCGCTACTGAAGCCGGAGTGAGCCAGGCTCAGGCTGGCCTTGCCGACGCCAAGGCCGCCCGTGATGAGGGAACAGCTGACGTGAGTGTGGCCCGAGCCATCCTCAGTAGTCGTCATCATCAGGCAGAGATGGCAGCCATACTGGAGGGCGTCCAGGAGAAAGAAACTCAACGTACGCGCCGGCTGGTGGAGCAGGGAGCAGCTACCGCAGAACAACTGGAGGCTTCCGAGGGTGCGCTGGCTTCGGCACAGGCTGCCCGGAGCATGGCCGACTCCGAAGTCGACATCGCCCAAGCTCGCATCGGTGCAGCTGAGGCTCGTGCGGCGGCTGCCAGCGCTTCGGTAACCAGCGCCCAGGTTGGGGTGGATGCGGCGGGAGCTTTGGTGGAGGCGGCTCGGGCGGCTGCGGCTGAGGTGCGCACCCGCGTGGGCTTCTGCCAGCTCGTTTGTCCCTACGATGAGGCTGTGGTTACCGGGCGTCATCTGCATCCCGGGGCCCACGTATTGGCAAACCAATCCATGGTGCTGACGCTGATGGACACCCGCGTGCTGCGGGTCGTCTTGCCGGTGACCGAAGGTGATTCAGTGCGCATCGCCGTAGGTCAGAGGGTGCAGTTGATTTTTCGCGTGCCGGGCGTCGAGCCGCTTGAGGCCTCGTTGTCACGCATTTCTGGTGCCCTCGATCGCTCCACTCGAACCGTGAGGGCTGAAGTGGACCTGGATAATTCGGCCGGCAGTCTGCGCCCCGGGATGTTCTGCAATGTCGAGATTGAGTTGCGGTCTATTCCCGGCGCGATCGTGTTGCCCGGAGGTGCCGTGCACACCCGCTCGGGTTCGGATGGCGAACCAGAGACCTACGTCTGGGTTGCACAGGGAGGGACGGCTGCGCAAGTGGTGGTCACCCTTGGACTGGACGATGGAATAGTCACGGAAATCCAGGAGGGCTTGAGCGGTTCAGAGGCAATCATCTCCGCCGGACTCTCCGGCTTGCGTGATGGGGCGGCGATCGAGGTCGTTGAAGGGGACTCCAAGTGAGCCATCGCCTCGGTACTCTGGGTCCGCTTTTAGGCCTTTGCATACTGCTTTCCGCAGCCAGTTGCCGTGGCCCACGCCGGGAAGGCTTGGCAGAGACGGATTTCAGCAACGTTCACCTGGATTCGAACGGGCGGAAGGGAGGGCAGAGCCAATCGACCGAGGCTCTCGGCCGGCTCCTGCAACTGGACCAGGTCTTGGACCTTGCGGTGAACCAGGGATTGGACATGGCCCTGGCGCGCACGCGCTTGAGCATCTCCGCAGCCGAGGCTCAGATGGCGCGCGCCGCCTGGATTCCCGAACTGTCCTTCTCCGCGGATACCTGGCACAACGATGGCTCGGTTCAGGCTACAGATGGCATATTCAGCCCCCAAAACAAGCGCAACGCGCGGGAAGGTGTGGGCCTCTCCCTCGAACTGGACTTGGCCGATGCGCTCTTTGCTCCACGTGCAGCCAACGAGCGGCTGGCCGCCCAGCGCTCTCTGACGGATGCTGCGCGGCAATCTACGCGCCAGCGTGCTGCGATTCTGTTCCTGAATTTACTTGAGGCGCAGTTCGAAGTGGAGATCGCATTCGAAGCGCGCTCCCATGCCCAGGAGCTTGAGCGTGTCGAGGGAGCTCGCTTTGAGGGTGGAGCGGGTCTTGAAGTGAACTATCAACGCGCGGTGGCTCACACGGCCCAGGTCAGTGCCCTGGTTGTGGAGGCGGACCGGCGACGCTCTGTGGCGGCCGCCCGGTTGGCCATGCACCTGGACTTGGATCCTGGCCGGGACTGGCAGGCTCAGGCTCCCCTGACCCTGGAACAATGGGCCGGAGGGGATGACCTCATGGCCGAGTTGGATCTCGGCGGAGAGGATTCCGAGGAGGGAGACCTGTCTTTGGCCGAGCGCGCCCGGCTTCAACGGCCGGAGTTAGCCGCGGCGCAAGCCCGAGTACGCGCTGCGAGGCTTGAGGCCCGTGGCGAATCCCGCCGCTGGCTTCTGCCCACCTTTCAGGCCTCAGTCTTCGAGGGTGAGTTTGGTCCCGAGCTAGGCGAAGGTTCGGACTCCATGGTGCATGCGCTGGGCGTGTCCTGGAACCTGGGCTTGGGCATGGCGGGCCAGGCCAAGCGCGCCAGGGCACGCGAAGCCCAGGCCGTCCTTGAGCTCGCCCAACTGCGGCGCCTAATCGAAGCGCAGGTCGCCGAGGCGGGTGCTGGGTTGGAGGCTGCTGTCAGCCGGCATGATCTGGCGCAGGCGCGTCTGTCTGCGGCCGACGCCGGAGCGCGATTGGCCGAAGAACGCCATGCGGCGGGCGCGGGCCTGCTGCTGGAAGCCCTCGCCGCCCAATCAGATCTCGTTGGAGCGAGCATGGCTGTGGCCCGCGCTCGCGTGGATCGGCTGCGCGCCACCTGGATTCTTGCCCGAGCCTTGGGTCAGAACCGCTAGGTGTTCGGCAAGCGCCGCGCCTGACGCTTCGATCACCGGCCGTGCCCCGTTCCACCGCGCCCGCGATCTATCGGTAGTAGGCGGGCTTGTGGGGGACGACACCCAACTCGGCGTAGTTGAAGCCGCTTGCCAGCGGATAATAATTGCCCAGGATCTCGACGCTTGAGTTCTCGCGCAGTTGTGTCTCCATCTCCAGGCACCAGTAGCACGCGTTGAATAGGAGGCGTCGCAGGCCTGCACTCTCAAAATCCTTTGCACTACCCATGGTCGAGTGGAAGACACGCGCGCTCTTACCCGCTTTACCGATCCAGGTCTTGGTCCAGGCAACGGGCAGTGCGATGAGGTCTTCGTTGGGCGGGTCATCGTGGTTACGGCTCATCAGGGGCTGCCCCATGACCAGCGGCACGCATCCCGGGGGCAGGCTGCCACCCTCTTCGTAGGTCCGATAGACGTCGGAAGGTCCCCAAATGTCGCTCACGCCGGTGAGGATCGGGTGCCCACGGTTCTCTTCGACGATAATTCCGCGCGTCGAGTCCTGGTGCCAGCGGCCGTGGTGGCCGCGGAACGAACCACCGAGCACGTCATCCCCAAAGCTGACATTGTGCCCGTCGATTTCGTAACGGAAGTCGATGAACCCGTGATTCGCCGTACGCAAGGCGATGATGGGCTTCCCCGAGTCGAGATAGTCGTGAATGGGCGCGAGTTGCTCGTCGGGCAGCGTGATCAGGCGGCTGAACAGGATCAGTAGGTCGGCTTCTCGGAGGTGCTCGATTCCGGGAATGTCGTGAATGATCTCCTTGTCTTCCCAGCGAATCTTCTTCGTCGGATCCACGAGGCCGTCAGCGTTCACACTGAAGAGCACCGTGCAGTGAAAGCCGTGGTGTTCCGAGAGTGTCCTGGCCAGCATGGGCAGCGACTGTTCGCTGCGGTATTCCTGATCGGCAGCGATCAGGACGATGTGCTTGCCGGCTCCTGGCCCCTCGGCACCGGGGTAGGTCAGCCATCTTGAATCCGGAGGGAGGGGATGAGGAGAAACCACGGTCGCGTTACAGGAGGTTATCCACGTGGACAGGAAGGCAGCGAGGCCTACGACGCCGAGGGTGACGAGGGCACTAGGGGCATGCAGTTTCATCGGGGACTCCATGCCACCCAGGGTACGTCTGCCCAATCACTGCGGGAAGCCTCCGGCTCGAACTTGGCCCTCAGAACAGCCCCTCCAACTCTGCCCGGCGTGGGCGGCAGGCCGTTGCTCCAGCCGAAGCTATAGCGTCTAGCGCACCAACGGAATGACGTTGCGCGTGATCTCGGCCAGGCGCTGCTCGGCCAGCGCTCGCAACTCCTCGACCTTCTCCGGGAATTCGGCGCTGAGATCCTTCAGCTCGCCAACGTCATCAGCCAGGTTGAAGAGCACGGGACCCTTGCCTCTGCGCATCTCACCTAGCAGCGCGACGGTCTCGGGGCTGTCCTTAGCGTTGTGGCGGGCGGCGCCGGGGCGACTCAAGAACAGCTTCCAGTCGTCGACACGGATGGCGTGCAAGCCCTGCATGCCGTGCCAGATGAGCAGCTCGTGGCGCGGATGGGGCGTCCGCTTGCCGAGCAGGGTGTCCCAGACGCTGACGCCGTCGATGGCCGGGCTACTCGTGGTCTTGGAGGACAGATCGATGTCGCAGGCCTGGCACAGGGTCGGCAGCAGGTCGATCGAGGCGATCAGGGCGTTGGATGTCTGGCCAGGGGGAATGACGCCCGGCCAGCGGATGATGCACGGGACGCGGTTGCCGCCCTCGAGCGCGTCCCACTTCACCCCGCGGTAGGGATCCGCCGTGGCCTGTTCGTTCGGCTCTGGGCCATTGTCTGACATGAACACGACGATCGTGTTCTGGTCGATCCCCTCGGCTTTCAGGGTGGCGAGGATCTGGCCGACGCGCGCATCCAACTCCTCGACCACGTCGCCATAGACACCGAATGCCGACTTGCCCTTCCAATCGGGATGCGCCTGCACCGGAAAGTGCGGAGCCGTGTAGGGGACGTAGAGGAAGAACGGCTCGTGCTTGTGCGCCTTGATGAAGGTGACCGCCTCAGCGGTGAACTGGTCGGTCAGCATGCGGTTGCTGAACGGGTCCTCGACCAGCTCACCGTCCCGCCAGAGCTTCGTCGTCTGGTTGTTGCTCTTGCCGATGTAGTAGGCCGAGTCGAAGCTGCGTACGTGTGGCCGGCACGGGCCGACGTCACCGATGTGCCACTTGCCGCTCATCCCCGTGGCGTAACCCTCGGATTTATAGACATCGGCTAGTGTCAGTGCCTCCGGACTCATGCCTGCATTCGAGTCGATCTTGTAGCCGACAACGCCCTTGCTCCATCCGCAGCGCGCTGCATAGGCACCGGTCATCAGCGCCATGCGCGATGGGGTGCAAACAGTGGCGCCGGAATAGAAGCTGGTCAGGCGCAAGCCGTCCCGCGCGAGCTGATCCAGGAACGGGGTTCTGATCTTCGGGTGGCCGTAGGAACCCAGATCGTGGTAGCCCAGATCGTCTGCCATGATCAGCACCACGTTCGGCTTCTGGGCGGCTGCTGCGGCCGAAAGCAGCAACGCGATCAGGGCTGGGAGAGCGACTTTAGTCATCGTGTGAAGCAGCGGGGAAATGCGTTTGTGTGGTTTTATAGGCCTGATTTCCCGTGACTAAAACGCAATGGGCCGCCTGAAACGATGGAGAGTGCAGGCCCAAAGGGCACTTTCCCTGGGCTGTTGGACTCGGCTAGCGGTCTCCGGTTTTTCGCATTCCCGAGTCGCCGCCGCTGCTGTCTTGTGACCCGCTTATCCCTCCGCTGCCACCGGAGGCTTTTGATTTGCCACGACCGACATCCATGATCTCGATGCTTCCTTCGTCGATCAGTTTTTTTACCGGAGGGTGCTCTGCGGCCTTGGCCGTGATCTGGCCTTTCTCGCCGGGTTTCAGGAAGAGGCGTTTGCCCGCGGGAAGGGGAACCCGCAGGGGGCGTTTGTTGGTGTTCTTGATTTCCATTGCGCAGATCAAATTAACCGTTCCATGGCGGGATCATGTGACTGAAAGCTGTAATCCGACAATCCTGCCTGGAAAGCGGGTACGGCCTAATCCGGTATCCTAGCGGGTCTTAGATGGTGCCGAGCTGCTCCGAGGGGCAGGTTCGGCGGGTCTAGGGATCGCCTCTAGCTAGAATGGAGCGGCTGATGGGACTCGAACCCACGACATTCAGCTTGGGAAGCTGACGCTCTACCAACTGAGCTACAGCCGCATCCAGGCGGGAGAGAGTACGGAGGGGGGGCTGGGACTGTCAACCGGAGCAGAAGAGGAGAGTAACTAGTGGCTGGCACTGAGCTAGAGACGATCACCCCCAGGGCCCATTGGCGTGGAATGGGTACCCTTGACAGTCGAATGGCCCGCCTCGCCTGGCCCCTTCAAACGATTAGGACTTCTGTACATGATGATTTTTGCTGCCCTGCTCGCTTGCATAGCTGGCATTTCACTGCCACCCACCTTTCAGGATGGGGACCGTAATAGTTCCACCGCCGATCACCGTCTGGTGGTTCATGATCTGGCCGGCCTGGGGGTCGAACCGGACCAAGCCTCGCCCACGGTCTTTCTGCCTTCCCTTCGCATTAGGGCTGACGAGGAGGGGGGATTCTTCGAGGACCGCGTCATGGGTTCCTCACACTTCGTTGGCCTGCTTGAGGACCTGCTCGGGGACGGCCTAAGCGGTGAGGGTTGCCGTGCGGAGTACACCCAAGATGGACGACTGCTCGTCATCGGCCCAGCTGGCCTGCAAGAGGACGTTGCTAGACTGCTTGGGTTCCTCCGCGAGGTGAACACGGCCGCGGCGGAGTTGACATTAGATTTCGTGGCTTTGCCGGGAACGGTTGACGTGCAGAGCCTGATCGACGTGGGCAAGGTGCCCGCACTTCTGGAGTTGGCCAGCAGCCATTCCCGTCACTTGCTGCACGTACCCACCGGAAAATCTGCGACGGTCTCAGCCGGAAAGCGTCGCCACCTGGTGCTGGACTACGACATTGAGATTGCCCAAGGATCCTTGATCCTGGATCCAATCATGGGGGATTTTTTCGAGGGGCTGGAGGCCACCGTCCGAGCGGCCCCATGTGCGGGCGGGCTACTCGTAGGACTCATGGCCAGACGTGGCGCAAGAGTGGGGGATACACCCAACAAGAAACTGGACATGGGTGCGATGC
>JAPKBO010000126.1 GCA_028823395.1 Planctomycetota bacterium | reverse complement strand
CCGCTGCCGCGCGTGATGGCAACCTCGTAGTTGACTCCATTGCTTTCCCCGTAAAGGCTCGTTCCCCAGTCCCCCTTTACGCCGAGGTTGGATCCATTGGAAAACTGATGCAAGGTTCCATTCGTGTCGATCCCGTGCTCAAGTCCAAATGGCACTTCGAAGTGACCCAGTCTCCAGCTGACTCCTCGGTGCGCCCAGCGCGTGACGTCGAGTTGGACGTAACGGAACTGCAAAGCCCAGTCATGGGGGCCATCAAAGATCGGCGGCGGATTGGGTAGACCGTCGGAGTGAAGTGCAAAAGGTTGCACAAGCAAGGTGCCGATGCTCTGGCCGTCTGCGCCTTCAATGTGGGTGAGGAAATCTAAACCGATCCAATTCAGGATTCCGTGCCCTCCTCCGTTTGAGGCCTGGACGAGCCGAGTGGATTGATCGATCACGAGTTCCGCGCCCCGACCCGCCGTAAATAGCCAGTCGTCAAATCCATACTTCAAGGCCAATAGCGGGGCCTCGTCCGAGCCTTCTGGCTCCGCATTTGGCCGATGAATGATGACCTCCATCGGCGGAGCGGGGGGCTCCTGCACGACCATCGGCTGTGTTGCGAGCAGCAGTGCTCTTGTTGCAAAGAGGGCTAGCATGTTTCGGTGTCCTTGGGGGAGCCGACTGAGCAAAGGGCCTCATATTGGCCCGTGAGGGGCGCCTAATGGGATCTCAATCAATGGGCCACCTTTTAGAATATAGGAACCTTCCCCCCCACGCTAGGGTGAATTGGATTGCGGGTCGGGCCGTTACCACAGAGCGTATAGGGTGTATTGTAAGCCTCCAGCGTTGATTCGTTGAGCCTCTTGAAGGAGCTCGGATACTGCATGAGTGACTCCCGTCCCCCCATCCGATGACTGTGCAGGATTCGCACGTGGGCTACTCCAAGAGCACCACCTCCGAGGCCGGGGAGCACGGCGCGTCGGAAGCTATCGAGCTTGATGGGGCGAGCCACGTTGCGGGGGGGGCTGATGTGCTTCAGTCTGATGGCAAGATCCTCGCTGATACCATCGCTGAGGAGCTTAGGCGGGAGACGTTTGAAAGCCTGCAGCCTGTCAGTCTCGGAGGGGCGATCTTGTGGGCTCTGTTTGTCCCGTTCCACATGCTTGATCTGCCCGCGGAGTTTCGATCTGGAGCGATGCTCGCGGACGTGGGGATGGTTCTGGCGTCCCTAGCGCTCTACGTGCCATTGCGCCTGAATAAGGTGCGGGTCGATCGAGCTGGCTTGGCGGCGTTGCTGTTTGCCTCCGCCAACTCACTCGCCGTCCTCTATATCTATTGGCTGACGGGCCAGGCGGTGCAGAGTTTTTACGTTGGAGTTATTCTGATCGCGACAGGCAGCATGGTTCTCATGACGCGCTGGTGGGCGGCCTCATCAATCCTTGCGTTAGGGGCTTGGGCTTTTGTGGTTACTCAGCAGGCAGCGGGGAGTGAATTAGCGAATCTGTTCTACGTGCAGGCGTCCGCCGTGATGGTTGGGATCGCGGCCCACATTGGGAGGAGGAAATCAACACTGCGTGTGTGTGAATTCAGACTGCGAGACATGCGGCGAGAACGGAAGCTTCAAGCTCTTTTCGAAGAGACGGATTCTGCACGCCGTGAACTCGATACCCGTGTGAGCGAGCGTACCCAGGAATTGCAATCGGCCTATGACGATTTAAGCGATCAGGCCAGGGAATCCACCCGGCTCGAAAGTGAACGGGGGAGGCTTGAAGCTGAGCTTCAGCATGCGCAACGCCTAGAGTCCGTCGGTCAACTCGCGGGCGGGATCGCACACGATTTCAATAATCTGCTGACGGTGATCGCGGGGAACCTAGATCTGCTACTCGAACTGGGCGATACGCTTGATGAGAGCCAGAAATCCTGCCTGGCGGATGCCCGGGCAGCTGCAGACAGAGCCAGTACCTTGACGAGGGAGTTGCTGGCCTATAGTCGCAAGCAGCCTGTCGTCCTCTTCACCTTGAAACCCGTGGAGATTATCGAGGGGGTTCGTTCAATGGTTGAGCAGGCCGCAAATGTTAATGTTGATTTGAATCTGACCGTGGGCGAAATCAAGGGCCGCGTCCGTGCCGGTCGGGGTCAGATCGAACAGGTCGTCATGAATCTCGTCATGAACGCGTGTGACGCCATGCCCGCAGGTGGACGGCTAGAAGTGGACCTCGATGAGGTGGATAGACTTCCAGACTTGTCATTTGATGGGGGAGGTGCGGACTCCTTCATTCGGCTGCGTGTGACGGATACCGGGAAGGGGATGGATGAGGAAACGCAAGAGCGTGCCCTCGAGCCGTTCTTTACCACCAAGGAAGTCGGCAAGGGAACTGGGTTGGGGCTCGCGGTTGCCCACGGGATCGTCAAGCAACATCGGGGGCACCTGATCTCCTCTTCCGTCCTAGGTGAGGGAAGTACCTTCACCGTGTATTTGCCATGCACACCTGGAACCGTGCAGCTTGAAGGCGCCGAGCCATTCAATCCGGCTTCAGATTTGACCTATGATGGAGCCGCTCTGACGGTTCTCCTTGCGGAAGATGAGCCGGCCGTACGGCGATTCACGAGAATACTCCTAGAGGAGTTGGGGCATACAGTTCTCGTTGCGGAAGGGGGAGAAGAGGCGCTTTCCCTGTCGAAGGGTCATGCAGGAGTTATCGAGCTCCTGGTGACTGACGTCATGATGCCGGGCATGGTGGGTACTGAGCTCGCCATGAAACTGAAGCACGGGCGGCCCGATCTGCGCGTGCTTCTCATTTCCGGCTACACGGATCCAGCAGGCGTGGCGGAACTTGAGGACGAGGTGGGGATGGCTTTTATGCGGAAGCCCTTCACGCTGAGCGACTTGCGCGTGAAGCTCGCGGGCCTGATGGCTGTCCCGACTGATTAGCTCAGGAACGGCTTGTCCTTCCGGGTGCTGGCAGTGCTCGTGGTTCTTATGCGAGCCAGCTCTGGATGACCTTTCCGGAAACGTCCGTCAGCCTGTAGTCGCGGCCTTGAAACCTGAAAGTCGAGCGCATGTGATCTAGGCCTAACAGGTGCAGCATTGTGGCGTGGAGGTCATGCACGTGGACTGGGTCGACACTCGCTGCGTAGCCTAATTCGTCGGTCGCACCGTAGGAGGTGCCGCCGCGGATGCCGCCTCCCGCCATCCACACGGAGAAGCCCTTGATGTGGTGGTCGCGCCCGTCCCCTTGTCCCATAGGGGTACGCCCGAATTCACCACCCCAGAGCACGATGGTGTCCTCGAGGAGGCCGCGCCGGTCGAGATCTTCGAGGAGCGCTCCAGTGGCCTGGTCGACCTCTTTGGCCGTGATCTCCATGCTGCGTTTAATGCCGCCGTGGTGATCCCAGCCACGATGGTAGAGCTGAATGAAGCGTACGCCGCGTTCTGCAAGGCGGCGGGCCAAGAGGCAGTTGGCCGCGTAGCTTCCATCGGCGCCGCGGGTGCCGTAGAGCTCGAAGGTCTCCTCCGTCTCATCGGAGAGGTCGACGAGTTCAGGAACACTGGTCTGCATGCGGTACGCCAATTCATATTGGGCAAGACGCGTTTCGATCTCCGGATCCGGGTTGCGTCCGTTCTCTGCAGCATTGAGGCGCGCGACGGCGTCCACCAGGCGCCGTTGACCGACGAGGTCAGCGCCGTCGGGGCTGGAGACGTAATGCACCGGCTCGCCTTGGCTCTTGAGGTGTACGCCCTGGTGGCGTCCCGGAAGGAAGCCGGAACTCCATTGACGCGCGGCGATAGGCTGGCTCTGGCCACCCTTTCCGACAGATGTCAGGACGACGTAGCCCGGCAGGTCCTCCGTCTTTGCGCCCAGCTCAAAAGTGCTCCATGAGCCCATGCTGGGCCGACCCGAGAGCCCCGAGCCCGTGTTCATCATGGTGTGAGCCGGATCGTGGTTGATCTCGGACGTGTGCATCGAGCGCACGATGCAGAGCTTGTCCGCCTGGGCGCCAATCCTGGGGAACAGGGTGCAGATGCTCTGGCCGGAATCACCGTAGCGAGCGAAGGGGTGCTGGGGCCCGAAACACTTGAGTGGCTGTCCCTGGAGCTGCGCGATCTGCTGCCCCTTGGTGAACGACTCGGGCATAGGCTCGCCGTGGCGGCGGGCCAGCTCGGGCTTGTAGTCGAGGGTTTCCAGATGGGAGGGACCACCTGCCATGCAAAGATGGATCACCCGTCGCGCTTTGGGAATGTGGTGAGGGCCGAAAGATGCGTCACGGACTTCGGGAGCTGCGAGTGAACTTTGAGCAAGCAGCGACGCCAGAGTTCCGGTCAGGGTGCATGTGCCCGCTCGACTGAGGAAGTCCCGGCGGGAAATGGGGAAGGCCGTACCCATTAGTTCCTCGTCACCGTTTCGTGCAGATTCAATACAAGCCGCGAGACCTGGGTCCAGGCCGCGAGTTCCGCGCCGGTGAGGTCGTCCGGCACAGGACGCCTTCCCACGGCCAGCAGGGCTTGCGTGGCTTCAGGGTCGGCCTGGAAGCGGATGCGTTCCTCTTGTAGTAAAGCCAAGGCTACAGAAAGCTCCTCCGCCCGTGCCTTGCGCGCCAACGCCCGTGACCAGATCCACTGGACGCCTTCTCCGTCAGCCTGCTTGCTTGATAGACGGGCTGGCGCTTCAGCTAGAGCCCGTGCCGCCTCAACGAAGCCGGGATCATTCAGCAGCACTAAGGCCTGCTGGGGCGTGTTGGAACGATTGCGCTTCGCGCAGGAGCTCTCGCGGCTGGGTGCATCAAATGCATCCATGGCCGGGTGCAGGAAGGTGCGACACCAGAAGGTGTAGAGGCTGCGGCGGTACAACTGATCGGCCTCACCTTGCTTCCAGGTGCGCATGGGGAAGTTGAGCTCGCGCCAGTGCCCGGCGGGCTGATAGGGCTTCACGCTGGGCCCACCGACGGTCGTCGCAAGCAGGCCGCTCACGGCCAGTGCGCCATCTCGAACGAACTCCGCGTCGTGGCGCCAGCGGGACTGACGAGCGAGGAGTTCGTTGAAGGGATCACGCTCGACGAGGTCGGACCGCGTGAGGGAGCTCTGGCGGTAGGTGCCCGATGAGACGATCGTGCGCACGAGGTGCTTCACGTCCCAGCCGCTCTCGATGAACTCCGCGCTGAGCCAGTCGAGAAGATCCGGGTGGGTGGGGCGTGCGCCCTGGTTGCCGAGGTCGTCCGGAGTGCGGGCGAGGCCCTCGCCGAAGAGGAGCTTCCAGACGCGGTTGACGAAGGCCCTGGCGACGAGGGGGTTGGCATCGGAGACCGCCCAGCGCGCGAGGTCGAGGCGGTCGGCGCGCCCCTCTTTGTCCAGGCCTCCCTGGGGCAGGAAGGCAGGGACGCCGGGCAGGACGACTTCGCCGCTCTCATCCATCCAGTTCCCCCGCGGCAGGACGCGCACCTCGCGCGGTTCGACAGAAACCGTTTCGAGCATGACGGGAAGCGTCTGCTGGAATGCATCCTTCTCGGCCTCGGCCTCTCCGAGCGCCGCGCGGGTCTCATTGAGGGTGGGGGAGATCGTGCGGTAGTAGGTGCGTAGGAGCTGGGTCTGCTCTTCTGTGCGAGCCTCTGCCGTAGCGAAGACCGCGTTACGGACGGAGCCAGAGCCGGTGGTGAATGCGAGCGAAGGGGTGTCTGTCTCGACCCCCGCCTCGTCCCAGTGGGCGAGCCCGCCGAACTGGGTGTAGGCCATCCCGTCCACGATGCGACCGGGCCCGAGCCCGACCGCGGCGGGGTCGACCTCGAGACGGACCCACTCCCCCGTGGCAGGCAGGTCACCCAGCTGGCGGTGGGCCTCCCGGTCGGTGCCGACACCGCCAAAGCTGATCTTGTCCGCCCCCCAAACCGCGCGGTGCTCCCACGTTCCGTCCACGTGGAACTGAAGCATCAACTGTTCGGGCGGGTTCTCGGGGTCGAGGTGGACCCATGTGTAGAAAAGGTCGCCCTCGGCGAGCGCGGCGCGCTTCTTCGCGCCGTGGAAGAAGTGCTGGACGATGCCGCTCCCCGTCTGCTTACGCGAGTGCTCGCCGGAGTAGACCGGCGCGCTGTCTTCAGCACCGACGAAGCTCCAGACACCCTCCGTCGTGCCTCCGTTGGATTGAGCGTCGTCCAACCAGGCGGCGGAGCCGCGCACACCATCGCCCGCCTCCGAGATGGCCTTCGACTCCCAAGAGGCCTGCCCTTGGGCGAGCGCGGGGTCGTCACGTTCGAGGTCGATCTTGAGACTCTGGATGGCTGCTGCGAACTCCGCGAGCTCGACTTCTTCCTCGGGAGATGTGACTGACATCTGGGGCGGGACGGCGCCAACTCCTTCGAAGACGCCGACCTCGTCGATGTCTGCGAAGTAGGCAGAGAGCCTGTAGAAATCCTTCGTCGCGTAGGGGTCGAACTTGTGGTCGTGGCACTCCGCGCACCCCACGGTTGAGCCGAGCCAGATGGTGGAGAAGTTGCGCACGCGGTCGGCCGCGTACTTGAGGAGGTACTCTTTGGCTTGTGAGCCACCCTCGAAGGTGACCATGTTCAGCCGGTTGTAGCCCGCCGCCACCTTGTCGGACATCGTGGGCTCCTCGAATAGGTCTCCCCCAAGCTGTTCGAGGGAGAACTTGTCGAAGGGCATGTTCTCGTTGAAGGCGCGGATGACGTAGTCGCGGTAGGGCCACATGTTCCATTCCTGGTCCCCGTGGTACCCGACGGTGTCGGCGTAGCGAACCAGATCGAGCCAGTGCTGCGTCATGCGTTCGCCGTAGTGGGCGGACGCGAGCAGAGCCTCGACGAGCTCCCCGCGTTCGAAGGCCGCAATCTGGTCCGCGTTCGCGGGGAGTCCTGTCAGGTCAACGGATAGTCGCCGCGCGAGGGTGCGTGCGTCCGCCGTGGGTGAGGGCAGTAGCCCCTCTGCGTCGAGCCGAGCGAGGACGAATGCGTCAATTGGATTGCGTACCCAGGAGGCGTCCGCGACAGCTGGCACTGCGGGGCGCACGGGCTTGTTCCAGGCCCAGTGCCCTTCATAGATGGCGCCCTGGTCAATCCAGATGCGGATCGTCTCGAGTTCGGCCTCGTCCAAGCTGTGTCGGAACTCAGCTGGGGGCATGCGGGAGTCCGGATCCGCGTGGGTGATGCGGGCGTAGAGTTCGCTGTTCGCCGGACTGCCCGGGGCGACGACCGGGCGGCCATCACGTACGGCGAAGAGCCCCTCCTCGCGATCAAGACGGAGCCTGGCCTTGCGCTTGTTCGTGTCCGGGCCGTGACACTCGAAGCAATTGTCCGAGAGAATGGGCCGGACGTCCCGATCGAACGTCACCGGCACGTCCCCTGTGGGGATCGCCAGCAGGGGCAGCATGAGTGGATGCAGGATGGCCAAGTGAGAACCTAGGCCGACAATGATACGGATCAGGATGGAGCGTGGGAAAAGTCCTCTTCGGATGGGATCCCCCCGCAGCCTCAGGTGCGTTGGCGTCGGCTCCACCCCGGGAGGCGGCTCCGGCTAGCAGAATTCATACCTTGGGGATCAGATCGCCCTCAGACAGCGGGGCCTCAGAACACGCAGATTGACTAGGATGCTCCCCCCCCCCAACAGGAGTCATCCCATGTCGCTATCCGCTCTCAGCCTTTTGCTGTTCTCGCCCGCGCTGCTCCCCGCTCAGGACGTCACCCCGCCCGCTGCGAGGATCGTCATCCAGCCCCCGTCCTTGGAGCTTCAGGTTGGCGAGACCGCCACCTTGGAGGCCTCGGTCGTGGGAATCGACGGCGAGTCCCTTGATGAGGAAGTCTTCTTCTTCTCTCGCGCGCGACGCTCCGTCACTATTGATGGGGAGGGCAAGGTCGAGGCCCTGGCGCCGGGTCAGTTCACCATCATCGCCCGCACGCGGCGCCGAGGCGCTACGGGTGAAGGCCAAGAGGGCAGAGCCTCCTTGGGCGAGCGGCTGACCACCGAGGTCTCCGTCACCGTCATGCCGCCTCCCTTGGTCGCGTTGACCCTGATCGCACCCGAGGGACGACTCTATGCTGGAACGGAAGTGGAGTTCCAAGTGCAAGGTACGGATGACCGTGGAGCTGAGCGCGCTGTCGCTGCCCTTTCAATCGTCAGTTCGGATCCTTCGGTTGCTGCATTCAACTCCTTCGGGCAACTCGAGCTGCGTAAGCCGGGCAGCTTCACCGCCACCGCTGAAGCGGAAGGGGTGGAGAACTCTCTCGACATGCAGGTATATGCCAACCCCGTCGCGTCTCTCGATTTGCTGGTGAACTCCGACGAGGGGCGTACTGGTGATGTCTTGCACTTCTCGCCTCTTGCTCGCGACCTGAACGGATCTCCCGTAACGGAGGTGCCCGTCACGCTCTCTTTCACGGCTCGCTTCGACGACGACCTGGGCCCTGCGGCGTCGGGTCAGATCGAGCCCGACGGGCGTTTTGTGGCCGAGACACCTGGCATCTACACCATCATTGCCACATGCGGGGGAACCACCGCCCGTAAGAGCGTGCGCATCGTGCCGCGTAACGTGGGCGGCAAGCTCAAGCTCGTTGGGCGCGGTAAGGTGTACGACACGCACACCTCCGATCTGTGGATCTGGGAAGGTATCGACGGGCGCGACTACGCCGTGACGGGAACCTGGGGCGGAAACGGAGACGCGATCTTCTGGGACGTGACGGATCCGGCGAACATTGAGCGCATCGCGACGGTCAACGTGGACGCGCGCACGGTCAACGACGTCAAAGTGACACCCGACGGCCGGCTGTGCGTGCTCAGCAGGGAAGGCGCCTCCAACCGTAAGAATGGTGTGGTCCTCGTGGACGTCAGCAACCCGCGCGAGCCCGAAGTCCTTACCAGTTACGACGAGGCCCTGACAGGTGGTGTGCACAACGTCTTCGCGGACGGGAACACGATCTACGCCCTCTCAGCCGGTCGCCGCTACGACGTGATCGACGCCGCGGACCCGCGCAGCCCGCGCACCATCGGCAGCTTTGAGTTGGACACCCCCAGCCACTCGATTCACGACGTCTGGGTTGAGGATGGCCTCGCCTACTCGTCCAACTGGAGTAACGGCGTCCACATCGTGGACGTGGGAGCAGGGCTGCGAGGGGGATCTCCGACGAACCCTCAGCCTGTGGCCAGCTACGCCTATCCGTCGGGCTGGAACCACGCCGCCTTTCCCTACCGGGACAAGGAGACTGGCCGTTTCTACGTGGTGGCTGGAGACGAGGCCTTCCCCTTTGGTCTGCACACCGAGGGTCTGCCCACCTACCCCCGTGGCTGGTTTCACTTCATCGACTTTACGGACCTGGATGCGCCCAGAGAGGTCGCCCGCTATCAGGTGCCGGAGGCAGGCACCCACAACCTGTGGATCGAAGGGGACGTGCTCTACGGTGCCTACTACAACGGCGGCCTGCGGGTCGTCGACATCTCGGGTGAGTTGATGGGGGATCTCTACAGGCAGGGGCGCGAGATCGCTTTCTTCCTCTCCGCAGACCCCGATGGACACATCTCGAATGCTCCGATGGTCTGGGGCCCCCAGCCTCACAAGGGCAACATCTTCTTCACGGACTGGAACTCGGGTCTGTGGTGCGTACGGCTCGAGCAGGAAGGGAAGAATTGAGTCTCGCTCTCCTTCTTTCCGTCGGCCTCGGGCTGGGCCCCGCGACTATCGAGCAGGACTACTTCGTCTACGTGGCGGCAGAGTCCGCGGACGAGGTGTACGTGGTGCACTTCGACGGCCAGCACGCTGACATCCAATCGAGGGTGAAGGTGGGCTACATGCCCACTGAAATCGAAGGGCCCCATGGCTTGACCGTGGAACCCGGAG
Organism: Planctomycetota bacterium; assembly: GCA_028823395.1. Taxonomy (GTDB): domain Bacteria; phylum Planctomycetota; class UBA1135; order UBA1135. The sequence continues at coordinate 1,173 of JAPKBO010000126.1, read as the reverse complement.
GGGAGCACTGGTACCTCTCGATGGCCCACGGGATGCCCTACGGGACTCTCTACAAGTACCGGACGGCGGACAATCGACTGGTGGGCAAGGTGGGCCTGGGCCTGTTCCCGGCGACCATGCAGATCTCGGTCGACACGGGTCTGCTCTACTGCGTCAACTTCGATCTACACGGCGATATGAGTCCAAGCTCGGTTTCGATCGTGGACCCTGAGGCGATGGTAGAGGTGGCGCGTACAACGACGGGTTCCATGCCCCACGGGTCCCGTCTCTCTATCGACGGCAGCCGGCACTACTCCTGCGCCATGATGAGCGACGAGCTGGTTGAGATCGACGCAGGGACCTTCGAGGTCTTGAGGCGTTTGCATCTGGATGACGGAACGGGCGGCATCGCTCGTCCACGGGATGGAGGTCACCACGACGCCGTGACGAAGCCCACCTGGGTTCAGCCCCACCCCGACGGTAAGCGGGCCTTCATCTGCCTGAACGGCTCGGCCCAGGTCGTGGAGGTCAACCTGAAGGACTGGCAGGTGTCGCGCCGCCTGCCCACGGCCAAGGCGCCCTACAACCTAGAGGTCAGCCCGGATGGCAAGAAGCTGGTCGTGACCTACAAGGGCGCGGCCTCAGTTGGCATCTGGGATGTGGACAAGTCGGTAGAGCTCGCCCGCATCCCGACCACGCGCCGCATCACTCATGGCGTTGTCATTGCGCCTGACGGGAAGTTCGCCTTCGTTTCCAGTGAGGGTATCGGCAGTGAGCCGGGCTCCCTGGATGTCATCAGTCTGTCCACGCTCAAGCGAGTTGCTACTGTGGACGTAGGTTTGCAGGCCGGCGGAATCGCATTCTGGAAGATGGAGAAACGCGCTCAATGATTCGACTGCTCATCGCTTTGTGTTGTACCGCACCCGTCCTGGCTCAGGATGAGCTGCAGGAGGGGCACTCCAGCCACGGCGAGGTCTTCAATGAGGGCCCACGTCAGGCGGCCTACCTGATGTCCGGGCAGGCAGGCGTGCACTTCCCGGTGACCTGTACCGGATCGCAGCCGCAAGAGTTCTTCGATCAAGGCGTCGGCCAGCTACACGGCTTTTGGTTCTTTGAGGCAGAGCGCTCCTTCCGCCAAGTCGCTGCCCTCGATCCCGACTGCGCTATGGCCTACTGGGGCATGGCGATGGCCAA
>JAPKBO010000125.1 GCA_028823395.1 Planctomycetota bacterium | reverse complement strand
GGACCTCAGGTGGAGATCGAGGCCAGTGGTTCGAATGGAGCGGAGGCCGGCTATCTATATGGTGAGGCCGCGGGTGGGTGGATGACGCCTGACGATCTGCGCGTACCCCACAAGCTCTTTCGCGATGGGGAATGGAATCAGTACCGGGTCTTGGCTGAAGGGCCGCGCTTGCGGGTCTGGATCAACGGCGAACAGGTCTCGGACCTCACCCATGAAGGTATGTACGCATCCCACCCACGCGGATTCATCGGCTTGCAGGTGCACGGCATCGGGGGAGGGCAGGGACCCTATGAAGTGCGCTGGCGGGACATCTACATCCGCGAGGTGCGCACCAAGGAAGCCGGTTGGAAGGCTCTCTACAACGGCAAGGACCTTACGGGTTTGGAGACGACGGGTAACTGGCTACCGGAGAAGGATGGTGTCCTGGCTATTCGTCCGCGCGTGGGCGAACTTGGCTGGGACCGTTTCGATGCGTACTTGTGGACTGCAGAGCCTTACGGCGATTTCATTCTCGACCTGCAATATAGCTATCCCCAAGGTGGCAACAGCGGGGTGTACTTCCGAGTGGCCGACCGGGCCGACCCGGTGAACACCGGGATTGAGGCCCAGATCCTCGACTGCTGGGGCAAGGCCGACGACCAGATGACGGCCCACGATCACGCGGGGATCATTAGCACGTCGCCGCCGAAGGTCAATGCCTCCGTGGCACCCGGGGAGTGGAATCACATGATCCTGTGCATGCGCGGCGGCCACCTGGAGGTGGACCTGAACGGATCACGCGTCATCGATCTGGACGCGTCCACGACCGGCTTGAAGAATCGCCCTGCGCGTGGCTACATCGGCCTGCAGGACCACGGCGTTCCAAACGAGTTGCGCTTCCGCAACATCCTGATCAAGGAACTCTGAACCCAGGGGCCGTGTTCTTCCTACTTGTCGAAGACGTTGGTCTCCGAGGGATTGATGCGTTCTTCGACGGTCTCGATCGTGAGGTCGAGCGACTCTACGTCGAGGGTTTCCTCGCTTGCTTTCGAGGCCGACTGATCCTGGGCCGATGCTTCGGCTTGTTCTTGGTCTTCGCGTTTCTCGTCCATGGGGATCTCCTAAAGAGAGGTGAGTTCGTGTGTTTCTGTGGAGGCTGAAGGCAGCGCTGCTGCTGGCTGAAAGCTGGTGATCAGGCCCTTGCGGTGCAGCTGGGCTATGTAGTCGGTGAGGCGCTCGCGGGCACCGGGAGTCGTGGACTTCAGGCTCTCGAGCAGGTTGTCGACGTTGCCGGCTCGTTCGATTGCTTCAAGAACGCGCAGACCGTCCCGGCTCAATTCCACGAACTCGTGCCCGACTTCATCGTATACGAGGACGCATTCCTGGGGCGTGAGGGGCTCGAGTTGCTCTTCGGCCACGGCTTGGGCGTCGGCTACGAACCGACCCGTCAGGAAGTCCGGGCGCGCAGCCCGTGCAAGGGGATGGGCCAGGGTGTTGGCCGCTGCCACGTGACTGAAGGGAAGCCGGATGCCTGTCCTGGCTGCGTTGGCCCGAAGGGGGCCTTCTGGTTTCAGAACCTTTTGGTCCTCCGTCCGCTGCTGGCACTGCGCGACGAACTCATCGGGGGTTGTTCCCCGAGCCAGGTGTAGGAAGTAGTGGGACTTCTGCATGAAGTAGTAAATGTTGTCGCCTGAGAAGATGGGCAGGTCGGCGCGCAAGGCGTTCATCATCTCATCGAACATCTCTGCGGCTTCCTGCTGGGTCATGCCCTCTTCACTCAGGTAGTCATGGTAGAGCTGCAGGTCGGTGCCCGCCCCGTCGAGGATCTTGATGTTGAACTGCTCAGGATCTCGGTAGGTCAGGGCTACTTCATCAATATGGAAGGTCTGCAAGCTGACTTCGCGAACAATGTCCTTGTGCTCGCGGATGAAGTCCAGAGTGGCGCGTGCCTCCTCCACGGTCTCGCTTGGAAAGCCGACCATGGCGTAGAGAGTGACACTGATACCGGCCTCGCTACAGTTGCGCGCGACGTCAGCAACACTGCGCGGACTCTGAGCCTTGCGCATCAATTTCAAGAGGCGTGGCGTGGCGGATTCGAAGCCGAAGAGCAGCTTGCGACAGCCTGATTCATGCAGCCGTATGGCCGCTTCCTTGGTGTAGGCGCGTGGCTCAATGCGGGCATCACACCACCACTTCATGCGCGCTTCTGCTGGGATGTCTGGCTGGGCCTCAATCAGGGCCTCCGGTAGATCGCGGATCATGCCCGGGGGCATGCAGTCCGTGATGAAGCTGAAGTTCTGTACACCGTGGCGGTCGCGCAGGTCGGTCAAGTGACCGGCGATGGTCTCGGCGGCGCGGGTGCGGTAGCCGGGCCCGATCACCGTGGGCAAGGTGCAAAAGGAGCACTCGCCGTAGTAGCACCCGCGATTGATGTCGTAGGGCAGGACGACTTCGGGCGCGAGGTACAGGTCAAAGGGGAGGCCGTCGAAATCCGGGGGAGGTGCTTCGCTCAGCGCCACCGGGTGGGCGGGAGGGTTGGCGACGGTTTCGCAGCCGGTATCGGAGTGCTTGAACCAAGTGAGGGAACCGATCGCCGACAGGTCAGCTTGCTCCGGTCCATCCCACGCTTCCAAAGCCCCGGCCAACTCGGCCATGGGCGCTTCCCCTTCGTGGAAGATCATGGAGTCGAGGCATTCCTCTACTCCTGCCGCTCCCATGAGCTTCTCACCGATGTAGGCCAGGAATCCCCCGCCGGCTGTGATGTGGCAGTCGGGCAGGGCGGCCTTCACCATGCGTCCCAGAGTCAGGGCCGGGATCAGCTGGCTGCCGTAGACCACGGACAGCCCGAAGAGGCGCGGCTTGCGGGCGATCAGACCCGGCAGGACCTTCTCCCGGTAGAACTCGATGAAGGGGTTTTGATCTTCGTCGAGGGTCGCAGCTAGGACCTCCTCTGAGCGGTCGTTGGCGTACCCCATGGTGAAATTGTGGGGCGTCAACTCGCTGGGGTAGTGCGCTGCGGAGACCAGGCGCAGCCCGTGGTACAGGGTGCGTACCGCGGGGACGTAGCGGTCCACGTTATAGAAGTCCTCGCTGCGCAGGACGGCCTTGGCGGCTTCGACGTCTGCGATCACGGCGTTCGCGCTGACTTCACTCTCGGCCGCGCTGCGGAAGGCTCGCAGCTCCCCCAAAGGCAAATTCTCGCGGTCCTCAAAGGCACTCAGCGGCAGGCGTTCACGAACCCGTTCCTGAGCACGGCGCAGGTACGCGGGTGAAAGGAAGTGATCGTAGGCCTCGATCGAAAGGTCGCGTTGCTCGACGTCGTCAAACCCGGCTGCCTGTAACCAGGCTTTCAGGCAGGGCAAGGCCAGATACGGCTGAGTGAAGTGGCCTTGGGGCACGAACGCGAGAGTGATCGGAAAGCTCATTCGATTCTGGTGTCAGGAAGAGGATGTGAGGGTCAGCAGTCCGGCATCTGAGAGACGCTTGGCGGCTTGGACCAACTCGGGCCGTGAACGGTTAAGTGAGTCGAACGAGGTTTCCCCGTTCAACTCTCCAAGAAGCTTGGCTACGTCCGGGCTTACTTTGGACGTGCGCGTGGCTGGCAGGGGACCATCGATGGGAGTGATCGCAAAGTGATACGCGCTGCCTCCCGCCGGAAGATCTGCACCATCTTGCAGAGCGGTGGTGAGTTGCGAGAGGTCGTGTTCGGTGTTCAATACTGTGGGTATTCGGCTGACCAGAGCCTGCTCCCACGCCAGGGTCTCATCCACGAGTGTGCTGCGAGTCATGCGCGCCATGCCCTCGAAACTGCGGCCGCTCGCCTCCCATGTTCGCCACAGCTCAAGGGAATTCTCTTCTCGCACTCGACGTAGCAGGCTGAAGGTTCGCGGGTAGCGCTCGAGTACCTCGGGCAGTTCCTCGGCCATCCGGGATAGGTCGCGCAAGCGGTGTTCGGGGAGAGCCAGGAGGTGCCAGGTCGAGAACAGATCGGGATGCGCGCGAATCAGTTCCCGTTCGGGTTCGGACTCGCCTGCGCCCCAGGCCATGTCCGGCGCGATGCCCTCTAGGGCCACGGCGTCGGGGTTGTAGTCTTCGCCCAGCGCGCAGTTCGGCTGAGGGTTCGCTAGGTGCAGGGAGAGGTTGACCCCCGTGCGTAGGCTGGCGTCTGCGCAGAGGTCCAAGCTGGCCGTCAATTCTTCGTCCCCCTCTCCTGGTAGACCCAGAATGAAGGAGAGGATCGGGGTGACGCCGGCAGCGGCGCAGTTTTCCACAAGCTGCAGTACGTTCGTGTCTGCGGCCATGTTCTTGGCGTTGGCCGTGCGTACTTCTGGCGCAGCCGACTCGACTCCGAGGAGCACTCGGTAGCCTCCTGCTGCACCCATCGCGTTCAGTAGTTCGGCGTCCATGTGATCCGATCGCGCTCGGCACTCCCAGGGCACCGGGGCGCCGAGTTCGGTCATGCGGGAACAGAACGCGAGAGCGTGCTCGCGGTCTGCACCGAACAGGTCGTGACACAAGTAGGCATTCTTGGCGGCCGGCATGTCCTTGAGTGCCAGTACCTCCTCAACCAGTTGTTCGACAGGCAGTGTGCGGGACCGTCGGCCCCAATACCGGCCGATCGAGCAGAAGCTGCAGTCGTAGGAGCACCCACGACCGGAGTCCACGGGCACCAGCCCGTCAGCTTCGCCCGTGACTTCTTTGTAGCGTGCCAGGTCGGGCAGCAGGTCCCAGGCATAGGGCGCGACCGAGTTCATGTCCAAGAGTGGGAGTCGATCGGCCTCACGCAGGATCTGCCCCTTAGGGTCGCGCCAAGTGATTCCCGAAACGCCTTGCAGGCTCTGACCTTGATCCAATTTCTGCAGAACCTGGTGCAAGCTGTTCTCTCCTTCGCCGCGCACGATCAGGTCGATCCACTTGAATCGTTCCAGAACACGCTCATCGACTTCGCCAATGCCCGGCCCACCCAGGTGCAGGTGCAGATGTGGGGCGCGTTCACGCAGGAGGCGTGTGATGACGAGCGCCGCGGGCAGTGTGGCTCCCATGGTGGAGAGGCCGACCACATCGGGCTCCTCACCAAGGATGCGATCCGCGGCCGCACTCAGGCTTTCCTCGTTCAGGACGCACTCGCTCCCCAGGTGGCCTGCGGCGAGTTCATGGGCCAGGTCCATGAGGCGCACGTCCCAGCCCTCTGCTCGCAGTGAGCCCCCTAGTCGCAGCACGCCCGGCGGCGGCATGGAGTAGCCGAAGGTGTCGGCGTGGGGGGAGGAAGCGATCAGGGTGCGCATGGAAGGCTCATTACGCCAAGCACGTTGGCGCAGATCCAGGGTTACGGCGGACTCGTACGGACTGTTGGGTGCGTTCTGTGGAGCATAACCCGAGGGCCGCAGAGGCCCCATCCGCCGCCACATCCAGGGTGATCCGAGAAGTTTTGGTGGCACCCGCCCCCCCTCGATGAACCTTCGCCCCTCACAATAGTTACCCTGTATCCCAACCTCCCTCACCATGCTCCCCGTTCCCCGCCCCCTCTCCAGCCTGCTTGCCTCATCTGGATTGCACGTCAGCCTCTTTGTGGCCCTGGTGGCCTTCGGGGTGGTGCCTATGGTCATGAAAGGCGAGCCCGTGCCCGAACCGATGTTCGAGGTGGCCGTCGCGGACACCCCCTTCTTGGAGGTTCTGATCACGCCTCCCGCCGAAGAGGACGCCCCCTTGGACGTTGAGCCCGCCAGCGAGCCTCCCGAGGTCCGCGAGGTCGAGAGCGAGCCCGAACCCATCATCGATCCCGAATTCACACCGGTGGACCTGGACCCCTCTCCTCTGGAAGGTGTGCTCGTCATCTTGCCCGCTCCGCCGGATGAGAATCCCGAACAGGATCCCGAAGAGGAACCTGTGGAGGAGCTCGAAGAGGTCACACAGATCGAGCCCCTGCCGACACCTGAGACCACCAAGCCCGACGGCGAAGACGTCCCTGACCACCCGCCCTTGCCCCTGGCCGCCCTGTGCCAGAGCCCGGTCTATCCGACACGTGCCATTCAGCGCGGTTGGGTTGGCGTTGTCGTGGCGCGCTTGAGGGTAGGCCTCACGGGCGAGGTGCTCTCCGTCGCTCTGGAGGAGTCGAGTGGCTACAGCCTTCTCGATCGCGTGGCTCTCGACAGTCTGGCGACCTGGCGCTTTCAGCCCGGTCAGCGCGCTGGGGTGGCCGCCGAAATGGATGTCATCAAGCGCATCGAGTTCCGACTCTAAGCGGACCCGCTCACCTCAGCGGCGCTCGATGATCTCCGTACTGGAGTGCCGCTTTTCATCGCCGCAGATGGCGATGCGCCCACCGTATGCGGTGACGATATCCCGCTCTGGCACCGTATCTTCGGTCCAGTCCGTGCCTTTGACGTGCACATCGGGTCGCAGTGCATCGAGCAGATCGTTGGCCAGGAGCTCCGGGAAGCTGGTGACGTAATCCACCCCGTCAATGGCCGCGATGATCTCCATGCGCTCCTCGAGGGGGACAAGGGGCCGGCCCGCGCCCTTGGTTTGGTGAACGCTTTCGTCGGTGTTGAGGGCAACCACCAGGAGTTCAGCCTGGGTGCTGGCGGCGCTCAAGAGGCGTACGTGTCCTACGTGCAAGATGTCAAAGCAGCCATTGGCCAGGGCCAAGCTGCGGCCTTGGCGCAGGGGTGCCAATCGTTCTTGCAGTTCGTGGTAATCGTGGACGATGGTGGCCGTCATGGGGTGACCCGTTCGGCGGTGAGGTAGGCGTCTGTTGCTTCGATGATGCGTTCGGGTAGCAGGTTGCGCATACAGCGATGATCAATCGGGCAGGTTTGCAGGCCGCAAGGTGCGCAGTCCACATCCTCGCTGAGCAGAGTCTGGTTTTCCAGGTGATGATTGGTGTAGCGCCGATCCGTGGGGCCGAAGGGCACAACGCAGGGGATTCCTAGGGCGACGGCCATGGATCTAGGGCCGGTGTCGTTGGAGATGACGACCCGCGCGCGCTCGACGAGGGCTGCCATCTCGGCCAGGTTCAGGACAGGATCCATGAGCACGGTGCACGGTTCATGCATGTGCTCACCCACCTGGCTGCCCGTGCTTTCCTCTCCGGGTCCGGGTGCTAGGACCGTGCGCAGTCCGTGGCGTTTACCGAGCACGTCCGCAGCCTCTGCGAAGTACTCCGCCGGCCACATCTTGCTGGCGCCATAGCTGGCTCCGGTGATGCAGAGCAAGATGGGTTGATCCTGGTCGATACCGTGCTCGGCGAGCCGCGTGGCCACAGTCTTCCTTGAATCATCGGTCACTACGAGGGTCATCGCGTCGCCCTGATCTTCGCACCCTAGGTGGCGGGTGAGTTGCAGGTAGCGCTCGATCATGGAGATGGGTACGCGCTTGCCGGCTTCGGTGGGGGGCGGCAGGGCTTCCGTCATCAGTATTCGCCGCGCTAAATCGGGGGCGTAACCAAAGCGCCTGGGGATGCGCGCTAAGAACGGGCCCATGGCCGAGCTCTGGGAGTCAGGCATGAGCAGTGACAGGTCGAACTTGCCTGCGCGCAATCTGCGCATGCGTTTCAGCAGCGGACGGAGACCCCGTTCGGGAGAGGGGACCTCCAGGAAATCATCCACTGTCTCTAGGGGTTCCATGAGCCCGCGCATGTAGGAGCGCCCCTCCACGGTGATCTTCGCATCGGGGAACCCGTGGCGCAGCGCGCGCAGCGCCGGTGTGCACATGACCAGGTCGCCGACCCAGTTGGGAAGACGGACGTGGATGTTCTTAGGCGCGTTCAAAGGAACGTGTCGCCTTGCCCGCCCGATTGTTCGATCGGGGCCTCGTCATTCTCGACGAGTCCTTCAATCCACCAGTTCACGTCGTGATAGAGGCAGGTGACTTCCTTGCACTCAACGGAGGCATCGAACTCGTCGAGAATGCGGCCGAGGCCGCGTCCAGTCTCCTCCGCTTTGGCTGCCCCGGCGTACCCATCGGCGGGGGCAAGCAGAGCTTTATCTACGCCCCGGTGTGCGGGGCAATTGAACACCCCGGTGGGGGTGAGCACCTGCCGCAGGGCTTGCATGTGGCAGGTCTTGGGCTGATGCGTGTATTCCTTCCACGTGCCCTCCTCGAGTGAGCGCAGGTTGGTTGACTCGTAAATTTCGAAGGAGTCCCTGGCTTCGTTGCGAGCCTCTTGGATTTGCTCGCGGATGCGTCGCACCACGGTCAGCGTGTCATCGCTGGTGTGGGAGGGGTTCATCACCTCGGCACCATCGTCGAGGCGTTCGAGCACGGGCTTGTAGGAGATGTAGTCGAAGCCCGCCTCTTGCGCGCGCACGGCTGCGGGCACGATCTCGTGGATGTTCTCAAGCAGTTGTTCCTCGTCCCGACTGGCTCCGTTCCAGACGATGATGAACGAGTAGCCCAAGCGTGGCGCGGGATTCGCGGCGCGAATTTTGGGGATCCACGAGCAGATCTCGTCCAAGTCCACTGCCGCCGAGTTGGGCTGGTGCATTTTCCGGAACAGCTCGTTCGATCCGCTGTCGAGTGAGAGCCGGATCCAGTCCCCCTCTTCGAGATGGGGCGCGATCTCCAGCAGCTTGTCGCCGCGACTGCCGTTACTGACGACGGCGATCTGCAGGCCGAGGTCTTGTTTCGCGAAGCGCACGAAGTCGGAAAAGCCCGGATAGAGTGTGGGTTCCCCGCCACCGATGAGGATGATCGACTTCAGTCCCCGTTCGGCCATGAGCCTTAGAGACTCGCGCAGGTTCTCCTCTTCCATGCGCGGCCCGGTATTCAGAATGTCCCAGTCGATGCAGTGTGTGCAGGCGTAGTTGCAGGCCAGGGTCAGGTCGAGGTTGATGGAGACCGGTGCGATTTCCGGTGCCGCAGGTTCCTCGCGCCCCTCGGCCCGCGCCGCGCGCACCTCTCGTCGCCACGCGACGTATTGCTCCAGGGTGGGAGCTACTGCGGGTGTGCGCAGCTTGGCCGCAAAGTCGTGGATGGCGTGCGTCATGGAGGGGGCTGCGGGCTTCTTGGAGTACCCTAAGGGGTACGGCCCCCCGTGTCCTCGCCCGCTGCCCGGGAGCAGCAGATTCCAGCAGGATCAGCGGGGATCGGCTAGTGGGATGGCCGGGATTCGGCGCCAACCCGGCGGGGGAGACGGAATCAGGGGGTGATTCTCCACGTGACAAAGCCGTCGGAGGCCGGCTCGTGGAGGATCAGTTCGGAGGTCCCTAAATCGAAGGAGTAGTTCCCCGGGTCTTTTCCGCGCAAGACGGTCTGTGGCTCGACCATGTATTCACCAATGATGAGCTTCACCGGAACGGAATCTGCTGTATTGAAGTGATACGTCAGATTGGCAGTTGTGTCGAGTCCTACCCCGATGGGGCTGGGCAGATTCAGCGCCGCGATGTTTGCTACCTCTGTCACCATGACACTGTTGGACACCGAGTCCTTTGTCCACTCGAAGGGAGATAAAACACGCGGTACAGCCTGACTGACTTCGAAGCAATGCCAACCGCCGTCCCGATCCGCGAGAGTAGAAAACGTCTTCGCGTCTGCGGGAGCCTGAGACGAGAGGCCTCCAAAGATCTGCAAGAGAGGACCCTGGGCGAGGGTACGCCATTTGTGCTTGGTCCCATGTTCGACCCACATGGTTCCTGTTCCGCCTAGATTGGCGTGCTCCACATAGGTCATAGCGGTCTGTCGATTCAGTTCGTCGTATGCCGAGTTTACTCCCAGTACGTAGTGGCTGATCAGGGGCGTGGGAGCGAGGTTCTTGAGCATCTCGGTCGTGGAATCGATACTCAGGTCAGCAGGGTCGATGTCCATGCTGGAGCAGCGTGAATAGTCAAAGGCGAGAAGGGGGTCGCTTGGTGGTCCTCCGAACATCTTTGGCGAATTGAACAGAGCCTGTAACTTATATGGGGGCTTATCCGTTTCGTAGGTGTACGACAGGGATGTCGGACCCGTGTGAATAGCAGTGGCAGCAAAGTGGAGGCCGCTGTTCGCATCGCAGTGACGGGCTGCAAAACTCGCAGCTGCCCCGCCGCCCATCGAGAAGCCCACGGCGTAGAATCGGTCGGCATCAACGGTTAGGCCGAAGTTGGGAGCGATCATGGTGGCCAAAACCGTCAGCGCCGTTTCCACGTTGCGCTGTGAGTATTCGATCCCGTAGTTGTATTCGTGGGCTCCAAGGGGAGCGACCACGATCCAGCCGCGATCCATTCCCATGGGGAACAGGTCCGAATCGGCCAGGACATCTGTTGGTCTCTTGCCATACCCGTGGAATGCGACGAGGACCGGAGTGGGGTGAATGGGCGTATTGGGGATGCCGACCAAGAATTCCTCGTTCCAATCACTTCCGGGGATCAAATTGGCATCGATCGTAATACTGAAGATGTTGCGTTCGATGACGGTGGCCTGCCGTTGCAGTGCAAACGGATTACCGAAACTCCCCCCCAGAACAGTCTCGGGATCATCATCAATCCCGATGAACTTCCCGTTCGGACCGTAGATACCGACCTGCCCACCCGGGCCAGTGACGAGCGGGGAATGGTCGGGGTGATTCTGTCCGTACGCGCTGGCTCCGGCAAAGAAGGAGGCACAGGCGAGGGCGAGTGGGAGCACGAATCGCTTCAGCATGGCTTGAGAAGGATAATGGGGGACGTCTATCAGGCTGGCACGAGTGTCCATTGATCGAGAGTGTCGTGGATGGGTATTGGAGACGGGATATTTTCCAGTATCTAAGCGCGACTCTTTCTGGAGACGATCCCCTCTGCTTCAACTTCTAGGCTATTGGAATTAGAGCATCCTACTGGTCTCCGGCTATCTCGGTTGAGTCTGCTTTCAGTAGAGAAATTAGGGATCGCTCTTGGGTCCTACGGCAGTTCTTGGGTGGGTAGGGTCGGGCGGTGTCGGGCCCCCTTCCACGCTCAGGGATGGCCCGAGGGCGGTCTTGCTCATCGCCAAAAACGCTCTGGCCCCATGGTAAAGAAGCGCCGATTCGTGGAAAATACGGAACAGTAACCCCCTTGGTGGGGGTTTCTTCGGAGTCCTGGGTACCCCCGCATCCCGCCCGA
>JAPKBO010000124.1 GCA_028823395.1 Planctomycetota bacterium | reverse complement strand
CTGCTTGGGGCTGGCTATCGCCGTCGCCGTGCTGCACGCCCTGAGCTTTTCAACTTCGGGACCCATCGACGACGACTTCATCTGCTTCCGCTACGCCCGGCACCTGCTGCAGGGGGATGGTCTGGTGTTCAACCCCGGTGAACGCATCGAGGGTTTCACCGCGCCGCTTTGGGTGCTCGTGATCGGCGCTGGGCTCGCGCTGGGGTTGAACCCCGTCACACTCTCACTCACGTTCTCCGCCCTGGCCTGCGGGCTGGCCGCGTGGGCCGTGGGTTCGGCTTGGCGTACCCTGCGGCCCGAGAGTTCCTGGCCCATACCGGCCCTGCTCGTGGCCACCTCGCCGGCCTTGGCCTTCCATGGGGCTGCGGGTTTGGGCACCACCTTGCTGGCCGCTCTGCTGGTGACCTGGTTGGCCCTTGGCCTGCGCGCGCAGGCGCGACAAGGTTCTCTCTGGGGAGCGGGGATCGCCCTGGCCCTCGCTTGCCTGCTGCGCCAGGAGGCCGCCCTCTTCGCCATCCCCTTCTTCTTCGGTCCTGGTCGTAGACGCGGAGCTGCATGGCTACCGCTTGCTGCCCTGGCTTTGTGGACGTGCTTGCGTTGGGTGTACTACGGAGGGCTTCTCCCCATGACTTACACCGTCAAGAAACTCCCCGTGGCCGAGGATCTTGCGCGGGGCTTTGACTATTTCATGCTCTCGACACTGGTGGCCGGAGTGGGCGTGTATCTGCTGGTTGCCGTGTTGGGGCACCTGCGATCAAACCGCGAGTCATCATGGCTGCGCTGCGCGATTGTCGGTCTGGTCCTGCATACGGCCTACGTGATTTGGGTTGGCGGTGACTACGTGGCGCTCGCCCGTTTCTTTGTACCCACCCTGCCGCTGGCGATGCTCATGGCCTGCTTGGGATGGACGCATGCACTGGGCGGGGGACGAGGGCTGGCCTGCATGGCCCTGACAGCAGCCATGCTCCTGCCCCAGGCTCTGCAGGTGAAGCTGGACCAGAGGATCGTGGCCGCGTTCCCCCAAGCCAGCATCCTGGACGATCACTGTCGACCTTACCTGGCTCTCCTGCATGAGTTCGACGAGCAGCGCTGGGAGTCCCTCGGTCGATACTTCGGCGAGGTCGTGCCCGCAGACCGGACGGTGGCTCTGTCGCCCATCGGCGCCTTTGGTTGGTACTCGGAGCTGAAGATCGTGGATGTGCTGGGGCTCACGAACACCTCAGCAGCCAGGCGTGAACCGGACCTAAGCGTCGCCCTCAAGGGCCACCACCGTAGTGACGGCGCCTGGGTGCTCTCCCAGGAGCCCGACTACGTGATCCTCGGAAACGGGGTCCGTGATCACGAGGGCCGCCTCGTGGTGAATCCCTGGGAGAAGGATCTCGTGAATGACGAGCGCTTCCCAAAGGAGTACCTGCGGGAGTCTGTGCCCATTCCAGGTGGGGCCGACCTCGATTTGTATCGGAGGCGTTCGGCTCCCCCTTTGCCCGGGGCCCGGTCTGCTCGCTAGTGTAGGGCACTCCATGTTCGCACCTGCCTCGTTCCTGCGCGCCGCTCTCGCCGTCAGTGTGGGGGCCTGGGCTATCACTGCTTGCACGCCCAAGGTGGAAGGGTTGGCCGGAATGAGTTCGAGGCCCAATGTGCTCATCGTTCTCTTGGATGGGGCACGTGCGGATCACCTAGGTTGCTTTGGCTATCCATTGGAGACCACGCCGCACATGGACACGCTGGCCCGCGACGGTCTGCGTTTTAGCGATGTGGTGACGCCCTCGCCTTGGAGTCGTCCAGCCTTTGCTTCACTGATCACGGGACGCTACCCAAGCTCGATTGGCATGGGTGGTGAAGCTGGACAGCTAGCGGATGGTGACCTCGGCCTCGCTTCCCTCTTGCGCTCCAAGGGCTACGCAACCTGGGCCGTACTCAGCCATCCGTTCCTGAATCCAACCAGCGGTGTGGGGGAGGGTTTCGATCAGTTTCGCCTCGTTGTGGACCGTACCGTTTGGCCCAAGGGCCTGAGCGCATCACTCGTCACCGACGCGGTTCTTGAACAGCTGGATGAAGCCGGCAGTCGTCCGTTCTTCATGGTGGCTCACTACGCTGACCCCTTGCACGATTGGGCTCCTATCCAGGGTTTCGAGTTCGGGGATCCCCAGTATGCGGGCCCTCTCGAGGGCGGCCTTGGCATGAGCGATCTGCAGCGAGGCCGTCGAAATTGGACCGAAGCGGATCTCGCAGAGCTATGTTCTCACTACGACTCGGAACTGGCGTACGTAGATACCCAGGTCGGACGCCTTCTGGCGGGCCTGACGGATAGCGGCCTGCGGACCAATACCTTGATTGTCTTGACCTCCACCCACGGCATGCAGCTCTTCGACCACGGCGGGCTGGGTGACAGCCAGAGCTTGCATGATGAACTGATTCACGTGCCCTTGTTGCTAGTGGGCCCCGGTGTGGAACCGGGTCTCAATGAGGTGGGGGCTAGCCTGATTGACCTGGCGCCAACCCTGTGCGAATACCTGGACCTAGCCGTTCCGGACGTCATGGAGGGGACTCCCATACAGGCTCTCACCGTTGGACGAGGGAGGATCCTCTTCAGTGAGACAGATCGGATTCGCCGTCGGCGGGCGGCCATGGATGAACGACACAAAGTGATCCTGGATCTGGATTCGGGTGACCTCAGCATGTTTGATTTGATCGAGGACCCCGATGAGGCGCATGACCTGGCGGACAACCCCGAGTTTCTTGGGCATCGGGCCTTGCTTGAAGCGGCCCTCGAGAGATTCATGGATTCCAATGACTAGCCGACTTCCGATCCTTTTGGTTTTTTGGATTCTGGGCGCTTGCGCTCCAGGGGGGCGCAGTGCGGTGCGTCCCAACGTGTTGCTGATTTTTACGGATGACCAGCGCTACGACAGCCTGTCCATAACGGGCAACCCCTACATTCAGACTCCAGCCCTCGATCGCATTGCGGCCGAAGGTGCGCTTTTTCGTCGCGCCTACGTGAGCACCTCGCGCTGTTGTCCCGGCCGCGCGGCCTTGCTGACGGGTAAGCACGCCACTCGCCACGGGGTGTGGAACAACCACCCCGAACCTGGAAGCCTCGACGGGCATGATTCTGTGGCCGATCATCTCGACCGGGCGGGGTACCGCACGGCATGGATCGGCAAGTGGCACCTGCCCAATTCCGGGGGTGGTCCCGTGCGAGGTTTCGATCGTTGGGTCAGCTATGAGGGTCCAGGTAGTCACTTCGATCAGGTCTTGAACGTGGATGGCGAGACAGTGAAGAGCGAAGGATTCCAGGCCGATCGCCTGACGGATCACGCTCTAGAGTTCCTGGGAGGCGCTCGGGATTCTGAGGAGCCGTTTTTTCTAACCCTGGCGTTCAAGAACCCGCACGTGCCCATGACGCCGGCCCCCCGCCATGCGGGAACCCTGGATCACGTACCCGTGGGTCTCCCTGCCAGTGCACTTGATCCGGTGAGCAGCTTGCCGGCCTTCTATCGTGCGTTGCGTGGCGCCACGGGACGTCACGCCATCGACGATGAAGAGGCCTATGCTCGCGACCTGCGCGCCTATTGGGAGTTGATGCTCTCGGTGGATGACAATGTCCAACGCGTGCTCGATGCCCTCACCGCGAGCGGGGAATTGGATAACACCCTGATCCTCGTCACAACCGACAATGGCCAGCTGCTGGGAGAACATGGCTTGCAGCAAAAGGGCCTGTCCTACGAGCCCTCTATCCAGGTGCCATTGCTCATGCGTTTTCCGGAGCGCATCCAGAAAGGCCGCACGATGGATCAACTGGTGTTGACCGAAGACCTTCTACCCACGGTGCTCGAGCTCTGTGGCCTCGACATTCCGGGCGATGTTCAGGGCAAGAGCCTGGTCCCCATCCTGGAAGACCCCTCGAGTTCTTGGCGTGAGAGGTTTCTCTATCTCGCTCCCGGCTTTGGCGGGGAAGGGGGAATGATCGAGCGGGCCGTGGTGGAGGAGCGTTTCAAGTACGTCTCCTTCGAGGCTGCTGGAACCCGCGAAGAGCTTCTGTTCGATCGGGAGAGCGACCCGGACGAGCGCACTAACTTGGCCGCTCAACCAGGCCAGGCTGACACCCTGGCACGCATGCGCCAGTGGATGGGGGAAGAGCGCCGGCGATTGGGCGATCTGTAACGCTACTTCCTACTTCACGTAGCCGATTGCCTTCAGTCGGTCGAGCAGGTCTTGGTCGATATCCACCTGGGTGCGCTTGGACTGGGGATCGGAGCCCCGTCCGCGGTGCTCGTCGAGGATGGCGACAAGCTGTTGCACGAGGGGCTGATGGGTGTCAGCCAGGTTGTTGTGCTCACCTGGATCCGTCTCCAGGTCATAGAGCAGAACACCCAGATGCGATTGAATCAGCTTCCAGTTCTCCAGGATCACGCCCCACAGGTGATCTCCATCTTCGAAGCGGTGCAGGATCAGCGGCCGTTGGACCAGTGCCATGCTCTCTGACTGCAATCCCTGGCGTTTGTCTTCGCTACGGCAGAAGGAGGCCAGGGAGCGGCCATCCACGTCGATCGGTGCGTCCTGCCCGATCAGGTCGAAGATAGTCGGCACCACGTCGATCAGAGACACGTTCTCCCACACGCGGCCTGGCTTCACGCGCAGGCCTGGAGCTCTGACTAGAAACGGGATGTGGTTCAACTCCACGTGCAGGGTGAACTCGTGGTAGAGCTGGCCGTGTTCGCGAAACTCTTCGCCATGGTCGGCCACCACGACAATGAGGGTATCGTCATCGAAACCCATGGCTTGGTGGATGCGCCCCAGGAAGCTGTCCAGGTAGCCCAACTCGCTCTTGTAGCGCTCCAGGTATTCCGCGGTCTCTTCGCGTTCCTCATCGGGGCGATAAAATCGCGGACGCTGCTGGTAGGGCTTGTGCACATCGTTGAAGTGCAGGTACAGAAAGCTGGGGGCCTCGTTCGCTTCGATGCGGGTACGCATGGCCATGAGGCGCTCCGTTAGGAGCTTGGCGGGCTGTAGGTCGTGGCGTTCGAATTCATCGAAGCCACGATCAAATGCCATCTCCGGACCGATGTTGACATTGGATGCAAGGGCGAACGTGCTGTACCCCGCTTGCTTGAAGCGCTCGGCGAGGGTGGGGACGTCCGAGGAGATGGCCAGAAGCTCCATCTGCTTCAGTGCATTCTCATCAATGGATTCGCCTTCGCGGAATTGTGCCAGGAAGCCGCGGGTCACTCCGTGTCGATCTGGATACATGCCGGTCAGCATGGATGCGGTGGACGGTGCGGTCCAAGTCGAGGTGGAGAAGGCGTTCTCGAATACCGTTCCCTCGGCCGCGAGCTTGGCAAGGTAGGGGGCTCGCTCGTCCTTTGCGCCGTAGAAGCTGAGGACGTCTGGCCGCAGGGTGTCCAGCAGGATGACCACCACGTTGGGGGGGCGCATCGCGCTGGCTTGCTTCTCTTGCACATCCGATCCACCGCCACAGCTGGGTAGGAGGCCGAGGAGGACCAGGGCCCAGTGCTTGGGGGGGGAGAGGTGGAGGGGGCGGTGCATGGGCAGCGAGGTGGGGAGCGCGGCTAAGTATTCCTACTTGATGGACTGAACCGGAACTCCTTTTCGGTCCCTCTGGGTTATCTCCTGCAGCTTTCCTTCCCGTACGTCCCGAATAGCGTCGTTCATGCACATTACGTTGGAAAATTAGCGGGCCTTCTTGCTGGCCGACCATGACCTCGCCCTCCATGAGCGTCTGGGCTCTCTGAGGCGGGGGGGCGATTCAACGCCAAGCAGGAGGCCCAGAGGCCTCGGGGTCTCGATTGCCTCCCCCAAACCCCTCACAGACACCCAAGAACGTGGTTTGGTGTGATTTTCACCTCTCGTCAGCCCCGTATTTCACCTGTAGGCGGAGTGGTACTCAGTGGCCAAAGCAGACCCCCGGCCGACAGTCCCAACCTGTCCCTATAAGGAGGAAGAGTCATGAAGGATCTTTACAACCCCTACCGCACGCCCGAGCCCTGTAACCCCTTGGCTGGTATTGGTCCCGCCGTCGAGCTCTTTGGGACGATCCTTGTCCCAAGCCTCCGCCCCATGGGCCCCGCTCTACCCGCTGGCTTCCATGCTCAATTCCAATCCGAAACGCTCAGAAGCGCCAACCCGCACCCGTTCCAGCGCGTGATTGTGGGGATTCTGGCTGGAGGGATGGCTCTCGCTCTGTGGATCGGCAAGGGCGCAGAATCGGTCCAAGCTGAGACCTCTGGGTCCACGGTAAGTGCAACGGACTGAAGCCTTGGGTTCGGGACCGTAGGCAAGAGAGCCAACGTAGATTTCCATGTGCGCTCACCTCATCCGCGGAGCGGCCCTGGCGTTCCCCACATCGGATCTAGGGTTGCTTCAGGTCGAGGCTGACGCGAAATGTGTTCTGCGCGTTGATGACCTCGACCGTCTTCGAGAGTGGCGCCCAGTCCTTGTGGCGTACGACGAGCTGCCACTTGTACATGCCCACCCCGCGCTTCGCATAGGACCCCGATTGTCTCATGGGGGGGAGGTAGATTCGTGAGGGTACACGCACGTTTTCGGGCACGTACTCCTCTGGGATTCGTTCAAGGAAAACGGCTGCGCTGCGCAGGGGCGTGCCTGTGCCGTCGGTAACCAGAACACGGACCTCTACGGTGGGACGGGTCTCGACCAGGCCCAGGTTTAGCGAATCGCCAGCGGCGACCTCGGGGACGGAGAAGTAGACGGTCTCCGCGTTGCTCGAGGAGACGGCCAACTCGGCACGCTCGACGGCGGCCCCCGAGAGCTCAAAGCGGGATCCCGTTACATCAACCTTGCGGTACCTGAATCCTGAGAACTGCATATCCTCCGGGGGCAATCCGCTGTCCGTCACGATCACCGTGCCGAGCAGGGTGCAGGGATCGTCGTTCACTTCAGGAACGAGTACCAGGGTGAGCTCGCCATCGAAGGGCACCTTGCAGGTCACGGGCTCGCTCTCACTGGGTGAGAACCCCGGGGCCTTAGCCTGGAAGGTCCACTCTTGGGCGGTCAGCTGCTTCAGCGTAAATCTGCCGTACTCATCTCCGGAAGCCGTCGTGGCGCCCATTCCGGAAATCCTGCGGGCAGTCACTATTGCGTTTGGGACGCCCCAGCCGGTTGGACCGACAATCACGCCAGAGAGATCGGACGTGGCCTCGAGGGCGATGTCCAGCCCTTCCAGATCGCCGTAGACCTTGGCATCCATTCGGCCTTCGCCATAGCCATCCCGTGTGACTCTCAGCCAGTAGCTTCCCTCGGGAACCTCGTGCAGGGCGAAGGTGCCGCCCTCTTTGCTCGTCGTCACACGTCTGCTCAGGTTGCCATCGGTGCCGCGTTTCGTAGCCGTTATGAGTGCTTCAGCCAGTGGGGTCCCATTCCCATCATGTACGGCGCCACGCAGTTCGAAGGCATGTTTCAACCGGAGGATCACGTCCGTGCGGATTACCCCTGACTGCAGTCGCACGATCTCGGATTCGGCGGCGCCGGCCACACCTTCCCCCATGGTCTTGGGCGGCATCGTCATGAGTGCCAGATTGACCGAAGATGGAAGGGCCTCAAACTCAAATCGTCCTCGGTCGTCGGTCAAGGTCGTGTCAAGCAATGTGCCTGAACCGATCGAGAATCTGGGCGGGGCTTCGCTGCGGTCCCGGCGACCCCCTACCTTGTTTGAATTGCCCTGCACGCATGCAACCACCCGACCAGCGGCGACCTCACCATTTTGATCGAGAACAAGGCCCGATAGCTTTGTTGGGGGAGAGAACGAAAATGCCCACTCAACGGGCGTCGTACCCTTGGTGATCTCGCGGATGACCTCCGCCGTTCCTCCCCAGGGCACGCGGATGTAGGTGCGGTACGATCCCTCGCCCATGCCTAGGAAGAGGACTTCTCCGTCGGCCCCGGTCACCTGAATCGGTCGCGTCCGTCCCTGTAGGGGATGATCCCGATCACGCTGAATCAGCTGTAGGTCCAGTTCAGCACCCTGAATTGGCGCTCCGTCCGTGCTTTGCTTTACCCGCACGGTCAGGTTGATCCCCCGTTGGATCGTGACGGGCACGTTGGTGGGTCGGCCCCCGGAGAGGACAATGCCGGTTGCGAATGCTGGCGGTGCCCCTTGCTTGTAAACGGTTACTGCGTAGGTCCCGAGGAGGAGGCTCTCGAACTGGAAGCGTCCATCTGCTGAAACAGGGACCTCTGCCATGGCCTCTTGTGGCAACTTGTTTCCAAGCCAGCACCGGATCTGGGCCACCGCGGGCATCGCAGTGTTCGCACCCGGCCCTACCAGACGACCGTGAATGGACCCGGCAGGGTCGAGTAGGATCGTCCACTGTGCGGAACTCAAGCGGGCGGGGTCCGGCAGGTTGGGTCGGCGCATCGCGAGGAAGTCGGGGTGATGCACCGCCAGAGTTCCAGAGATTCGGGGGTCCCAGGACACCGCGAAGTCGCCTTGCCCATCGCTCACTGCAATACACGGTGTCTCTCCCTGCAGGATTTCAACGCGGGCGCCTTCGACAGGTGACCCATTGCCGCGTCGCACTACTCGGCCCAGGAAGGAGACTTCACCTATGCCGGGCAACATGGCCTCGATGCGCCCCGATTCCGTGGGGAGCGAAAGAGTGCTCTCCAACTCCGGGGCAAGAGGCTCCCGTTGGGCGGCGGGCTCGTCTGCTCGTAAGCGCTCGGGCGGCGGCAGGTCCCCATGCTGTGCGGACTCCGGGGCATTCCCCGCGCTATGCCATAGAGGCAGGGTCACACCCGCGATCACAAGCAGGCATAAGCCGGACAGCAGGGGAAGGGGCTTGAGGCGGGCCATGGATTGGGGGTCAAGTGTCAACGCGGGACTTGGGTGCAAGCGTAGTCTCGTTTGACTTAAAGCGGGAACCTGACCTCGCATGTCGTCTGCCACTCCGAGCCAAGAACGGCCTGCAAATCGAGCCTCGTAGCCTTCCGAGGGGGCGGGGGCGTGGTATCGAGGCCAGAAGAGCGCTCGATTGAGTAGGTCTGCGCCCTAACTGGGGCTTAGACTCTGAGGCCCCCATCTTCTCATGTCACCTCCCCTCCGAAGCCTCACGCCGCTGTTCCTTTCCCTGGCTTTGACTCTGCTGGCAGCCTGCACCTCCTGCACACCTGGCGATCCCCAGCCTGACCCCCAAGGCGGGAACCCCAACGGATCTGGAGAGGTCGCTTCTCCAGGCGACAAGGGTGCTCCGGTTCTGGGTTACTCCATTGTCGCCACCTATCCACACGATCGCGCCTCCTACACCCAGGGGCTGATCATTCACGAGGGAGTCCTGTACGAGAGCACCGGCCGGTATCAGGAGTCCAACCTGATGACCGTCGATATGCAAACCGGCAAGGCCCTTCTGCGCCATCGCTTGGAGCCCGTGTACTTCGGTGAGGGCATAGCTATTTGGAAAGGCCTGTTGGTGCAGGTCACCTGGAAAGAGGGCGTGGCATTCATCTACGACCGACGTAACTTTCAGGAGCAGTACCGCCTGACTTATTCGGGCGAGGGCTGGGGGCTGTGTACGGACGATGAGTCGCTCATCATGAGCGACGGCACGGACACCCTGCGCTTCGTGGGTCCTACAGACCTGAAGGTGAAGCGCTTGCTGCCCGTTACGCTGGACGGGCAGTCTCTCTGGAATCTGAACGAGCTAGAGTTTATTCGCGGCGAGATTTGGGCCAACGTCTACCAGCGCGAGATCATTGTGCGCATCGACCCCGAAACCGGGAAGGTGAACTCCGTCATCGACTTGCGCGGATTACAAGCCAAGCAGCGGGTGCCGGATCTAGCACAGGATGTGCTGAATGGCATCGCCTATGACGCGCAGGAGAACAAGATCTACATAACCGGCAAGCACTGGCCCAACCTTTACGAGATTCGGGTCGACGAGTAGGTGTCCGGATCCGACTCCACGGGGGACGACCTACCCAACTCCGCGTCCAAGCGAATGTCGTTTCCGGCACGGGTGTACCTCACGGGCGCCGCTCTGACGGGTGCGGCCCATACGGTGGTTTACATCCTCCTGGTGCGCTACCTGGATGCTATCGGGCTTTCGGATTCAGAGATCGGGTGGATTCAATCGGCTGATGCGTGGGGCAAGGTGGCCGTGGCTCTACCTGCCGCTGCGATCTTGGCTCGCCGGCCGGCTCGCGGGGTCTTTGTCTTGTCCGCGCTCGTGGGGGGCCTTGCCTATGCCGTACTCCCTTGGGTCGATGACTTGCGTCTGTTGTATGCCATCAACATGGTGGCGGGTTTTGCGTTGACGCTGCAGTACGTGGCGATCGCCCCTTTTTTGTTCAGGCACAGTACCTCTCGGGACCGGGCGCGGCTTTTCGGATTGGCCGAGGCTCTACCCACACTGGCCGCCGTCGTTGCCGCCGTCGTGGCGGGGCGTTTAGTGGCCCACTGGGAGGGGCCCCTGGGCGGCGAAGCCGTGGCTACGGGCCGCGTGATCTTTGGGGGGGGACTGCTGAGCATGTGTGCGGCTGTGATTTTCGCGCGCATTCCCCTGGAGCAGCCGGCCGTGGAGAAAGGTCGCGGGTTGTGGCCCGTGTTCCTTCAGAATCGCGGCGTGTTGGCTCGCTTTGCCCTGCCCCAGTTTCTGGTCGCCTGCGGTTCGGGACTGTGCATCCCGTTCCTGCCGCTGTACTTCAAGGACCGCTTTGGAATGGGAGCCGGCGACTGGGGAAACCTGTTCGCCTCGGGCCAAATTCTCTTTGCCGTTGGCTTCATGTTGACGCCGTTTGTCATCAAGCGATTGGGCTACGTGCGGGGCATCGTCGCCATTGAGCTCGCTTCCATCCCGTTTTTCCTGTTGCTCGCTTTTACGTGGAGTCTGCCATGGGCCATCGTTGCGTTCCTGGTCCGGGGCGCGTTGATGAACTCGGCCTACCCCATTCTGAAGAACCTGATGATGCAGGCCACCCCGCCCGGGGCTCGGGAGATGCAGACGGGCATGAACGCGGCTCTTTGGGGCGTGGGTTGGGTGGTTGGGCCTTTGACGGCAGGGCATATCCTGGAG
>JAPKBO010000123.1 GCA_028823395.1 Planctomycetota bacterium | reverse complement strand
GGTGCCACTTGCCCACGAGGCCTGTGCGATAACCCAGCGTTTGCAGTCGCTCGGAGATAAGGGGTTCGTCGAGCGGGATACCCGCGAACTCGGGAGCGAGGTAATCGGGGTGATGCAGGTTGTGTTCGAACCCGAAGCGCGATCCGGAGCGGCCGGTAAGCAAGCCCGCGCGACTTGGAGCACACACGCAACTCGCCACGTAGCCCGCAGTGCAGCGCACCCCCCCAGCAGCCAACTGATCCAGGTGTGGGGTTTCGATTTGAAGTGAGCCGTAGCAGCCCAGGTCCCCGTAGCCCATGTCATCAGCGACGATGAGGAGCAGATTGGGAAGATCTCCGTTGGCGCATGCAGCGGGAACGAGGCTAGGGCCGAAGAGGAGAATGGTGCACAGCAGATTGATGAGCTTCATTGCCCCATAGGGCCGTGCCCGATTCAAAAATGCAACTGCAAGCCGAACAGCAGGGCACTCTCTCCGTCTCGGGGATCGCCATCAACGAGCACGTCATCCGCATAGACGCTGCGAACGAGGGCCTGCCGCAGGATCATGTGATCATTCATGACCCAGTTCAGCCCCAGAGAGACACTCCGGATGGCTGATGTGTATGTACCCCCCATCGCCAGCCCTCCACTCTGCAGGCGATCATCCAAGTTCAACTCGGACACTCGGGCAGCCAGAACCCACGCTCCTCGTCCGCTACCGGTCGCAGGGTCGAACGGTTGATCAGGGGACACACCCTTGAAGGACTTGCTCTCCCCGGTCAAAACGTGAGCCACCTCAAGATAGGATCCGCTGAAGTCCACGTCCTCAGCACTCCCGTCCACAGTCATGCCTTGCTGAATCAGCATGTGCTCGGCCTGGACGAACCATGGCCCGGCAAACCATGCCGCCTCAAATCCAAACCTTGTGCGACGACCTTGGAGGGCCACCCCCCCTGTAAGTCCGGTGACAACCTGACCGGCTGCATTCTGCACGCCATGGTCTCCCGCAACGGAATTGAGGGAGCCCGTCGTGGCAGCCAATCCCAGTTGCAGGTTCCGCCACTTGGATGCCGCCGCCTGTGCACTAGGGTGCAGCATGAGACGCGCGGCCAGATTCACGCTTGTATCCGAGTCCCCGGACTCCAAGCCATCTGTCGCAGACACTCCATATTCCCATCTGTTCGAATCGCTCTTGCCGTTCAGGAAGAGACCGTGCTCTTCCGCTGGAGAGAATTGGTTGAGTATGGAGAAGCGCGTGAAGTTGATGTGCCGGCGACTACGCACCTCCTCCAGTCCGAAGGGCACTTTCATGCGGCCTGCCATGAGAAGCCCATGCCGGGACAATACCTCCATGCCGATCCAAGCTTCTTCCAACTCCACTTCATCCGCCGAGAAATTGGGCTCGACGCGAAAGTGCAGAGAGTCCGCGAATCGGCCGGCCAATTCAGGGCGCATTCGCTCCAAGCCCAAAGTCGCACGCGGCGACCGTCCCTCATCCACGACTGAACCGTTCACTTGAAATAGACCCTCCAAAACCACTTCGCTGCGCCCATCGGCGGACACCCAGCGGAGACCGGGGGAAACGTCCTGCGCCGCGTCAGCGTGAATTACCGTGATGAGTACGGCCAGGGACGAACACAAGTAGGTCATGCCGTGCATTTCACAGTCGCTCCTGTATTTCAATTCCCGATAGGCCCACGGGTTGTGACCCCTCGTCGCGCTCCAAGATTTTCAATTCAAGCGACCGTATGCCCATGCTCTCGCCCAAATCAACGACTAGAGGCGCCATGATGTCCGGGCCCAACTCCACCTCGCGGAGTGAAATGCCGTCAACTAGCACTTCGATTCGACGGATCGCCGCGTATTCAGACCTACTCTTGAGCTTTGCGGGGCCTTGGTAGATCACAAGAGTGTTCGCCATTATGCGCGTGGAGAGTTCAAGCTTGATCCACGGTTGTTCATCATCCGCGCCAGCACGCCAGCGCGTGCGAGCTAAAGAATCTGCGGCTTGCTCAGGTCCGAAGTCGCCTGACTCCCAGGTTGAGGATGCACTGGCCGTAACCCCGGAGGTTTCTAAGAGATTCACACCTTGAACCCTCAAGTTGCCCGCCATCCACTCCTCGGGGAAGTCCACCGTGACGACGTTCAGGGTTCCGGATTTTACGATTTCTATCTTTGAGCCGATCGCAGGATCACCATCCTGCGGAACTAGTTGCACGTGCGCCTGCAAAGCATGTGGACCCGGCTTGGTAAACGTGTGCTGTGTCGCGAAACGCTCGGAAGACCAGGGGGTCCGCCTGTCTCCTTCGACCCTGGCGATTTCCTCTCCGTCTGCCATATAGATCACTCGCGCGACGCGCATGCCTTTCCAAATTCGGTCAGCGCCTTGGTACAGCCCCAAGCGTTCATCGGAGAACCCCTCGAGCCAAATAGTCATGCGTGCGTCACCCGTCGCGTGGAGGAAGGCCTCAGCCTCGTGATCAGAATAAGCACCGATTGTCCTTTCGACCGCTTCTCCCGTCTGGGTCGCTGCAGACGCGCGACGCAAAAACAACAGGGCAAAACTTGTGTTGCTCGTGAGGCCCCATGCTCCATCCCCTTTCTGCTTCTTGAGGAGAGTCATCGCTCCATCCCTATACCAAGAATTCCCGCCTATCTCATCGACCGCCATAAAGGCGCCCACCCGTTCCAGGCCGTATAGATAGTAGTACAGGTTGTTGCCGATTCTTGGATGACCGTCCATTGGGTAGTAATGCGCAAGCCACCCCATTCCCAGGTTGCGTCCCGCATCCGCCGCACGCTTCGCAACTGGGCCCAGCTTTCTACCCACCAGCATGTTGGGGATCTGGATCACACACAAACCAGCTGTGGTCATGGTCCCCGTCTCATTTCTCCGCGCTCCACCCTCATGATAAGTGAAGCCTGCAATGCGCCTCTTTCCCGACCGCTGTTCACCCTCGATCTCGAACCAAGGCACTTCTGTGGCGGGTGGCTGGCTCTTGATGACGCGCTCGACCATTCGCCGCCAAACTCGGATATCAATTTCGATGCCCAGCTTGGAGGCACCCCAAAAACCCAAGGCGGCGTACTGGGTGCACGACAGGTCTGCGGTTCCAGTTGGATAGCCCCAGCTTCCAGAGCGGTCGTTGTTTTCCCACTGTAGTAACAGCGCAACGAGTTCTTCAGCCCAGGCGCGATGAGCCGGATCACCCGTGGCTCCGAGTGCCAGCAGTTGGCAGCCCACTGAATACACCCGGGTCGGTGGGGCCGCCCTCAGGAACTGAATCGCCCGCACGATGGCCGGGTGATCGGCTTTCAAACCGCAGCGGAGTAGGGTGTACAAAGCGAGAGCTGTCGCGCCATTGCGATAGGTGGAGGCATTCTCTTCCCAGGAGCCGTCCCACAACTGCTCGCGCAGAAGGCCCTGCACGCCGCGATCAATGGCCAGGTTTATCCCTGCTTGCAATTCAGGCAGAGGTGGTTTTACCCGTAGAGGGACGGTGGTGAAGGTGCGGGTTTCAGCCTCCGGCAAGCCGCCCCTTCCCTTCCTGTAACGCCGCTCAACCGTCTTCTTGCTCAGGCAGACGTCGGAGAGGGAGACCTCATACAGGGCGCCGGTCAGGGGGTAGTTCTCATCCGAGTCAACATACCCACCCACCGCGATAATGTGCTGTGGTCGATACTTGATGGGCCCATGCTGCTCCAGCGATCGGCCCTGCAGTTCCCCATTCACGTAGATGCTTTGGGTCTTGCCATCGTAGGTGCCTACTACGTGGTACCAGCGGCCAAGATCGAATGGCTCCTTTGATTTTAGGTAAGTCAGTTTCCCATCGCCGTCATCCGCGCCCTCTGACGAAACGCCAAACGTGAATTTGTCGTTTTTAGTTCCGAGCATGAGTCCCGTTTCTGCCTCGCCGTTGTCCTCCAAGACGCTAAGGAACCCACCCCACCCGGCATAGACGTCAACGGCAACCCATGCCTCGATACTGCAGGCGTCATGGGGGAGATCCTCCGCAGCAATTTTCTCCGGTACGATCAAGACGGGGTGACCTGTCGGCCTGAGCAGTGCCGCGTACTTCCCTTTCCCAATGAAAGTGGGGTCCACACACGGCAAGGCCCAGTCCCCTTCGACAGGAACCATATGGTCCGATTCGTGGTTCGCTGGAATCAGCACCCAACGCGCAACGACGTCGCGCTCTGTTGAACACAGCGCGGCGCAGGCCGCGCCCAAGATCCATCCCGCGTTCAGTCCCATGCCAAGCATAGGGTGAATCCTAACCAAGCCGGGACCGAGAGGGGGACTGCGCTGAAATCAGGGTAAATCGATTCTCGCCAACCCCTCTGAGAGCGCAGGCACATTCACGAGCTGCTCGAAGATTTCGCCGCCCGGCATGCTGACCTGAAGGGCGTAGTTCCCGTTGGGAATACCGCTCAGGGTCACCGTCCCGCCCGTGTCCGTCTGTAGGCCTGAGGCCCCCACCTTGGCTTGGCCAGTCATTACCCACTCCGAGGCACGCGTTCCCCGCTCCTCACTGATGAAGTCCACCACCAAGCCCTGCATGGGCTGGCCCTCCCGGGTGAGGTCCACCCGGATACTTCCCAAACGACGTACCTCAAATACCTGCTGCTGCCCCGTGTCGGGTGCGTGGAGTGTGAATGTGTCCGGCCAGAGGCCTCCGCTCGTGACTTGGACCAGATAGGTCCCCGTCGCCAGTGGGCCAAACGCAAGCTGCCCACTTTCGTCACTACTGGAACGATCCAGGACGGTACCTGTGAGCGAGTGCCGAAGACTCGTATTGACGCCATCGAGGGGTTGGCCCCTCTCGCTGGCCAGGGCCAGGATTGAATGGTCACACTCGTAGTGCACAAGTATGGGCTCATCAGGAGTGCTAGGGCCGAGGCTCACCTCTTGTATTTGTCCCACCGCATCTCCGGGCCCCGTTGCGAACAGCAAGATGCGCGACTCCGAGACGTCGTGGAGAACTAGCCGGCCTTCCGTGTTGGCACCCATCTCCACCCAGCCCGCCACAGAATCCAAGGGGGGCGTGCCTACGCTGACATACGGCTCGGGAACCGGATGCCCGCTGGAATCGACGAACAGCAAGTGATGGGACTTGCCCTTGAGTTCAAGCCTTATGCGCTCACCGCCAGCTTCTGACGTGGTCACCCACTTGGTCACGTGCAGGTTGCCCAGGTGATCCATCACCGTGAAGATCATTCGCTCGCCCGGGGGCAGGGACGTCTTCACTTCCAAGTGCTCATCGAAGGTCTCAAGACGAACCAGGCTCCCCGAGGATTCCGAGTCCCGATGGACCTTTAGGAACAACATCTCAGGAACCGTCAGGCCCTCGTCCGGAATCAACTCGATCACGCTAGGCGCTCCGAAATTCACGGACACCTCGATCCTCTTGGGCTGCCCTGGCTCTACCGTGATTGCGGTATCGAGGCGGCGGTACATGTTCTCAGGCTGAATCGACAAGATGTGGTAGCCCGCTTCGACCTGATCAAACCGAGCGTGTCCGTTTGCATCGAAGGGCACAGGGGAGTGCCCGCGCAGGGTGCAGGTATAGGTCCGGAAATCCTCTTCCTCTGCAGAGAGCAACTGAACCTCAATGGATTCGAAATGCTCCAAGGCGATGGTCCCAACGTTGTGGAAGTCTGCTGCGACTGTCCCGACGAACAGCGTGTGAGGGCTGAAACCCTGCGCGTCCACTCGCAATGCGGCACTCACTGCCGCCAGAGCCAGTCCCTGAAACTCACCTGACGCGTCCGTTTGCACAGGATCCTCCCATGCATCTAGAACTGCCGAGTTGGACGAGAACCGCGGACTCACGATCGCCCCGACCACGGGCTTTCCGGTCGCCGCATCAATCACGCGGCCAAAGCCCTTCAGGGGGCTCGTGAGTTCTAACTCCACGGGGGTTCTGCCCTCGCCCGGTACCTCAGAAGTCAGCACATCTAAAGAGTCTGCCGTGGCCATTTCCGAGGGGGCCAGCCCATCGCTGCTTGCCAAGAGGTGCACGTCGCCACGCGGCACAGCATCCAATACAAAACGCCCGTCGCTTGCGTCGCGGAATTTCTCGGTTACACGGAATGCGGAGTGGTTCCCCCAGTACGTCACCTCAAAATCACTGACGGGGGCACCCTTGTGGACGCAGCGACCCTCGACAACTCCCGCCAGAGACAGATCCAGGTAGAACCCCTCCGAGTTTCCTGCGGCAGGCATGTTGAACGGGCCGAACGAGTTTGTGGCGAACCCAGCGGCGCTCACGCGCACATGGACTTCAGCCTCCGGTAGGGAGTCCATGGTCACAAGCCCATCCGCTGAACTACGGAAGTGATAGTCCATCCAACCCTCTTCTGTCTTCCATCGGGCGGAAACCAAGGCATTGGCCAATGGCTGAACGTTGTCGTCCCGCACGTACAAGAGAAGTCCAAAACCCGTCGCCCAAGACAGATCTACGAGCACGCTCTCGGGGGCGTCGAGATAGACGCGTTTCTCGTCGGGCATCGCACCTTTACCCTGCATGCGAAAGACATATTCACCAGCCCCCATCCAGGGCACCGAGTCGAAGGACCATGCTCCATCCGGACCCACAACTGCAGTACCCAGGGAGTCACTCCACTCATCACGCAGCGAGCCGGGCTTGCGGTTGCGTTCGCCCATGCGTACGAGAACCGTGCAGGCCGCAAGAGCTTCCGGATCCGGAGCTCCATTCACCTGCCCACGAACCTCGAAGGCCGACGAAATGATCAATGTGATATCACCACCCGCCGCACTGTGTTCACCGCGCCAGAGCGGGCTGATCAGACCATCACTTGTAGCTCGTAGGACGGACTGATTTGGCAGAGGGCAGAGGTTGACGATTCCGTCCTGGTCGGACACGTAGCTACGCTTCACGAGCCTTTCGCCGTGACCCGCAATCCATCCCACGGATTGGACGTCCGCTCCCATGATGGCCTCGCCGGCCACATTCACTACATGAACGATGAGCGGGTCGGCTGGCTCAAGCTCTAGGGCGATCCTTTCCTGCTCGGGCTCGACCTCCACCAGAGCGGCAAGGTGGTTGGGGGAGGTCACGTAAACATAGCTATCCTGCATCCCCTCCTGCGGCGCCCGCGCGAATCCAAAATGCGCTATGGCCGTCGCATCGGAATTGGCACTGGTGTCCAGATCGAGACCTACCTCGTCCTTCGAGTCCCACCCAAGGGCCTCCGCCCACCAGGGAGTCTGGGTCGTGCGGTTCACAGCAGGCCAAGCTCTCCAGCTGGCAACGGCCCCTTTCAGACGCGCTCCCGCTCCCGGATCCGCTATTCCCTCAAGCACCGCGAAATCCAGGTTCTTGCGGGGACGGTTCGCTTCTATGGGAGGCCGTTCGGGATTCATCGCGACGGGTAAGTCCCGCTGCGCATCAACTCCCCCGGTCTCAATAGAAGCACCCTTTGGGCCATCCCCCGAAACCTCTTCTATCACCGCCCCATCGGCTTCGCTGGCCTTTGCATGGACCTGAGGTGCCATGGGGGGTGCCGCTAGAACCTGGCCCGTGCTCAAGCCGTCGCCCATCAGTGAGATGAATCCAACGATGAGTAGAGTGACACCTACACCCAGGAGGACGGCCTTGGATCCGGACATGATGCCCCCTAGGGGTGGCGCCCGCCGGAGTTATTGTGACCTGAATGACGACAGGTGGGCGGAAATACACCTGGTCCGCCCGGCCCATTACAAGGATTGAAGGCTAGAGCGTCTGCCGCAGAACCAGCAAGGCCCAGCAACATCAAACCCAGGAGCCAGCGCCCCAATCGTGACTTAGTTTGCTTGTGATGCTTCATGCGTAAGGTGCCATGCAAGTGGGCCGAGTTGGCCTTCGATCTTGTGGAGGCTCGAAGAGAAGCCCGGCGAGAGCGGGGCGTGTTTCAACCGTGCACGGTCTCCGTAGTGCGCGGCATAGGTAAACAGTGACGTGTCTTCCCAACATCCGTGGGAATCCAGAATTCCAGCAGCAAAAACCGCCGTGGGCAGATCCTCCACCGTCAGGCTGCAGAACAAAGCTCCGAGGCTGCAGAGAGAAGATTTTGGATCCAGTTGCGCCGCCCGCAGGTAGGACTCCGCAGCCAATGCCGGACCTCCCAGATCGAGCTGTGACTGGGCAATGAACGACCAGGCACTTGCTCGCACCAGGGGAGCCGTACGAGGTGTGGTGCAAGTTCGAGCGAGGCGGTTGCCCTCGTAGAATTCACCCACGTCCATCAGCGCCTTGGAGTGGCACACCCGCAGAGCGTCTGTGTCCATCAGGCGGCGCGCACCATGGATGAGTCTCAAGGCCGCGGATGGACGCATAGCCTCAAGTCCAAGGGCCAACTCCTGGGAGAGCTTGTAGACAGGATCTTCTACTCCTTCCGGGAACAAGGTCGCTGCCCTTGAGCCTCCCTGGCTCACCTCTTGCAGCTGCGAGGCCTGCTCCGTGATCTCTTCCGCACTTAGAACCGAAGCATGCGAGTGGTGGTGAAAATCCCGTGAGCTGGAGGAGATGATCAACGCTTCCGAACCCGCCCTCATCAAAGTGGCCAATTCCTCTCTGAAGTGAATCACCAGGTGTTGCTCCGTTGGGGTCCATTGCTCGCGCCATGCCCCCTTGCTCCGAATTGGATCGACAAATGAGGACCCCAACTCACAGGGTTCGACCCGAAAGAGCGCAGAATTTCCTTCGCGCGCAGTCTCGTTCAAGAGATCCCGCAACTCCGGGTCCAACGATCGCGACGCTGTCTGTTGTTCCATAACACTCATGCTTGCTTCATCGAGGCGCGTGCCTCTTGTTCGGCCCATGCTCGGGCATGGCCAATGGTTTTTATTGCCGACTGAAGGGCCTGACGAGCCTCTGATCTTTCCACGCCCTGTACGCCTACGAACTCATCCAGGGTATGCCCCTGAACCAGGAGTTGATGGAAGGCCATGCGCTCCCGGTCAGGGAGTGCATTGGCGACAATGCACGCAGAGCGTAAGTCACCGTGCTCGAGGCCCAGTACAGCGCGCAAGAATTGGAAGCGTGGCGAGAGGGGCTCACTAACGGCGCTACCTTGCTCGTCCAGTTCCTGATCGCGTGCGTGGAGAACATCGGCTGTGCGACGGAATACACCACTGAGCCAATACTCCAGAGGTGCAGAGAGGTGGCCCTCCAACTTTGTGAATCTCGCGTGGCCCCAACTCAACGCCACGCTGGCACGTTCCACAAACGGTTGAACATCAAACAACAAGCAAGCCTGGTTCAGCCAGCGTCGCGAGCCGTGGGTCAAGCCAAGGGGGTCGCCATCGGCCAATGCGTACAGGCGTGCTGGCTGATCCTTGCCCGCCAACAGGTGCTGCACGTCGGATAGGGACAAAATCGTCCCGCGCCTCTCCCCCATCGGATCAAACGGGACCGCTTCGGGTCCGACAGCGAGGGGTGCGCTTGGTGTGCGGTTGGGTTGCATGGAATGGGGCGGGGCAACAAATGCCAATGCACCCAAACTAGGCGGGGCGTTCATAAACCCACGCGCAACTCTCAACTACCCCAACGAGACAGGCGGCCTGGAAGCCAATCCGGCCCTATGAGCTTCGCCCGCCGGAGCTCGCAAGACTCTGTGGATAAATGGCTTACGCCGACTAGTGAAGAATCAGTGCGCGCCCGTCACGGCCCACTCCCCACTCCCACTCCGTCGTTCCAAATTCCCCAATCCGCGAGGACTGCTTGAAGGCCGAGTTATCCACATGGCCCTATCCTGGCCAATACCACCCCCGCGGTTCTGGAGTTGGCCGGGCCAAGGGGTCGCCTTGGTTCCCCCCTCTCAGCGCGGTTCGGCGGGCGGGACGGGGCGGAAGAAAACCCTCTCCCGGGGCAGGATGTCTGCGCAAGAGTCCTGGACCGAAGCCTGTAACCCCATCATGTCGCCGCCCTCTAGAATCGCTACGGCCGCCACCGCAGCCTCACTCAAGGAAGCGGGGATGCCCTCCCCTCCGGCGAACTTGCGCACCGTTTCGAGTTGGGATTCATCCCGGCCCAAGGCAATGGCGCACACCGCAGCCGTGCGCAGACGGGCATCGGCATCCACATCCTGCAAGGTTTGCACGAGCACCTCACGCACGTCCTCATGATGGTCGAGCCACCCGAGGGCGAAGAGAATATTGGCCTTGAGAACCAGATCCCGTTCGCGGTCTACAAGGCCAAGCAATTGTTTGCGCACAGTACTTGCCGAACGGCCACAGGATGCCAAAGCCCGCAACCAATTCTTCTTGACGCTGTCGTCCTTTTCCTTGCGCAGCATTGTTTTGATGAGCTTCAGTCCGCTTGAAGCACCAAGCTGCTCAAGCCCCACAGCGCACTCATTGCGAACGCGAGCTTCCTTGTGGTCGCCGTAGTACTCGAATATTTCCCCTCCGCTGGCCGGAGCCACCAGGCCCACGGTGTGCAGGGCTCCCACAATCACGTCGGTCCCCCCCCAAGTCACCAAGCCGCTCTGGAGTTCCTTGTAGACGTATTCCTGTGCCGCCTTGTCATCCGTGAATGCCAAGCGGACAAAGCGCCCAGCCTGCCCTGCACCAAACCGAGAGGTCCGCATGCTCTTGAGCTCTTGTTTCACCTCCGCTGAGGTGAGCGCTCGGCCGTAGGTATCACCATCGGCCGGTGCATACGGCTCCCCCGCAAGGAAACGTAGCGGCGCCCGGAGACCCTCCGGCATGGGATCATGCTTGAGGCCTGCTCTGCGTCGGGCATTAACAAAACACCAGACCATCTCATCGGCGGTCATCTCAAAAGCCGCGCACTGCAGTAGTTCACCGGCTGGCGAGAACCACATGTGCTGCGGGCTCGACACCACGCCTTCTGCGTTCTTCGCTAACAACTCGTCCCGGATAGCAGCCTCCAGATAGCGAGCCTCGTCTCGTGAAAGGCCCGCTTTCTGCGCACACGAGCTGCGCTTCTTGCCCTGCGCATCCAGGCACGCCACAAGGTTGACGGTCTCCTCTGAAAGGGCTCGTACCCGGCGATCAGAGTAAACGTCGTCCCAGAATTGCTCGGCACGGGCCTCGTCGTCGGCAAGCACTGAGACGAAGAGGATCCGGCCTTCCTCCTG
>JAPKBO010000327.1 GCA_028823395.1 Planctomycetota bacterium | reverse complement strand
GAGAGGGAACTGACTTGGGACTCGGAGAGTTGGATCACTAGGTCCTCGGACTCGCCGGGGGCCACTGTGCCGGAGCCGGAGCCGACAACTTCGACCCAGGTGGCGTCGCTGTAGGCATCCCATTGCAGGGTGGCCGTGCCGGTGTTGGTGATTTCGTAGGTGAAGCTTGTGGGAGAAACGGTCTCACCCACGGTTCCGCTGGCGGTGAAGCCCGTGGAGGGGGACGCGACGAGGACGGGCCCCGTGGCGTCGCCGGTGCCGGCGGTAAAGTTCTGTTGGACTTCGTACTCAGCCAGGGCGCGCTCGTAGACCGCGGCAAGGTGCAGGCGACCGTCCCAGGGGCGTCCGCCAGTGGCTTCGTTGCCGATCACTAGTGGGTAGTCCATCGCCCAGTTGCCGAGGTCACCATTGGTTTGGCCGACGGCTCGGGTGACGCCATTGACGTAGAGGCAGGTCTGGCCGTCGGTGCTGCGGGTGTAGACCACATGCAGCAGGCCCAGGGAGGCAGCACCGGAATCCGTGTCCAGGGCTGGGAAGCCGTTGGTGTCGGTTTCGGTGGAGCGCAGGCGTGTGGTGAAGGTGTCGGTGGCTTGGGAGCTCCAGAGGCCTTGGCCCATGGTCACGTTGCGGTTATGGGCATCGCTGCTGAGGCCGATCAGGCGCGCTGGACCGTCTTGGGTCAGGTTCGCGGGGGTCACCCAGGCTTCGAGGGTGAGTTCATTCGATGTGGAGATCGCCGCGTTGATGCGTGTGGCGGCTCCGCTCGAGGACAGGATGGCGCTGGGATCTAGGCCCAGGGTTCCTGCGCCCCAGTTGGAGGATCCGGGTGAGGCGACGGCCAAGTCCATGGCCGGGCTGACGCCGGAGATATCATGGGCGACTGTGCCACTGAGCTCTTCGAAATCGTAGAGGGCAATCAAGCCTTGGTCGATGCGGCCGCTCGGTTGTTCGCCGACTCGCAGGGTGACGACGGCGAGTTGCGTGTCCGCCTGGTCGAGGGAAT
Source organism: Planctomycetota bacterium (assembly GCA_028823395.1). GTDB lineage: Bacteria > Planctomycetota > UBA1135 > UBA1135. Next base: position 1,272 of record JAPKBO010000327.1, on the reverse strand, counting down.
TGCTGAAGGCGATCCCGCCCGTGTGCATGCCTGAATCCTCGGTCAAGCTATCCGTTGCAATGACGACGCTCAGCTCGTGGCTCGCGCCCTCGGTCAAGGTGCCCTGGGCATCGCCCAACAGCAGCAGCCAGCTCGATTGGCTGGCGGCGGTCCATTCGAGCTCACCTGAGCCTTCGTTGGTGATGGTGTAAACCTGGGTCTGCCCCTCGAGTTCGGCGAGGGTCAGGACCTCAAGCTCCCAGGGGTCTTCGGGGCTGACGGTCAGGTCTCCCGTGGGGGCAGGCTCGACCGTGAGCAGGAAGGCCATGATCAGTACTCCGCTGGGATCGGAGCGATCCCTGAAGACAAGGTCCGCAGGATACTCTCCCACGGGAAGGGTCTCTGCGAAGGCAGTGTCGATGCTGACGGCAACGTCGACTTCGGCACCCGGGGCGAGGGCTCCGGCGGGAACGTCTGAGGATAGCCAAGGCACGCTGGACTCGATCTCCCAGGCGAACAGCCCGAGGGTGTAGTTCACCAACGTATAGGTGCGCGATCCCTCCGGGAAGGGGCCTCCTTCCGGGGCGGTGATGTGGAACGGGCTGCCATCAGTGACGCCGAAAGCGCCATTGCTGACCTCGTCTCCGAGGCCCGAAACCGACTGATCGGTGGGGGCGCAGGCGGCGAGACATAGGCCGAGTCCAAAAAGTCCAATTAGCAGGTGTTGCTCAATTCCTTGAGTCTTTGTTTCTTTGATCATCAGATCCCCTCAGTTGCCTTTCCGAGTCAAACAAGCCAGCGGGATCCAATCCGCTGGGCCTGAGTATCGGCCGGCCATTGCGTTAGTTGAATAAAAGTAAGGGACGCCCAGCTACAGCAGGGCGTCGCGACGAACTCCACGAAACTTTAGCGAGCAAAGTCGCGAGACCATGCATGTTTTCTAGGCCCCAGTTGAAACAGACGATTGGGGCATCCTTTGGAGGAGATTGTGTCGCCCCTCCAAGGGAATTCCGTAAACAGGTCTGTTCGATTTTGGCAGGAGACATGGCTAGAGTGATTGCTTCGTGGAATGCAGGGGCTCCATCCATCTTCGGAGCTCCCACGCACTCACCTATCGAACGGCTAGAGTCCGGTCTTAAAGGTGTTCGAGCGCATCTCAATATGGGGCCAATAGGAACTCTTAATTGGCTGTTTGTCCCAGACTCGGGATTTCAGCCAGGGGCCAGCCCTGAGGGGGGGGCGAGCGGCCCCGATGCGAAATCCTTTCCACGGTCTCTCAGTGGGGGGCATCCC
>JAPKBO010000122.1 GCA_028823395.1 Planctomycetota bacterium | reverse complement strand
TTCGAGAATCCGTGGAACGCCTGGATGCGAACCAGTGCCATCGATTTCTTCGATGACGGTCGCGCAGCAGTTTCAACTCTCGGCGGAGATGTTTGGATCGTCTCCGGGTTGGACGCCGAGCTCGAAGAAGTAACGTGGAAACGGTTTGCGGCGGGGATGTTTGAGCCCCTCGGGCTCGCTATCGTCGACGGAAAGGTCATGGTCACCTGCCGTGACCGGATCACGCGCCTGCATGATTTGAACGCTGACGGTGAAGCCGATTTCTACGAGACCTTCTACGCTGACACGGACGTTTCCACGACCTTTCACGCGTTCAACTTCGACCTACAAGAAGATCCCCATGGCGATCTGTTCTTTGTGAAGGCCGGCCAATACACCGACTCTGACATAGGCGGAGCGGTCATGCGTGTGACGCCCGAGGGTGCCGCCTTCGTCTACTGCACCGGCTTCCGTACACCTAACGGCATGGGCATGTCGGCCGACGGACGCCCACTCGTAGGTGACAACCAGGGGAATTGGATCCCGGCCTCCAAGGTCAGTCTCACTCAACGCCGAGGCTTCTACGGCGTCTTCCCCGCGGTGAATAACGGCGGACCCGGCAAGCAGACCCGCCCCGACTTTGATCAGCCCGCGATCTGGATGCCCCAAAGCCTCGACTCCTCCTGTGGCGGGCAATTATGGGTCGAGGATGAGCGCTTTGGGCCCCTCTCTGGCCGCTACCTCCATACGAGTTTCGGCAAGGGTTGGATGTATGGCCTTACGATCGACGATGACGGAGTGCCCCAAGGGGCCGTATGGCGTCTGCCCTTCCAGTTCGACGCAGGCATCCAAAGGCTGCGGCTCGCTCCTCACGATGGCGCGGTCTACACCGTCGGGCTCTCCGGCTGGCAAGGACCCGGTGGAGGCAAGGATGGCTGCCTTGAGCGCGTGCGCTGGACGGGGACAGACAAGGTTATTTTGAAAGGCGCGCGTGTGGTTCACGATGGCGTGGAGCTCGAGTTCAGCGGGCCGCTCGATCCCAGCATCGCCACCAATCCGGCACACTTCACCGCGAAACGCTGGAACTACCAGTGGGCTTCAAACTACGGCTCAGCTCACTATTCACTCGTCGAGCCAGGCATGAAGGGCGAGGACCCCGTCAAGGTCAAAGGCGCACACGTGGAAGGCTCCATCGTCCACCTTCAGCTCGAAGACGTACGCGTCGTGAACCAGTTGGTGGTGACCTACGACCTGGGGCAGGAGCTCAAAGGCGAAGTATTCTTCACCGTCAACCGTGTACCGTCTCAGACCCTTCCACGCTAAGCGCTCGAACTAGGCCCAGATCCGTCCACCCGCTCTATCCATGCCGACATCTTTCCCCGACCTCATCCTGCAGGCATCCGAGCGCCTGACCCCCCACATCCGGCTGACACCTACGGACCCGGCCCCCGGTCTGGGACCGAATGCCTTTCTCAAGCTGGAGAACTTCCAACTTACGGGCTCCTTCAAGATTCGCGGCGCACTGAACAAGCTCTTGACCCTCACTCCCGAGCAACGCTCCCGCGGCGTTGTCGTTGCCTCCACAGGTAATCACGGGGCTGCGTCGGCCTACGGCTCGAAAATGCTCGCCTGCCCCTGCACGGTCTTCGCACCCAAGGGCACCGATGAAAGCAAACTGTCAGGGATCCGCTCAAGAGGCGCCCAACTAGTCCTTGAAGGCAATGACTGCCTGGATTCAGAATTAAGGGCCCGACAACACGCTGAAGAAAACGGCCTAACTTACATCTCGCCGTACAACGACATCGAGGTCGCGGCAGGCCAGGGAAGCCTCGGCGTCGAACTCGGCCTGCAGGTGCCCGATCTCGAACGGGTTTATGTGGCCGTCGGCGGCGGTGGACTGATCGCTGGGATCGGAGCCCACCTGAAGAGTCTCTCCGAAGACACGGAAGTCGTGGGTTGCTGCCCCGAGCTATCGGATGTGATGGCGCGCTCGGTCCCGGAGGGACGAATTGTCGACATGCCGTTTGTGCCAACCCTATCTGACGGAACGGCGGGCAGCCTCGAGGAAGACTGCATCACCTTGCCGCTGTGCACCCGCTACGTGGACCGCTTCGAGCTTGTCAGTGAAGAGGAGATCGCAGACTCGGTGCGCTGGGTCTTGGATAACCACCGCATGCTTATAGAAGGGGCCGCGGGAGTAGCCGTGGCCGTCGCACGGCGCGAACTTAAACAGGACGACAGCGTTCGAACGGCCGTCGTCCTGTGCGGCTCCAACATTTCCGCCGACAAGCTGCGCACGATTCTCAACTGAGAGCGGAGGCGGGCACTAGTCCACGATACGCAGATCTAAGTTGGAAGCCTGCAAGCTGTCCAAGAGGCGCATGACCAGACGTGACACCCGACTCAACTTGTCGCAGTCGATCTTGTCGGAGGTATCCGTGGGCTTGTGGTAGTCCTCGTGCACATCAGAGAACAGGAAGGCCACCGGGATCTTCAGGTTCTTGGCGAAGTTCGCGTGGTCCGAACGGCTCCAATAGGCGTCAGCATTGTTGAGCTTGGTGAAACCCTCCTTGCCGCAGTGCTCCTCCACCATCTTGGTCAATTGGTTGTACTCGGGGTGAGAAGCGGTGGGAGTGATGCCGATCTCGTCCGGCGCGTTGCGCCCGATCATGTCGATGTTGAGGTTACAGAACGGCTTCATGCCTTCTGGCAACCAAGGATCCAACGTCCATGCACGCGACCCGAGCAGGCCTTTCTCCTCAGCTGAAACCCACATGAGTAGCACCGTGCGCTTCATGGGACCGTACTCCGTCAAGGCCTCGGCAATAGCCAACAGACCGGTGGTTCCGGAGGCATTGTCGTCTGCACCGTTGTAGATGTCGCCGTTCTCACGCTGACCGACGTGGTCATAGTGGGCCGAGATGATGATCACGTCGTTGCGCAGTTTGCGATCCGAACCAGGCCACAGACCGCAAACGTTTTCGAGGGCGATGCCGTCGAGGGGACCCGAGGCATAGGACTCCGTCATTTCAAATCCAAGAGGTGCGCCGAATTCGGGCTCCTGCGATCCGACCCAATCTGCACCCCGCTCCTCGGCCAAGTACAACAGAGGCACGCCGTAGGTGCGCGGCGCACCCGAACTGGTTCTACGCGCAGCAGACAACCAGCGACCGTACATCTCCTCAGATGATTTCGATGAGGAGGAGTCAAAAGGAATGATGAGTCCCAACATGCCTTCCTCCTCAGCCGCCTGATTACGCTTGCGGGACACACGAGCTCCAGGGTCCAAGAGTCCCCAAGCCCCTGTTAGGTCCACATCTTCCAGGTCGGCATCTTCGAAGTCGCCCACGTAGACGACCGGGCCATCCGCAGAACGCCCACCACGAGAACTCATGGAGACGTAGTAGTCCTCGCCGAACTTCATGCGCGCCGTCTTGCCACCACGCGTCACGGACATGAATGTCTCGTCCTCGTTCAAACCGTATTGAGCCAGGGAGTAGTCATAGAAATACCCGTCCGACGCTCCGGGCTCTAGACCCAGGCGCACGAGTCGCGAACGGATGTAGCGCGCCGCTATTCGTTGACCGTTGGACGGCGAGTCCCGACCACCAAGTTCATCACAGGCGAGAAAGTGGATGTCAGCCGATATCTCATGGACCTCGATGGTCTTCAAAGCGCGATCAAGGTCGCGGCCTGAAGCACTGGCGGAATTCGAAGCGGGAACTTCGACGGTCAGAAGAGAGGCGGCAAGAGCAAGGGTGTTGAACAGCATGAATGGGTGGGCAAGCAAGGGACTCGGGACGGGCACATGTTAGCGGCCAAATCGGCTCGGGGGGGGCCTACACGAAACCGTTACTAATGGCCTGAGCATTCACAGAACGTACCCAACCCTGGCAGGTGATTCCCAATCGGCCCTCCGGGGGGAAGGGGGGGTGCGGGGGACACCTCAGGACGGACTGGCGCCGGACGAGAGAGCGAAGCCTCGATTTCAACGCTCCAGTAAGCCGTGTGAGCGCGCCAAGCGGAACTCGATTCGTCAGCTGAGGGCCATGTGGAATCCAGCAGATCCTTGAGACACGCGCGGGCACGTGCTCGCACTCCGTCCGTGGCGCGAGCATCGTCAGCCAAGGCCATGATGCTGCGCACCACCGCACCCAAGGCGATGCCCTGCAACTCGCCTTGCCTTCCACTCGCGGTCCGGCTCGGGTGTACGACCCGATCCATCAACTCTGCAAGAACCTCCTCAAGGGAGGGCAGATCGGGGAACCGCCTGCTCTGGTCCACCAGCCGTGCACAACGCTCGGGATGCAGAAGCCCCTCCACCACCTGGGCACACTGGATGCGCGCCAGTTCCAGGGCGTCAAACACCAAACCGGTTGCTGAACTCGCCAACTCTTCTCCGCGGCCCTGGCCCGGCGGGCGCGGAGGAATGAGACGGTTCACCGACTCGGGAAGGTCCAGTCGATCTGGGCTCAGACAATCAAGCAAGACCGCCAGGGCCCTTCGCTGTTTCTCACCATCCACCGGTCCGCCCACCGATCGCCCATCCCCAATGAGCGCGTGGGAATAGTTCACGCCCCCCACCACCTTGATCGCAGCGCCCACCTGATAGCGATGATGGAAGTAGACGGGTGTCAGCACTTCTTCCAGGTGCGCACGGGGCTGCCCCACACTCAGGTTGTGCGAACCAAAACGATCCAGAGCAACGCGACGCACGGCGAGAGCATTCTCCAATCCTGTAACGGGGTCGCTGAAGTTGTCCCACAGGTTGGCCAGGGGATGCGCAGCGCCGGGAGGCCTGGCATCCGAGTCGCTCAGGTAGCGCAGACCGCGACCTGATGCATCCTCAAGGACGCTCCCCAGCCACTCGTTCTCCACCGTTCCCTTAGGGGCCCGGCCATACAAACAATTAATCGCCACGAGGTCCCAGGCACCCATGCCCACCGCATAAGCGTCACTCGCGTCAATTTCTCCGGCAGGAGTCACCGTCAGCAAAGGCGCGGGGTAGTCCATTACCGACGCACGACCAGCGTAGGTGGAGGCGCAAAAATTGTGCGCCAGCCCCAGGGTGTGTCCCACTTCGTGGGCGGCCAACTGCCGGATGCGTGCAAGCGAGAGCTGGATAGGATCATCCGCCGTTCCCGTCCCGGTAGCAGCAGTACCCAAGAGCCCCTCGAAAAGGAGGCGATCCTGCCGGACGCGCAGGGAGCCCAAGGACACGTGCCCCTTGATGATCTCGCCTGTGCGCGGGTCGGACAGGGCATTGCCATAGGACCAGCCACGGGTGGAGCGGTGAACCCATTGAATCACGTTGTAGCGCACGTCTAGGGGGTGGGCACCTTCAGGGAGCAACTCCACACGGAAGGCATCCTCAAAGCCTGCTGCAGCGAAAGCCTCAGCCCACCATCCGGCCCCCTCTAGCAACGCGCTCCGCACGGGCTCGGGTGCCCCTCGATCGACGTAGTAGACGATGGGTTCATGGGGCGCAGAGGAGGCATCGTCGGGATTCGTCGCCACAAGTCGATGGCGTACAGCCAGGGAGCGCTGAATCGGCTCGGCAAGGCCCGCGGCGTAGTCCGCGTAGCGCACGGCAAAACCCCCAGCGCGCGGATCTGCATTACGAGACGCATAGTTCGCGTCGGGCAGACGAATGAGACTGTGGTGAGCGCGCAGAGTTACGGCGTTTGGGTCGGGCGCTGTGGAGCGCACGTGGCGGCCGGGGTTCTCGCCGCTAAAGGTCAGGCGCGCGGACAACTCCACATTGTCGGGGAAGGCATGACAGCGAGCGCTCTCCAGGAAAGAGCGTTTGTCGTCCAAACGGAAGGAACCCTGCCCCGCACCTGCCAGTGTTCGCGCCACACCATGAGCGTCACGCAGAACAAAGGACGTGAAATCCACAAGTACGGCACCGTCCGGATCCTCGGCACCGATTGTTCCGGCCCATAACACCGATGAGGCGAAGGACTCGTCTACCGCACGCTGCTCATTGGGGTCGGATCCATCAGCGCGATAGCGCAGGTTAGGCCGCTCAAGAACGACGCGGTTGCCAAGGCGCGAAAACGCCACCAGCACCGGCGAGCCCAGTTGCCCACGATCCAAACCCACCGGGTTGGAACCAAGTCCGGACTCCAGGCCTTCCACATATAGAGCACGAACAAAAACGAGTTGGCCCCGCTCATTGAGCGGAGCCGGCAGGCGAAGCCACAACTTATCCCCGGCGGGTGCCAGGTAGAGGTCGAGGAAACCTGGACAGGCACGCATGCCACCGGTCTTCTCAGCAATGCTCAAGGGAGCATCCAGAGCGTTGCCATTGGGTTCGCCCTGCGAACTCCTGCCCGCCGAGGACGGTTGAAAGGAAGCACAACTGGCGAGGCCCAAGATGAAGGCGCCGCAAGCCAAGGAGTAAGGGCCGTTTAGCAAGAGATGAGGAGGTAGAGGAGGGGGGAGGCGCGGCCAAGGATAGCGGCTAATGACGTCTAGGCCCCTCGCAACTTCGTAGTGACCGCTCACGCCGTAAGGGAAATAGAAATGGGCAGGCTACGGCTGAGGGCCCTATATATTGGCGTTATTGCTCCAGACGCAAGGTCCGCCCGCCACCCGATCCCACTCCACCCCATGCTTCCCTTCCACACTCTCAGCCCCCTTCCTCCGACCAGGCTCCTTGTCTGTGTCGGCAGCCTACTTCTCGCGACCACATCCATCGCGCAGGAGAAACCCGCTCAGGACGAGGAGAAAGGTAAGCCGCTGGAAGAAATCTCGCGCTCGAGCTGGGAGTTCCTCGCGAAGAAATATGACAAGAACGGAGATAGCAAGGTCAGTGCTGACGAGTACGACCGCGGCAAGGAGACATTTGAACGCCTCGACGCGAATGGTGATGGATTCATCACGGCAAAGGACATAAAGAACCGGCGCAGCGAACGGCCACAGATGGACCGCGGCCAACCTCCGAAGGTGGGCGATACGGCTCCGGACTTCCATTTGGATTCCCTGCCGGCTCCCCCCAAGACCGAGGCTGAGCGCAAGATCGCTGAACACGAAGCCAAGAAGCAAGCACCGAAGGAAGGCCAGACCAAGGCTATGACACCCCGCGTACGCCTGTCCGACTTCAAAGACAAGAAGCCCGTAGCCCTCATCTTCGGCTCCTACACATGACCCCCCTTCCGCCGATCGGTCGATCGGCTCAAGGCGTTGAACAAGCAATACGGTAAGCAGGTCGAATTCCTGACGGTCTACATACGCGAGGCCCACGCCCTCGACGGAGCCATGCCCAATGATCGGCCAGACAGCCCCATCGTCGAAGAGCCGGTCACAGCTCAGGAACGCAAGGAAGTGGCCACGCGCTGCGCTGGCGCCCTGGATATGTCTCCTATGACCATGTTGATCGACAACATGAAGGACACGACCTCCCAGGCCTACGCTGCCTTCCCTGACCGTCTCTATCTGGTTGGAAAGGACGGCAAGATTGCCTTCGCAGGTGACCGGGGGCCCATGGGGTTCAATCCGGACGGGCTTGAAGACGCGGTCCGCGAGGCGCTAGGCATGGAGCCCATCAAGCGCGAGAGCACAGAACGCGGTTTCGACCGCAGCAGGCGCGGTTTTGGTGGCCGCGGCGGTGATCGCGGAGGCCGCGGTGGCGACGGCGGTGATCGCGGAGGCCGCGGTGGCGACGGCGGTGATCGCGGAGGCCGCGGTGGCGACGGCGGCGACGGGGATGGCCTGTAGGGCCAAGAACCCCCGCCTCATGCCCCGAGCCTAGCGAGGCGTGTCGGCGGGCGAGACCAAACGGAACAGGCGGTAGAAATCGCGCTCGCTGCCGTCGGGAAAGGCGGCCACAGGGTCATCACTCCAAAGCAAGTCGAAGCCATCCACCCCTGGGAAGTCGCGGGCAGAGTCACCAGCTAGCAAGGCCTCCAAGGCGCTGCCGGCCGGCAGAGTCGGCCCGCCGACTGTCATGCCGGCTAGGTACCGCGAAGACTTCAACCACTGAAGTGTGTGTCGATCAAGTAGCAAGTACTCGGTCTGCAACGGACCGCGCAACGCCTGGGCCAGCTCAGAGGGAGAGCTGTGGTATAGCAGCTCCCACAGATGCTCCACGCGTCTTCGGCTCAGGGCGCGTTCCCACTTGGGCTGCACGATGATCGGGCGCTGAGTATGAGCAAGGATGACGGTGGAGACCATGAAGTCCGCGGCCACAGCACGGCCCTCCGGAACATGTTCCTCTATCGCCTCCACCATTGAACGGTCGCGGTCACGGCGCAGGGTCCAGTGCCAGTCCAGATTCAGATGATTTGACCAGCGAAGAAACATGAGGGCCTGTACCAGCATGAAACCCGCACCGGCGAAGGGTAGCCACCGGTAACGCCGCTTGCGCACTTGGTTGCGCCGCGAAAACCACAGGGCAATTGCTGCCGGCAGCACGATGACGAGAGCGGCACTAACTCGCATGGTCAACCAGGAACCCAAGCCCAATAGAATGACAAGGAGGCCGATGAAGAGGTGCATGTCCTCTCCCCTCCCGCGCAACCAGCGCACGATCGTAGCCACGGTGAGAACGAGGAACCCAAGGAGCGAGGGACCCAGAATTCGCCGGGCCTCGAGCCACTCGAGGGTGGCGAAGGGGCCCTGCCACATCATGCGCACATCGAAGTCGAGCAGAGCGGGATCAGCAGGCAGGTGCCCCAAGAACCGAACCTTGGCCAGCAGCAGAGCCAGCACGTGGTCCAGGTCCCCGGCGCTGCCCAAATAGCCGGCCAGAACCCTTCCAAGGCCCAAGAAAGCCGCCAAGGCGACAAAACCAACGGCAAGTCGCCGTGGCCGCTGCTGACTGAAGCGCGCGGCGCAGGCCAGGGCCAAGAATCCCGCCAGAGCCGGCGAAAGCACGGCCCCTTTAGCCCGCAGGGAAGGGACCAACAGACAAATGGCCAGCGCAGCAATCAGGCCTATCAGAGCCGGGCCTCGCCCGAAGGGGTTGCGATCTCGGCGCAGGAACAAGAGCCATGCGGCAGCGCACTCCAGGGCCACGAGGAATCCCGCTGCGTGCCAGGTGGCCAGGCTCAGGCCCAGGGTTATTCCGGCCCAAAGACCGGAGGCCCTACTGCGCGTGCGCCAGGTGCGGGCCACGAGCCACAGGTGCATCGCATAGATCGGTAGACACAGATCTTCGCGCACCAAGACGAAACCAATGCTGCGGTAGGCGGCTGGAGTCAGAGCGTGCAACGCGGCCGCCATCAAACCCCAGCGAGTTGAGCCCGTCAGCTCTCTCGCTAGGCCATACACACCGAGAAGCGTCAAGCTTGCCAAGAAAGCCATAAGCCGCAGAGCGAGTTGATGGGTTGGCATTTCGTTGCCGACAACCCGGCGAGCAAGGGCAACCACACCCTCTTGACCAAAGCTGTAATGAGCGGAGATCGACACACCGTCCGGATGTTCGATCCTCGTATCCATCGGCCACTCATCTTCCTCACCCGGTGAGTCCGCGAAACGCTCCGTCAGGTAGTACAGCAATCCGGGATCAGCGCGCACCGACCCCACAGGGTTGGCGTCGAAGTGGCCACTATCCAAAGCCTTCTCTATACGCAGACCCGTGCTGAAAGCGACGAGTAGAACGAGCAGTAAGGCGGTGAGCCAAGGCGGGCTCACGCGGAGGTGTTCGGGTTCGGTCAAACCTAAATGTGGGTTGGTGATTGAATTGGGCTCCGGTGGGTGCCCGTGCTATAAGTCTGGCATGCTGCCCCTATCCATGCGCCACCACATCGTGGCGATTCTGTTCGCTGCCACGGCCTGTCAGAGCCCCGGTGAGGCTCCGAGTTCCAGGGCCAATGACATCCGCGACCTGGCCCGCCCAGTGCTCGAAGGGCAGGTGGCTGTGGGGTTTGTGGTGGGAACCATCTCGGAAGGGGAGAACTGGGTCGGGGGCTTCGGGGAGACCCTATTGGGGTCCCAGGAGGCCCCAGGAGCCCAAACCCTGTATGAAATCGGCTCGCTCACCAAGGTCTTCACGGGCATCCTCCTCGCGGACGCGGTCTTGCGTGGTGAAGTAGCGCTGGAAGACCCGGTAAACGGATTTCTCCCCCAGGAAGCTCAGATCCCCGACCACCCAAGCGGGCCCGTGCGCCTCTGGCACCTCACCACTCACACCTCAGGGCTCCCGCGCATGCCCGGGAACTTCAAGCCTGCCAATGCGGCTGATCCTTACGCGGATTACAGCGAGGCTGACCTCTTCGCCGGCCTACCAGAGCTCAAGCTACTCAGCCCGCCCGGGGAGAAGTACCTCTATAGCAACTTGGGGGCTGGACTGCTCGGCGCTGTACTCGCGCGAGCCACAGACCAGCTCTACGGGGAATTGCTGCGCGAGCGCATCCTCGATCCCCTCGAGCTACGAGACACGCGCATCGTGCTGGACGAGGAACAACGAGCACGCTTCGCTCCGCCTTACGACGCGGATTGCAATCCGGCGAGTGAGTGGCACTTGAATGCCCTGGCGCCTGCAGGGGCTTTACGATCGAGTGCCGGCGACCTGCTTCGTTTTTCTGAGGCGATGCTCAACCCTCCGAAGAATAAGACGGGCGACGCTCTACGCAAATCTCGCGATGAGTTGTTTGTCGGTTCTGATGGAAAAATCATTGTCGCGTTCGGCTGGCATAAGCTTCCCAATGAATCCGTGATCGCCCACAACGGTCGTACCGGTGGATATGCCTCATTTTTTACACTTGACCTGGAACACAATGAGGCACTGGTGCTCCTAACCAACTCCCCGGGATCCGAAGTTGAAGTGCTCGCCGCACAGGCACTCGACGTCATGCTCGAGAAGGAAGTTCGACCTAATCCCATTCGAATAGAAATTCATCTCTCAGATGCGGTGCTCGATCGCTACGTGGGCACCTATCGCTTTGGTGCGTTTCAAGAGTTGATCGTGAGCCGACGCGAAGGCGGGCTACTCGCGCAAATGACCTTTCAGGGCGCGGCCTCAATCTACGCCTCCGGCGAGACGGCGTTCTTCTTCAGGGCAGTCGACGCACACCTCATATTCGAGCTCGATGAGAGCGGACGGTCGACGGCCCTCACGCTGCATCAGAACGGGCAGATATTGAGCGCACAGCGAAAGGAATAGGACCCCGCCCTAGGGCCCCAAGGGAAGAGGG
>JAPKBO010000121.1 GCA_028823395.1 Planctomycetota bacterium | reverse complement strand
GCCTCACCCACTCCATCCCAACAAGGCACGCAACAGGCCAGCCTGACCCCAAGACCTCGCTCGGAGGCAAGGTGGGATACGGCGGCCAGATCCCATTGGGCTTCCTCGGGATCGGCGTAGAGGCCGAAGAGGCTGGAACCGCTGCCGGTCAGGCGGTAGTGGTCCAGATCGGCCTCGTCCAAGAGGTCCGCCCAAGAGCCGAGCAACGGCTCGACCTCCCGCGCGGGAGATTCGAGGTCGTTGAACAGGGAAGAGCGCGCGGCGCCGGGTTCCTGGGCCAGAAGATCCGTATGCGATCTGGACACGGGTGAGGGGCTGAAGCCGGACGGAACGCGACCGAACACCTCCGCAGTACTGCAGGTGATCTCGGGGACGACGAGGGACACGTGCCACTGATGCGGGGTCGGCAGAACGCGCACCCTCTCACCCCTGCCCTCGCAAAGGGCGACCACCGCACCGGTGTCAAAAAAAGCGCAGTCCGAACCCAACTCAGCCAAGGTTGCCTGGCGCCACTCGTTGCCCAGGTCGCGGCCCGCGATAGCCTGCACGGCGCGCAACGTGGCGGCCGCATCCGAGCTGCCTCCACCGAGGCCGGCCTGACTGGGAACGTGCTTCTCCAATTCAATGCACAGAGGTGGCAGAGGCGTCGAGCCCAGGTCAACGAGACGGGCCAGGGCCAGCTGCGCAGCGCGGTAGACCAGATTGCCTTCGTCGGTGGGAATATCCTCGCTGCCCGCAGGCCCCGTGACACTCAACTTCAAGGGTGTCCCTTGGCGCGAGTCGCAGCGCACATGCACTCGATCGCACAGATCCAGGGCCAAGAGGACTGTGCGCAGCTCGTGAAAACCGTCCGGACGATGACCGAGGAGTTCCAAGGTCAGGTTGACCTTGCCTGGCGCCAAGGCGGTGTAGGAATTGCGAGCAGCACTCACAGCACGCCTCCCACACCGAAGGGCACCTGATCTAGGCGAGCGTTGTCGATGAGGCGCACCGTGCCCACGCGCGCGGCCAAGAGGGCCACGGCAGAGGTCAGGCGCCCGTCGGGTCGGGTGGCGCTCCATTGTTCAGGATCGCGAATGGCCGCGTACTCCAACTCTATCTCCCCGGTATCGACGGCTGGAGCCAGGCTCGCGGCGAGAACGCCTTCCAACTCAGCAGCATCCCGCGCGCCCGCTTCCCATGCCGCGTGGGCGGCGCGCAGGGCGACGACCAGGTGCAACGCGTGTTCGCGCTCGGCACCATTCAGCCTCTTGTTACGTGAGGACATGGCGAGGCCCGAACTCTCCCGAAGAGTCGGACAGATGATTACGTCGGGGCGGCCCTTGTCGTCACAGCAACTGCGCACAACAAGACTCTGTTGATAGTCCTTGGCTCCGAAGTATGCCCGGCTCGGAGCGGCAAAACGAAAGAGCCGCGCGACGATGGTCGCCACGCCTGCGAAGTGGCCCTGCCGATGCTCCCCCTCAAGACCAAGCGCGGCGGGACCTGGATTGCGCAGGTGCTCAGTAGGCAGTTCACCCGCGGCGTTCAACTCGCCCTCGAAGAATTGGTCGAGCCGCCCGCTGAACACAAGGTCAGCGCCGGCATCGCCCGCCAAGCTCGCATCCTTATCGAGATCTTGCGGATAGGACTCGAAGTCCGCGGCCTCGTCAAACTGCAGGGGATTGACGAATACGCTGACCACCGTGCGCGCGTTCTCCTGAGCCGAGCGTCGTATCAGAGAGAGGTGCCCTTCATGCAGGGCGCCCATGGTCGGCACGAAGCCCAGATCATGGCCCCTGCTCCGGGCGTCTTCGCACCAGGCCTGGGCCGCTGCCGGATCGTGAAGGAGTTCCATGGGATCGACTCGCACCCGCGCTCAGGAAGGGGCTCCCGTCAACGCTTCTAAACGCTCGGCCACCGTCTGACCGCAGGCGAGCGGATAGTCCGGGAGCAACTCGGCCAGGGGTGCCAGAACAAAGACGCGCGCGTGCAGGCGCGGATGAGGCAGGGTGAGCTCAAGCGTGCCCTGCTCATGATCTCCATGCCAAAGCAGGTCCAGGTCCAGGGTGCGGGCAGCGTCGGGCACACCGCGCTCGCGGCCTGCCTTTTGCTCGATGGCCTGCAGAACACCGAGCAGGGCGTGTGGATCCAAAGTTGTCTCGAGGAGTGCCGCGCCATTCAGGAACAGTCCCTGGCCGCGAGGTCCCCCGACGGGTTCCGTCTCATGCCATGTGGAACGGCGCAGGACCACAACCCCGGGAGTGCGTTCGAGGCGCGTCAGGGCACCCCGCAAAAACTTTTCTCGATCCCCCATATTGGAGCCGAGGGCGATGGCGGCGGTTACTCGCGTCTCACTCATGGGGTGGGCTTAGCTCTTTGGCTCGTTGCTCTTGCGCAGATGCGTGACGAGGCCGCTAACGATGTAGAGCGTACCTGTGCCGAGCAGGACGGGAACGGGAGCGAGATACAACCCGCCCGAAATGAACACCACTTTGACCAGTACCTGGAAGCGCGTTCGTTGGCCTCCGAAGTAGGTGGCCATGTGGCGGTAGGGAATGCGGCTGACCATGAGCAAGCCGATGGCGGGCAGCGCAAGCAGAATTGCAGGCAAGAGCGAATCCGTCAGACCAACTCGCAACCACTCCGGAAGATATTGGACGCCCTTGCCTACGGGAGTCGCCTCACCCGATGCCACCTCGATCCCTCCACCCAACGAGAGGAACATAAGGATCATGGCCACGATCGTGCCAGCGGCCGCGGGCGATGGTAGTCCCCGGAAACCCCGGTGGGATTCTTCGTCGTGGTCGGACTCCAAATTAAAGCGCGCCAACCTCAGGACGGCCATGAGGGCAAAGGCCGCTGCCGCGAGGAAGTGCACGCGCGGGTGCACCAAGGCGTGACGCTCCAAGAGAACCTTGGCCACCATCGCCGGAGCCACACCAAAGGTGATGGCGTCGGCAAACGAGTCCAACTGGGCACCAAAATCGCTGAAGCTGTCCGTCATGCGCGCGATGCGCCCGTCTAGACCGTCGAGAACGCCTGCGATCAACACCAGCCAGCAACTCATCTCGAGCAGGCTGGCAAAACGGGTGGGGTCGTCCCCCGAGGCGAGGGCGTCAATCGCCTTCGAGATCGCCAAGAGGCCGCAGCCGGCATTGGCGAGAGTCAGAATGTTCGGTAGTACAGAGACGTGCTTCATGGAAAAGGTGGGGGGAGTGTACGGTAGGCAGCGCAGTTCCCCCACCTGCAATCAAAACGTCCAACTATGATTCTAAAGCAATCGGCTCTAGCTCTCCTCCTGCTCCACTCCCTCACGGCCCTGGCCCCAGCGCAGCAGCCAGGAGTATTGCGGCTTGAACCCAACTCGAGGGTCGTACTCATGGGCGCCGGACTCGGGTCGCGGATGCAGCACTATGGTCAGTTCGAGACCGGCCTGCACGTGCGCTATCCCGCGCATCAGCTGATCGTGCGAAACATGTGCGATGAGGGCAACACGCCCAGCTTCCGGCCGCACTCCGGACGAGCCAACCAGCTCGGCTTCCCAGGAGCCGGAGATTTTCACGCCCCGTACTCGGATGGCAACACGGCAAATGGGTCTGGCCACTTCTGGACCGACGAGGAATGGCTCGGGCACCTCAAGCCCGACGCTCTGATCTGCTTCTTCGGGTTCGCGGAGTCCTTCGAAGGGCTTGGGGGGCTCGCCAACTTCAGCGCCGAGCTCGATGCCTTCCTGAAGCACACCAAGGCTCAGGCCTACGGTACCGGCACGCCTCCGCAGCTGGCACTCGTCTCCCCCACGGCTTTCGAAGATCGCTCAGGCACCATGGGAGTTCCCAATGGCAGGCGTGAGAACGCCAACCTGGCAGCTTACACGTCCGTGATGGAATCGGTGGCGACGCAGAATGATGTGCTCTTCGTTAACTGTTTCAATGTGTCACTCGAGTGGTACGAAACATCTCGTCGCCCACTAACCAGTGATGGCGCACTCTTGAATGAAGCGGGCTACTCAAAGCTGGCTGAACACCTGCTCGACAGCCTGTTCCGCGCGCCACTTGAGGTCGCCATGCAGGCCGCCAGCAACACCGAGCTCATCCACGCTGCCGTCATGGAGAAGAACTGGTTTTGGGTCAACGATTTCAAGATCCCCAACGGCGTGCACGTCTTCGGTCGCCGCTACAACCCATTCGGCCCGGCCAACTACCCATTCGAGATCGAAAAGATCCGTGAGATGACGGTCATCCGAGATGGGGCAATCTGGGCAGCAACCCGCGGCGACACTCTAGACCTCGTAGCCCTCGATGCAGCAACTGCCCAGCTGCCGTCCGTCGAGACGAACTACAAGCCCGGCGGAAAGAACGGCCCCCTGAAGTTCCTAGAGGGGGGCAAAGCCCTAGCCTCCATCGAAGTCCCTGAGGGCTACCGAATCGAGCAGTGGGCCACCGAGGTTGAGTTTCCCGATCTGGCCAACCCGGTCCAAATGTCCTTCGACAACAAGGGGCGGCTGTGGGTTGCGACCATGCCCAGCTATCCGCACTACCGCCCCGGCGATCCGCGTCCCGATGACAAACTCCTGATCCTCGAAGATACCGATGGAGATGGAAAAGCGGACAAGCAGACGGTGTGGGCCGATGGACTGCACCTGCCCATGGGATTTGAATTCGCGCCGGAGGGCGTGTACCTCTCACAGGGTGTGAATCTCGTCCTGCTTTCGGACACTGATGGGGATGACTACGCCGACCAACGCGAGGTGATTTTTAGCGGTTTCGACGACCACGACACCCACCACGCCATCGGTGCCTACTGCGCCGACCCTTCCGGGGCGATCATGATGTGCGAAGGTACATTTCTACGCACTAACGTAGAGACCCCCTACGGCGTTGTCCGCGGGACCAACGGCGGCTTCTATCGCTTCTCCCCTCAGCGCCGCCACCTTGAACGCCACGCGCAACTCTCAATACCCAACCCCTGGGGCGTCGCCTTCGATGACTGGGGCCAGCACTTCTTCCTGCACACATCAGGCCCAACCACGGAGTGGATGCTGCCCGGTTCCGTCAAACCGCGTTACGGCGTGGCCACACCAGCGAGCAAGAACCTGATCGAGCCCGCTCACCGAGTGCGCCCCACGTCCGGTATCGAGTTCCTCATTAGCCGCCACTTCCCCGACGACGTGCAAGGGGACATGCTCCTGAACAACACCATCGGGTTCTTGGGTACCAAGCAGCACAAGGTGGCCGAGGATAACGCGGGCTTTGAGACAACCTGGCGCCAGGACCTGACCAAGTCCACGGATGGAAACTTCAGGCCGGTAGACATTGAAGTCGCGCCGGACGGATCGCTCTACCTCGTCGACTGGCATAACCCCCTGATCGGGCACATGCAGCACAACATCCGTGACCCCCACCGCGACCACGACCACGGACGGATCTATCGCATCACCTACCCGAGCCGCCCTCTGGTCGAGCCGGCCCTCGTCCATGACGCCCCCATCGAGACGCTGCTCGAAAACCTGAAGCTGCACGAATATCGCTCGCGCTATCGCTCCCGCCGCGAACTTCGAGGGCGAGACACCGCCGAAGTTCTAGACGCCATCGACACGTGGGTGGCCGAGCTCGACCCAGCAGACACACAGTACGAGCACAACCTCCTTGAGGCCCTGTGGGTAACCTGGGGCCTAGATCGGGTCGATGACGGCCTCTTGCGCACCCTTTTGGGCGCCGAGGACCACCGCGCACGAGCGGCAGCGGTTCGCGTCCTGCGCTACAACGGCCATCATATTCCGGACAAGGCAAACCTCTTGGCACAAGCAGCAGGCGACGCACACGGGCGCGTCAAGATGGAGGCCATCACAGCGGGTTCCTGGCTCGAACGCGAAGAGGGCCTGCGCGTCATCGCAGCCGCCGAAGCCTCCTTCCCGCCCAAGCTGGAGCCTGTCGCTACGCAGCACGTCAAGGTCGAAAACAGCGGGCGACAGATCAGGATCAATCACCCGACCCTGACTGCGGGCCTAGTCAACTCCTTCCGTATGACCGTCCCCGGTGACAACCGCGTCATCAACTTGGCGGAGATGGAGATCACCTCGGGAGGGGCCAACGTTGCTGGCAAGGTCTCCCTCACCCAGTCATCTGAATACAACGGTGGCGCCTACCCCATTACGAACCTGGTAGACGGCGAGCGCTCGAATTTCAGCCACACGGACTTCCAATCGAACCCGTGGATCGAGGTCCACATGGACCCACCCGTTGCCATTGACGCCATCACGATTTGGAACCGCCCGGGTTTTGAGTCTCGCTTCAACGGAGCGCAATTCGAGTTCTTCAAGAAGGACGCGTCCGTCGCAACTCTTGAGGTAAGTATTGCAGAAGACTCAGGTCCCCTCGGCGATGCGTGGTTGAACGCACCATTCAGGACTGCGCAAGCCCACCTATCCGGGCAGACCCTCAAGCAAGAGGTGGTCGTGCAAATCCCTGAGCATCTGGCTGCCGCGAACCACGAGCAGTACTTGCGTGGCGCAGAGATCTACGCACGGGACGGGCACTGTTCAACCTGCCACCAGCCCGATGGCCTCGGCTTGCCCGCAGCTGGATTCCCGCCACTGGCCCATTCACCTTGGGTCATCGAGAACGAAGAAAGGATGATCAAGCTAACCCTCAATGGCTTGCTCGGTCCGATGGAGGTCATGGGCAAATCCTATCCTGGCCTCGTACCGATGACGCCCTTCGGCGACATGCTAGACAACGAGGAACTTGCCGCCGTTCTCACCTACGTACGCAACTCTTTTGGCAATCAATCCGCCCCCATCACAGCTGAGAGGATTGAGGAGGTGCGCGTCATCTCCCAGGGTAAGGTCGGCTTCTACTCGCCCGAGGAACTCGAGGGCGGAGCAGCGACGGTCTCACGACCTTTTGTGAAATTCTGGGAACTCGCCGACTTCGAAGAAGCCCTGCAGCAACCCCTCCATGGACGCAATTTCGCACGTGGCCGAGAGATGTTCGAACTCGCCACCTGCGCGACCTGCCACAACATGGAAGGCCGAGGCGGCAAGGTTGGCGCGGATCTGTCGCTGGCCGGCAACCAGTTCCCCGGACCCAGACTCCTGCTGCAGATTCTCGAACCTTCGACGGTCATCAAGGAAGAGCATCGCCTGCACTACTTCGAATTGAGCGACGGCAGCGAGTACCACGGCCAGATCATCGAGCGCACCGACGATTCCTTGACCATCGCCGAATCGCTCCTCGAACCCGACGTGGTTGTGACCTTCGACCGGGATGAGATCGTCACCAGTTCCCCCCTCGACACCTCCCCCATGCCGACGGGTCTACTCGTCACCTTGAGTCATGATGAGATCCTCGACCTGCTGGCCTATGTCGCCTCCAACGGTGACGAGAGCCACCCGGCGTTCAAGCGCTGAGGTATTGGTGGGTGGATAAAGGGTGGGACTGGTACCACGCGCCATGGGTGCGGTACCATCCCCTCCCTCATGAGTGAAATCGTCCACATCCACGGGCGGGAGATTTTGGACTCCCGCGGGAACCCGACCATCGAGGTCGACGTCGAGTTGGCCAGCGGAGCTATGGGCCGGGCAGCTGTCCCCTCAGGTGCCTCCACAGGCATCCATGAAGCCCACGAGCTACGCGATGGCGAAGGGCGCTATGGCGGCAAAGGAGTGCTCAAGGCGGTGCGCTCGGTCAACGAGGACATCGCCCACGAACTGTGCGGAATCGAGGCCCTCGACCAGGGAGACCTGGACCGGCGCATGATCGCCCTCGATGGAACGCCCAACAAGTCGCGCCTTGGAGCCAACGCCATTCTCGGCGTGAGCCTGGCCGCGGCCAAAGCTGCGGCCGACGAATGCGGCTTGCCCCTCTACCGCTACGTCGGCGGCTCGGCAGCCAACATCCTGCCGGTGCCCATGATGAACATCCTCAATGGAGGTGAACACGCCGACAACAACGTGGACCTGCAGGAGTTCATGATCATGCCCTTCGGGGCCACGTCCCTGCCCGAAGGCCTGCGCATGGGGGTCGAGGTATTCCACGCCCTCAAAGCGGTCTGTCGCGAGCGCGGACTCAATACCGCCGTCGGGGATGAGGGTGGGTTCGCACCCAACCTGGCCTCCAATGAAGAGGCCATCACCTTGATTCTTGAGGCGGTTGAGAAGACGGGCCTCCTCCCGGGACAAGACATTCGCATCGCCATCGACGCCGCCAGCAGCGAATTCTACAAGGACGGGGTCTATACCCTGGACGGCAAGGCCCACTCGTCGCAGGAATTGTCCAACTACTACGCCGGACTGTGCGAGAAGTATCCGATCTTCTCTATCGAGGACACCCACGACCAGGACGACTGGGCCGGCTGGCAGACGGTGACGGCTGCGATCGGCGATCAGGTTCAGATCGTGGGCGATGACCTCTTCGTCACCAACGTCGAGCGCCTACGCGAGGGCATCGACAAGCAAGCCGCCAATGCCATCCTGATCAAGGTCAACCAAATCGGCACTCTAACCGAGACTCTGGACGCCATCGCCCTAGCCCACCGCCAGGGCATGAACTGCGTCATGAGTCACCGCTCTGGAGAGACCGAAGACACCACCATCGCCGACCTGGCTGTGGCAACGGCTACGGGCCAGATCAAGACGGGTGCCCCCTGCCGCAGCGATCGCGTCGCCAAATACAACCGCTTGCTACGCATCCACGAGGAGTTAGGGGCAAGCGCCCGCTACGGTTCGCGCAACCTGCCCACTGTCAGCTAGTCCATGGCACAAGCCCCTTCCACATCCTCAATGAGCAGTGCATCCCCCAAGGCCGTGCGCGGTCTCGGGCGCTCCGCTCTGCATTGGGCACCGGTGTGGATTCCCGCGCTACTCTTGGCGCAGATTCTGGTGCTGGGACTGTGGCCGGCCCTCGCGAGGCGCAGCGCACTCGACACGCTCGCGCCCCAAGTGAATGAGCGCTATCAGGCCACTCGCACGGAGCACGATTCCCTGCAGATTCAGGAGCGGGCCTGGAAAGATCCGATCTACGTCGCTCGCTACCAACGGGCCCTGAACCAGAACCGAACCTCGCAGTCGTCACCGCCTGGCAGTCGGACCAGGGGCCGCTAAGCGCCATGCTTTCCGCGCTGCGCTGCTTGCGCGTAGCCGCCCTCTGGATCTCTGCCCTGGCTGCGCCCATTGCAGGTGCGGCAACTGTTCAAGAGCCCCTCACCGGTGCGGGCCCACTGGGCGAAGGCCCCCTGCGCAACGACACCTACCTGTTCCGCTCGCCATCTGCCCAAGCCGCTCTTGAACGGGGCGATCGCGCATGGATGCGGGCGAGCGCGGGCGGAGCCCAACAAGACCTAGACCGCACCCAGGCTTTCGAGGGCTGGCGCGCGGCCCTCGTGGATTCATCCACCGGCGACTCGGTGCTTTTGGCTCCCCCAGGATCCGACGTCACGGGACCATGGCCGGACCCGCACTCCACCCACGCCCGGCGATCAGAAGGAGTGAGCGAGGCGGTCCTGCGCCGACTATTCTCCATTCCTCCCGGAGAACTCGCTCTCTGGCAAGAGCGACTCGAACCGGAAGCCGGAGCTCGCCTGGAAGCCACCCCCTACGATCCCGCCCGCCTGGGCCAGATCGAACGGGACATGCCTCTGACAAGGGCTGCCGCCCTGGCCGCCCTGCGCCTAGCTGACTTCAGCTTGGAAGGGGGCCGCCTAGAGGACGTGCGCATCTGGCTACGGCGTGCACGCCGACATACAAACGCCCAGCCCCGAGATCATTCTCTCAACGATGACCTGAACGCAGGCCTCGATCAGCGTGAGGCGTTGTTGGAATCCTTGTCCGTGGGCCGAAATGGAAGTTCAGAGCCCTGGGAGATAGCGACCGAGCTGGAGGCCACCCTCGCCGTACGCCTCGAGAGCGCCCATACCATGTCTCCCGATGCCCGCCCGGTGCCCCTGGGCCGCCGGGTTGCCCCGGGAGCGGCCTTCTTTGAAGACGGCTCGCTGCTGGTCCAGAGCCCCCGGGGCCTGGCCCTATTCCGGCCCGATGCACTGAACGGAAAGGGTGGAGATCGAACGCGGCGTCACCGCTATGAGGATCTCCTCGACGTACCTCCGGTGCGGCCCTTCGCCTTGCCCTCCTCCGGCGGCTGGCCCCTCTTGCCGGCAACCGACGGCATGCACGCCGTACTCGTGGTGGACCGCGGTCGACCTGGCCGCACGGTGGGCAACATTCCGCTCTCCGCCAGCGGCAACCACCTGACCTGCTTGACCCTGGGCCCCGGCGGACAATTACGCCTGCGCTGGCGCCTCTCCCAGGAAGGCCTGGTGCGTCCGGGTTTGCCCACCCTCGCCTGGGACAAGGCCATGGGAACCCAGGGGCGCTTCGAATTCCAACCCGGCCCCGTCATCGGGACAGGCCGCGTATTTGTCCAAGCCAGGGGGCTCCCCCACCCGGATGAGGGGGGCGCGTTGAAGAGCGCCGACGTGATGCTCTTCGCATTGGACCTTGAAACAGGAGTCCGGATCTGGTCGAGGCCCCTCACTCGCCCCGCCGACCTGCGGCAATCGGGCAGAGCCATTGGGGGGGTACCCACCACCGGCATGCCCCTGTGCTTGACCGAAGGTGTTCTGGTTGTAGGAACCAACGTGGGTCTGGTATGCGCATTCGAGGCTCTGGATGGCCGCCACCTGTGGAGCGTGCGAACCCAGCGCCGTGAGGTGGCCGAAGCGGGCTGGCCGGGATCGCGACGGCCCCTGGCCACGGAGTCGGACGATGGACCAGCGGCCGTGTTAGTTGCGCCTTTTGACTCAACCCATGCCTACGCCTTCTCTCTTCGGCCAGAGCCTGACTCACCGCTCTTCCCAAGCTTGCCCCAGAGCAAGAACTCTCTGATCGATCTGGCAGCAGGAAACGCGCAAGGGGGATGGCTGTTCCTAGGCCGCGATGGTCGCCACCAGGCTCTGCGCACGCTGGACCCCGAACACGGTCTGCGCTCCTCCTTGTACCTCGGCGCTGGAGAGCGGTTTGAGGGTCCAGCCCTGACGTCCAAAGAACGCGTCCTCGTCACCTCAAGCCGTGGGCTTTACCTGTTCGACCGCACGCGGGAATGCTACCTGGTAGCTGTGGGCCCCATGCAGACTCTGGGCGCGGGCGCGGGCGGGCGCGTGGTAGCGCGAAG
>JAPKBO010000326.1 GCA_028823395.1 Planctomycetota bacterium | reverse complement strand
TCCCGAGCACTAGGCGACGAGCACTAGAAGCTCAGGGTCAATCCGATCCCGAAAACGTCCGCATCGTCTCCGCTGGAACTCTCGGTGCTGAAGTTCACCTGCACCTTGGCGTCATGCCCCCTGTAGTAGCGGTTGAAGCCAACGGTCAGGAGTTTGCGCCCAAGTACGTCGTCGAACCGTTCGTAGCGTGCGCCCGCTTCCCACTGATCCCCGGGGAAGAGATGGCTACAGGTCACGCTGATGGGCGCCGTGTCACCTCGGCCCGCTTCGGGCTCTCCGGGGAGGATGATCCCAGACGCAATGTCCAAGGCCGTGTAACCGGCCTCATAGTTGACCGTTTCAAGCTGCAAGTAAAAACGCGATATGGTTAGGGCGAGATCAGCAGCCGTGGCGACACCATCCTCTCCCGAGTCATCATCGGAGTAAGCGATTCCGGCAGTAACCTGTGGCTCGTCGGGTGCCCCATAGGCACCTTCAAGAGCTCCGAGACCTTCGCCGTGGAGGTCTAGTTCCACCCGCGAACTGATGAGCAGATTATCCACGGTCTGATCGAAACCGTTTTGCGCGGCCATGTCCCAGCGCATCGGGCCGTGGTCAATGGACAGCATGGCACCCTGGCGAGAGCCGTCGCGTACGCGGTAGAACAGCGAGTTTCGTGTGGGCAGGATGAACAGGTTGCGGTTGGCCTCGATGTTGGCCGTTCGAAGGAAGGATGTGCGGAATTGGCCCATCTTCAAGTGGGCGCCCTCCGTCACGAGGAAACGCGCCCAAGCATCCAGTAGGCTCGCAGATCCGCTCGCAAAATCTGTGGAGAGACGAACCGTCGCGCTTCCGAGCGAGCGATCGAAATACAAGCGGGCTGCATCGATTGCGACCGCGCTGTAGTCGCCTCCTGTGTCAGTGGGCAGGTCGCCGGATGCGCCGTAGATCGGCTTCACAAAGCCCCACAGGGATACACCCTCGGCCCCTGATGTAAGAGAACTGGCGAGGGTGGAAACCGTCTCGTCCAGAGATATCCAACCACCGTTCTCCGACGTTTCACCGGGGGAGTGCCCTAGAGGAACCTCGACGGGGTCATGGGCGGTCAGCGGGAGAAGAACAGCGAGGGGAAGAAACGAGAGCATGGGAGCAGGTGGGCGGGGGTTGCCAGGTCACGGATAGCATAGTGACCGGCGGGTTCGTCTGCCCTGTTTTGCTGGCTTGCCTTTCAAAAACCAACGTCGAGCCCCAGTTGCAGAATCTTAGCATCGCCGCGGGTGTCCGAGCGTAGCCGCGAGTATTGTCCCGTCCAGCGCAGGGGCCCCAACAGGTTGCGGTGGCTTAGGGCCACGTCTATGCGGAACTCTCGGGCATCGTTGTCAGAGTCCTGGAAGCGCATGCCTGCACTCCAGTGCGGGACAATCAGGAACGAGCCCTGTATCGCCCAGGGGGCGCTTTGTGGGCTCAATTTGGCGAGGCGGTTCGTGCCCAGCCACTCCGTGGCGTAGCCGTTGCCCGCGTAGACGTGTCGACCCAGGAAGAGAACTTCTGCGCCCAGGGAGTAGGCATACCCTTCGAGTTGCAGGTCGAGGCCCAGGCCATCGGATCCCTCGGCCGAGGTGTCCTTGAACCCGGAAGCGGAGAGGGACCCGGAGGTGCCCAGCGAACCCAAATCTGGGGCATCCCCGTGCTCTGGGCGCGTCAAAAAGTGATGTGTGACCCGGGCAACGGTGAGCAGATTCTGCCCGACGCCAGCTCCGCCACCTTGGAGGGCAAGGGCCCAATCCTGCGATTGGGAAGAGCCGGTTGCCTGGAGTCCTCCACGGCCTTCTCCAAACAGGGCCCCTATCCGGCTGCGCTCGAGGAAGAACAGGTTGCCCTCGTCGCGCATGTCACTGGTGGTGAACGGAGATCTGAACCGTCCGGCCTGCAGTTGTCCATCGCCCAGGGGGAGGAAGAAGTAGGCTTGCTCAAGCGTTTGGGAAGCGAAATCCTGCTCCAATCGGAACCCGGCAGAGGTGCCGCCCACGCTTCCTTCGAGGCGGATGTGGGCCAGGCGGATTTCCGAGAGGCTTGTTTTGCTTGAGAGGTCTTCTTGGGTGAGGCTGGCGCTCAGATTCACCCCTCGGAGGTGTCCGCTCCAGTCGAGGTGCAAGCGTCCGATTTCGTGGTGCAGGCCGACAACGACCGGCGGCTCGACTACGACCGGCGGCTCGACTACGACCGGCGGCTCGACTACGACCGGCGGCTCGACAACGACCGGCGGCTCGACAACGACCGGCGGCTCGACAACGACCGGCGGCTCGACAA
>JAPKBO010000120.1 GCA_028823395.1 Planctomycetota bacterium | reverse complement strand
TCGATGTCCAGGATGCCGGAGCCGTCGCTGCTGGTGAGCATGTCGGACTGCGCCAGGTAGTTCACGCCGGAAGCGATCTTCGAACGCCAGTTGAGGGCGGCACGGTCGGCGGCGTAGCCGAGGGCCACGACGGCCTGAGTCCGTACTTCCTTGTCCTCATTGGTGTCGCTCATGATGGTGACCAGGGAGTCGATCGAACGCTCGTCACCGATGTAGCCCAGGGCCTGCACGATGGCCTTGCGCGTGGCTTCATCGTCGGTGTCCCCGAGGGTGTCGAGCAAGGCCTGTACCACCTCGGTGTCGCCGAGGAGACCGAGGGCCAGTCCCGAACGGGAAGCGAGGAGCGGCTCTTCTGAAGCTCCGCCCAAGGCCGCCTGAAGGGGTTCGACGGCGGATGAGTCTCCTGCGAGACCCAGCCCAAGACTGGCGTAGGAACGCGCGTCTTCCGTCTTGGCCTTCTCCAGTTGACTCACCAGGTTCTCGGCGGCTTCGCTGTCGCCGCGCAAGCCGACGGCCAGGGCAAGGGCACCGACCTCGTCAGGTTTCTTTGTCCGACCGAGTGCGATCCGCAGAGCGTGATCCACGCCGGGGTCCATCTGGCCGCCCTCGTCGCGCAGGTGATAACCGAGGATGCCCGTGGCCAGAGCTGCCCAGGGGCGGATCTCCTTCTTGCCCTTGGAGAGGGCCGTCAGCAATTCCTTGCGCGTACTGGCGGTACCGGAGAAGGGGTCTTCACCCGTTCCCTTGCGGGCGCCGGAGCGTGCCAGGGAGATCAGCGCGAAGCGCTTCTCGATGGGATCGCCACGACGGGCGGACCGGGTCAGTGCGTTACGGATCCAGACGTCTGCCTTGTCGCGATCGGCGTCGCCGATGAGGCCTAGGGCCAGCACGGCACTGCGGCGCACGTCGTCGGGTTGACGGGCGTACTTGCCAAGGGAGTCCACCAGGAACTGAGTCACGACTTCCTTGAGGCGCGCGCTCATGCCCTCTGGCTGGGCCTCGATCAGGCGGCCCAGGGTCGTCGCCGTGTGGGCGCGCACCGTGGCGTCGTACTCACCGTCGGAGGTGAAGTAGCGCAACAGGTACGTGACCTGGGAACCCAGGGACGTGTCGGGGTCGGCCACCTTGCAGGTACCGCAGAAACAGACCATGTCGTCTTCGACGACCTCCAGGGGCACGAGGCCCATGGCCGTCATGGCGGCGACCTTGAGGTCACTGTTGTCGCTGCTTTCGTCCTCGAGGCACGCGATCAGATCCCGCACGATACGCCGACGCATGTTGGTGTCGGTGGTGTGCGAGCCGATCAGGCCCAGGCCGTAGGTGGCGAAGGCGCGCATGGGATCATTGACCTTGCGGCCGTAGACCTTGCGACCCATCTCGTCGTCCCTGGCCAGACCGGCCAGAGCTTCGTAGGAGTCCTTGTTGGCCAGGATGCCCAGGGCCACGGGGGCCGTGAAGTTCATCAGCTGGTTGCCGTTGTCTCCGTCGAGGAACCAGTTCAGGGTGAACTCGAGGTTACTCGTGCTCTTCTCGGCACCGATCTTGGCCAGGGCCAGGAGGGCACCGCGCATGAACTCGTTGCTGCCGCCATCTTTCATGGCGGCGAGGATGCCGGGTACAACCTTGCCTTGGATCGTCGCCAAGCTCGCGCGGCCACCGATGGTGCGGATGCGCTCGCCCTTGCCGAGATAGAAGTCTCCACCGAGCGTGTTGGACTTGCCGGTGTTGATGCGCCCGTAGCGCAGATAGGGATCCTTGTTGAAGGACCACCAAAGCTGCCATGCGCCGGGGTCGTCCACTTTTTCGTGGTCGTCGACGGTGTAGACCGAAGGGAATCCACCGGGGCCGGGGAGCAGGGGATGGGGGGGGAAACTGGGGTGTCCCCAGCCGGGGTTGGTGCCGGGGGCCCGGGGCGGTTCCTCGGGCGTGTTCGGTCCGGTTACGCCGGGAGCCGCGCCTCCACCCGCTCCACCGCCGCCAGCTGCGCCGCGTCCACCGCCTGCATCACCAGGTCCAGAGTTGCCACCACCGGCGGCAGATCCACCGCCTCATCACCCCTGGGCGGCAGCCCAGTCAGCAAGTCCGGCAGACAATCCAAAGACGAGAATGGCGGTTCTAAGGGAGGAGTTCATGTGCTTGCGTTGGTTGGTGGATGGGCGCAGGTCGCAGGTGCGTCGTGACTTTAGAATAACGGTCTAGGAACAGTGATGAGTACCTGAAGCGCGATTTGGACGCAGGCGGGGGCCTTCATGCTCCCACAAAGGGGGTGATTCGCCCGCGCGCCCTCTCATAGCCCCTCCTGGCACTTCTTCACCCCTTCCACGGCGGATCGTGGGCGAGGCCCAGGTTCAGAAGGCGCTGGATCAAGGCATCGTACTCCAGTCCTGTTGCGCGGGCCGAGCAGGCGAAGTCCTCACTGGCGGACAGATCGGGGTTGGGGTTGGCCTCGAGTACCCAGACCCGTCCGCGCTCATCCAGGCGCAGGTCGACCCGGGCGAAACCGGACAGGTCCAGGGCGCGGTACACGCGCTTGGCCAGGTGCGCGATGGATTGGGCTTCGCCCTCCGGCAGGTCCACGGCCGCCAGGGTCTTCAACTGGATTTGCTTTTGGTAGTCCAGGTTCCACTTCACCCGCGAGGTGGCGATGGTGGGCGCTCCGGTGGGGAGGTTGCCAAAGGTCATCTCCCACACGGGCATGGTGGTCAGCCTCTGGTTGCCCAGAACGCCGATGGTGAGTTCGCGGCCCTCGATGAATTCTTCGGCGATGGCGCCCGTACCCACATTGCGGTGGATGAACTCCACGCGTTCGGTGAGGCTTTTCAGATCGCGCACAATGGAAGCCTGGGAGATGCCCGTGGAGGCGTGCTCGCTCTGGCTCTTGACGATCAGCGGGTACTCCAGCTTCTTCGGGTCGCGCTGGACCGTGCGGCCCATCCGGTACTCCCTGAAGCGCGGGGCCCGGATCCGGTGGTAGCCCATGATCTTCTTGGACAGCGCCTTGTCACCGGCTAGCAGCAGCCCGCGCGGGTTGCAGCCCGTGTAGGGGACCTTCATCAACTCCAGCCAGCCGACCACGGCCGAGTCATAGACCCCCGCGTCGTGGAAGTGCATCAACAGGTTGAAGACGATGTGGGGCGAGTGCTCCTCGATCGCTCGCCGAACCGGCCCGAGGTCGTTCTCCACGCCCAGTGGAATGACCTCGTGCCCCAACCGGCTCAGAGCGGCCAGCACATCGAACTCCATGCGCCACTCCCCGATCTCTTTCTTCGTGTAGCCCTCCAACGAGGCCGGCGGCACCAGAGCCTGGTGCATCAATACCAGAACCCGCAGGCGCCTCATCGCTCAAGTCCGGGGTGGCAGTGCATGGGGGCAGGGTACCCAGGGGCACCCGCGGAACCCAACGGCTAGTCGTGCGGAGCTTCCGTTGCACTCGCCTGAGGCCGGAGACCAGGGGTCGAGTTCGACTCGTCCTGATTTCCCCCTAGGAACTTTCGGTCCGGGCGGTTGGAATGCCGCTATGGACTCATTCACACCGACCGCTGCCGATCGCTTTTCCTTTGGCCTCTGGACCGTGGGCAACCCCGGCCGGGATCCCTTTGGAGGGCCCACCCGGCCGACTCAGGATCCCTGCCACCTGGTGCGCAAGCTGGCCGAGTGCGGCGCCTGGGGCGTCAACCTGCACGACAACGATCTGGTCCCCTTCGGCGCCTCCGCCGCAGAGCGTGACAGCATTGTGGCGGGCTTCAAGAGCACCCTCGACGAGACGGGCATCGTCGTGCCCATGGCTACCACCAACCTGTTTAGCCACGCGGTCTTCAAGGACGGCGCCTTCACGTCTAACGATCCCAAGGTGCGCGCCTTCGCCATCAAGAAGACCATGGACGCCATCGACCTGGGCGTGGAGCTCGGCGCCACGACCTATGTGTTCTGGGGCGGCCGGGAGGGGACCGAGGCGGACGCTTGTCGGGATCCACAGGACGCCATGAAACGTTTCCGCCACGCCATCGACTTCCTGTGCGACTACGTCAAGGACAACGACTATGACCTGCGCTTCGCTCTGGAGGCCAAGCCCAACGAGCCGCGCTGCGACATCTATCTCGCGACCACCGGCCACATGCTGCACTTCATCTCGACCCTCGATAACAACGAGATGGTGGGCGTGAACCCCGAGGTGGCCCACGAACATATGGCGGGCCTCTCCTTCGTACACGGCGTGGCTCAGGCCATGGAGGCGGGCAAGCTCTTCCACATCGACCTCAACGCCCAACGCATCGGACGCTACGACCAGGACCTGCGTTTTGGTTCCGAGGACCTCAAGCAAGCCTTCCTGCTGGTGCGCCTCTTGGAGGGCAACGCCGGCAACGCGCCCTATATCGGGCCGCGCCACTTCGACGCCCACGCCTACCGCACCGAGGACGAGGAAGGGGTCTGGGACTTTGCGCGCGGCTGCATGCGTACCTACAAGATCCTGGTCGAGCGCACGCTCGCCTTCGACGCCGACAGCGAGGTCCAGGATCTCATTCGCGTGCCCACCGATGGGGCAATCGATCCGCTCCTGGCCGGGAGCTACTCCTCTGAGTCGGCCGCATCCTTGCGGGCCCTCGACGTGGATGTGGACGCCATCGGGGCGGCTGGCTTGGGGTACGAACGCCTGGACCAGATCATGTGCGAGTACCTAATGGGAGCGCGCTAGGGCCTTGTCCCTGCACCTCGGCCTAGACGTAGGCACCCAGGGCACCAAGGGCCTTGTGGTGGATTCCGCCGCCGGCGTCATTGTGGCGCGGGCCAGCGCGGAATACGGGCTGATCGAGGGGCTGCCGCCGGGAGCGGCGGAGCAACACCCCGACACCTGGACGGACGCCATCCGCGCCGTCGCCGCCGAGCTTATGGCTGCAGACGGGGTAGACCCGGCGGCTTTTGAGAGTGTGGGCGTCTCAGGACAACAGCACGGACTCGTGGTGCTGGACGGCGCCGGACAGGTGGTGCGACCGGCCAAGCTCTGGTGCGACACTTCCACCGCCGATGAAGCGCGCGAGCTGAGCGAGACCCTGGGGCATTCGGTGCCCACGGGTTTTACGGCCTCCAAGATCCTCTGGATGGCGCGTCACGAGCCCGATAACTGGGCGCGCGTCGAGCGCGTTTTCCTGCCCCACGATTACGTCAACTGGCTGCTCACCGACCGGGCCTGCATGGAGGCGGGAGACGCGTCCGGCACGGGCTTCTTCGACCCCGAGACGCGCGACTTCCGGGCAGCGGACGTGCAGGCCATCGACTCGCGCCTGGCCGTGATGTTGCCCGAGCTGATCGGCGCGGGCGAGGCGGCTGGAACCTTGTGCTCACGGGGTGCCCAGCTGCTCGGCTTGCCCGAGGGTGTGCTGGTCAGCGCTGGGGGAGGCGACAACATGATGAGCGCCGTGGGCAGCGGAGCCTCGCACCCGGGCGTTGTGGTCATGAGCCTGGGAACCTCGGGCACGGTCTTCACGCACACGCTGGAACCCGTCGTGGACCCGGCCGGTCTGATCGCGCCCTTCTGCGCCTCGGTGGGGGGCTGGTTGCCGCTCGCGTGCGTCATGAACCTGACCGCGGTGAGCGAGGAGGTGTGCTCCGCCTTCGGCCGCGACCACGCCTCCCTGACAGAAGCCGCGCGCGGCGTGCCCATCGGCTGCGATGGCTTGCTGTGGCTTCCGTTTCTTGCGGGCGAGCGCATGCCGGACCTCCCGGATGCCACGGGCACCCTGCTGGGAATGCGCGCCGGGCACTTGAGTGCCGAGGTGCTCTACCGCGCCGCCCTGGAAGGTACGAGCATGAACCTGGCCTGGGGCGTGGAGCGCATGCGCTCCCTAGGCGTGGAAGTCGATGCCGTGAACCTGGTGGGAGGCGCCGCTCGCAATGCGCTCTGGCGCGAGATTCTGGCGGACCTCCTGAACTGCCCCGTCACACCCCTGGCTGAACCGGAGTCCGGGGCCTTGGGCGCTGCTCTGCAGGGGCTTTGGACCTTGCGCCGCGCACAGGGTGAAGACATCGAGGCCCATCAGGTCGCCGAGCCGTTCATCGCGGCCGGTGGTC
The DNA here is from genome assembly GCA_028823395.1 of Planctomycetota bacterium. Classification (GTDB taxonomy): domain Bacteria; phylum Planctomycetota; class UBA1135; order UBA1135. The sequence goes on along the minus strand of JAPKBO010000120.1, from coordinate 5,192 downwards.
CGGCAACCGAACCCGATGCTGAGCGCTCCGCTCGCTATAGGGAACTCGGGCAGCGCTTCCGCGACGAAGTGCGCGCCCGCTACGGCGACGTCTGAGGCGTGCGCGAGAAGTCGGGTGCGCCGTGTAGCCGGGTGAAGCGTCCGAGGGCCAGCATTCCCAGTCCCATGGCAAACCAGAGGGTGCACAGGCGAATCAGGACCGTGGCCGAAACGGCTGCGCCTCCTGCGGCGGCGACTGGCATGCCCATGGCCTGGTAGCGTGTGGAAGTGAGTGCGGTCAAAAGAGTCTCGGTTACTCCGAGGCCGCCGGGGGTGAAGATCACGACCGCGCCCGCCACTGCGGAGATGGCAAAAGCGTAGACGCCGAACAGCAGCGGGAATTCGCCGGGGACCAGGGCATCGGCGATCAGCCAGAAGGCCGTGCACTCCAGTCCCCAACCCAGTGTGGCGACGAGTGTGGCCAGAGGCAGCTCGCGCGGGGCCATGAGCACCCGTGTGCTGGTGATGGCCGTGCCCAAGGCGGGCGCTAGTCCACCGATGAGAGGCAGCCGCGCCATGAGTGAACAGGTCGCCCGTCCCATGGGCTCATAGGCCAAGATGGCCAAGAGCACGGCGCATAGCCCGAGGGTCGACCAGAAGACCCAGGCGTGCTCGGGGGCTGTCGCCAGTCCACCCACGGCGACCAGTACCAGAAAGCCCAAGAGGTCCGTGAAGCGTTCGGCCACGACGATGGGGGCTGTGCGGGCTAGGGGCGAGCCTTCCACCTGGCGGATCAGGATCGACTTCACGGCCTCGCCCATCTTGCCTGGGGTGACCGTCAGGGCCAGACCGCTGAGGTGGATCAGGAACGAGGTCTTGCGGTCCAGCTGCACGCCCAGGAGTCCGCGGTAGCGCTCCCAGCGCAGGAAGCGCAGGAGGTAGTTCGTCAAGGACAGACCCATGGCCGCGGGGATCAACCACAGGGGGAATTCCGCGAGGGCCGCACGAATGGAATCCAGGTCGGACCACAGAGCCATGGCCGCGTACACCAAGAGACCCAGGACGAGGCCCAGAAGCACACGGCCCATGAATCCCTTGCCCTTGGAGGGCTCGGCAGTGGCCTCCGCGGCTTGTCCGCGATCCGGCAGGGAATCGCTCACGTGGCGGGGTCGGCCTTTTGACCGTGCAGGAAGAGAATGCCTGTCAGGACCGCGCAGCCCAGGATCAAGGAGAGCCAGGGCGACAAGCCCAAGATCGTCGCGGGGAGATAACCGCAGACCATGGCGACGACCATGGTGACGAGGGCATAGGGCGTCTGGGTTCGCACGTGGTCGATGTGGTCGGACGCCGAAGCGATGGAGGACATGACCGTGGTGTCGGAGATGGGCGAGCAGTGGTCGCCGAAGATGGCTCCCTCAAGCACGGCGCCGATGCTGATCACCATCAACATGTAGCCGCCCAGCTCCACGCTCTCCCCGAGTCGGAACGAGATGCCGACCACCAAAGGCAAGAGGATCGTCATGGTGCTCCAAGAGGATCCCGTGGCGAAGGCGACGAAGCCCGAGAGGAGGAAGAGAACCAGAGGCAGCATCAGCGGGTTGAGGGCGTTGTCGAGAATGCTGGACAGGTACGCTGCCGTACCCAGATCCGAGCAGATGGAGCCGATGGACCAGGCCAGGTACAGGATCGCGAGGCCGATTCCCATGGAGCGCAGGCTGGACCAGGAGGCGCTCAACATCTCGCGCGGGCCCAGGCCGACGACGGCTCCCAGGATCAGGGCCAGTACGTATCCCGCAAGGGAGGCCCACATGAGTGGGGCGAAACCGCTGCCGTCGTAGAGCACCGCCGTGGCGCCCTCGATCGTGAAGAGGTCGCCCGCGCGCCAATGGCCAAGAGCGTCTCCGTCCTTCAGGATGATGCCGAGAGTCGCCAACACGAAGGTCAGCACGGGCCAGATGGCTACGGCTGATCGGGGCCGGACGTGGGGGGCGGGGGCCAGATCGGTTGCCTCCTTGCCCACCATGGGTTTGGCTCCCTCGCGCAGCAACTGTCCCGCGCGGGCGCGCCGCTCGGCCTTCAGCATGGGGCCGAAGTCGCGGCCGGTGAAGACGACGAGGCCCACGAAGAAGAGGGTGAACAGGCAGTAGAAGCGGTAGGGCAGGGTCTGCAGGAAGACCGCGTATCCATCGCCCGTGGCCAGGCCGGCGCTGGGCAACTGCGTGCTGAAGGTGGAGACTTCAAAGGCGATCCATGTAGAGAGGATCGAAATGCCGGCCACGGGCGCGGCGGTGGAGTCCACGATGTAGGCCAGCTTCTCGCGCGCCACCTTGAAGCGGTCCGTCAGCGGCCGCATGGTCGTGCCCACCAGGATCGTGTTGGCGTAGTCGTCGAAGAAGATGACCAGACCCATGAGCCAGGTGGCGATCTGGGACTTGCGTGCGTCGCTGGCCAGGCGCGCGATGCGATCCATCAGGCCTTGGATGCCTCCGGCGCGCGTGACCACGCCGACCATGGCTAGCATGAAGATGACAAAGGAGACGATCATCATCCGGTCGGTGTCGACGACTTCGTTCCAGATGTACTTGCGACCCACGTCGATACTGCCGGGGAACAGGGCGCCGAGGAAGGACTCACCTCCGTGGGTACGCGCCAGGATCGATCCGGCGAAGACTCCGGCCAAGAGAGCGGGGACCGGCTTGCGCAGCAAGATGGCCAGGGCAATGGCGACCAGAGGAGGCAGGAGGGACAGGCGGGTGGGGGGGCGCCACTCGGACTTCTTGGCCTGCACTAGGCCGCCACCGGGCAAGGTGACGGTGAGGGATAGACCTTGCTCGCCCTGCTGTCCCTCGAAGAGCAATCCGTTTGAATCGGAGCGCAGGTCTTCCACCACCTGGAACTCCACCGGGCTCTCCATCTCCGCCCCATGGGAGCGCAGATGTCGGACGATGCTGTCCATCATCTCCTGGTGCAGATCCAGATCCACGGCCTGTGCGGCCTGCAGTCGGAAGCCGCGCAGGCGCAGCACCGGATCGCCACCGGGTTCGGCGGGTTCCTCAAGGACCCCTTCTCCAAGAAGGACGTCACCTAAGGTGGCGGCTACCGCCAGTCCGCCCTCCGGCTCCGTGCAGGGCTCGGCTACGAGAGTGCCGGAGTCAATGGCGGCCAATAGGGTCTCGTCGGCCTGGGGCAGGAACCAGAGCAGGAGCGCTAGGGCCACCAGGGTGACAATCGGGGTCGTGCGTTGCATGGGGCGAGAATAGGGCCCGAGAGGGGCAGGTACTAGCACGGGGGCTATCTCTCGGCGGGGGCCGGGATGGTAGGCTGCGCGGGCCCAGCCCCTACTGCCCCATGTCATTCCAGCCCCTTACCCTCCTGCTCGCCGATCCCATCTCCTTGGGGGTAGAAGTCCTCTATCTTCTCGGTGCGGTTATAGGGGCCCTGCTAGTCATCATCTGGATGTTGTGGCGCATGATCTCTGCATTGGCGGAGCAGGCTGAGCAACTCGATGCCCTCCAGGGCCTGGAGGAGATCGCCGAATCCCTCGACGAGATGGCCAAGGGCTCGGACGAGCTGGGACGCCGACGATTGGAGCACGTATTGATCGACATCCGCGACGGCCAAAAGCGCTTCGAGGAGCGCTGGCTGGCGCAGATGGAGAAGCACGGCGGTGCGGGCGGTGCCGGCGGTGCTATGCCCGGTATCGATTCCAGTGCCACGTCACTTTCTGAACGCATCACCAACCGCCTCCTGGCCATGGGGTTCGAGCGCATCGAAGTGCTCTCGCCCATTGAGGAGGTCGATTCCATGGCCGATGGCGATGGCGAGGTGCGTGTGGAAGCCCGTCGCGGGGGAGTGGCCCACAAGGGTCACGTGCTGCTCCGCGAGGGTTCTATTGCCGATGTCCGCCTGCGTGACGGTTACGACGCCTTTCCCTGATCTTCCCCGATGACTTCGACTACCAGTATCCAAAACTTGGCCCAGCACGTGGGCGAGACCGTCACCCTCCAGGGGTGGCTGCACCATCGCACGTCCAAGGGCAAGCTGCACTTCATTCAGTTCCGCGACGGCACGGGCTTCGTGCAGTGCGTGGTCTCCAAGAGCAACGTGTCCGAGGAGCTGTTCGATGCGCTCTCGGGCGCGGGTCAGGAGTCCAGCCTCGAGCTCGAGGGCGAAGTGAAAGCCGACGAGCGCGCGCCCGGTGGCGTGGAGGTCTCCGTCCAGGGTGGTCAGGTGTTCCAGAGTGTTTCCGAGTACCCGATCACGCCCAAAGAACACGGCCCCGACTTCCTGCTCTCACGCCGTCACCTGTGGATGCGCTCCAAGCGCCAGTGGGCCGTGCTGCGCATCCGCGATGCGGCCATCACCGCCATCCGCGGCTTCTTCGACGAGCGTGACTATCTCTGCGTGGACTCGCCCATGTTCACGCCCGCGGCCTGCGAGGGCACCAGCACCCTGTTCGAGCTGGACTACTTCGAGGGCGAAAAAGCCTTCCTCACCCAGTCGGGCCAGCTCTACGCCGAGGCCTCGGCCATGGCCTTCGGCAAGGTCTACTGCTTCGGTCCCACCTTCCGGGCCGAGAAATCCAAGACGCGCCGTCACCTGACGGAGTTCTGGATGCTGGAGCCCGAGATCGCCTTCGCGGACCTGGACGACGTGCTGGAGCTCGCCGAGGCCCTGATCGTGCACGTGGTGAGCGAGGTCCTGCGTCGACGCCAGCCGGAACTTGCGGCCCTGGAGCGCGACCTGTCCAAGCTTGAGTGCATCAAGGGCGGCTTCCCGCGCATCACCTACGACGCGGCTTCCAAGATCCTGCTGGAACACCCCGACTCGGAGTTCGTGGCCGGTGATGACTTTGGCGCCCCGGACGAGACGATCCTCTCGGAGATGCACGACCAGCCCCTGATGATCACTTCCTACCCCAAGAACATCAAAGCCTTCTACATGAAGGAAGACCCCGAGGACTCCAGCAAAGTCCTGTGCGTGGACATGATCGCGCCCGAAGGAGTCGGGGAGATCATCGGCGGCAGCCAGCGCGAAGAGAACCTCGACTTGTTGCTGGCGTCCATCGCCGAGCACGAGTTGCCCATGGAAGAGTTCGAGTGGTATCTCGATCTGAGACGGTTCGGCTCCGTGCCCCACGGTGGGTTTGGTTTGGGACTCGAGCGCACCGTCGGTTGGATATGCGGCCTGGAGCACGTGCGCGAAGCCGCTCCC
>JAPKBO010000006.1 GCA_028823395.1 Planctomycetota bacterium | reverse complement strand
CCCTGAGCCAAGGAGACCTCCTGCATTCCCGGTGCCGGTACGACGAGGAGCAAGCAGGCATAGCCGCCGAGAAGTCCGAAAAACCAGCGCCATTGGGCGCGTGGTGAAACTTCAATCACCAGGAGGGCTGCGCCCAACCAACCCAGGCCGATGCGACCCAGCACGCTGGCGTAACGCACCTCACGGTCGCCAGCGCCCAGCGTGTTGTAGGCCACGCCAAGTGCAACCAGGACAGTGGCCCGAATGAGAGCATGACGCCGGATCTCCGAACGCTTTTGCCCCCGTTTCTGGCGGGCCGTGATGGAGAGCGGAAGGGAGACTCCGGCGAGAAAGAGGAAGAGCGGGAAAATCAGGTCGTAGAATTTAAACCCGTGCCAGGGGGCGTGGTGGCACTGTGCCTCGATCCACTCCAACGTCGGAGAACCCGTGGCGCTGGCAAGGCCTGCGACTAAGGCGTGTCCCCCGACGATCCAGAATAGGTCCGCTCCACGCAGGGCGTCGAGAGACTGCAGTCGTTGGGGTGCCCGGTTAGCGCTCATGTCGGGGCTACTGGATGGGCGTGGAGTTCGAGGCGTTCGTGCCCGCGCTGGAGCCGTACTGGCGCGGGGTGAACTGCGGCTGGGCGAGACCCTCGAGCCAGGCCTGGGCTGCCTCGGCCGAGCCAGGGGGGCTGAGCGCGAATAGGAATAGGTGCGTTCTCAAACCCCGGGACATGGCCAATTGCATGGTCCCCTGGGACTTGTGCGCGGCGATAACCCAGTTCACCAGCACCCGGTAGTCGAGTCGCCCCCGGTGGCCGAAGGGTTGCGTACGGTCGAAGATCAGCGGCGACGCATCCGCTGCCAGAGCTGTCTCGGGATAGCCAGAGAGAATAGCGGGTGGGTCGGGGACTTCTTCGGCGGTCTCCTGACGTGCACACAGCACCGCTGGCCTGCGGTCGGCGGGCAGCTGAGCTGCGGCCCGCAGGGCTAGGATCGTGGCTGCTTGGTGGTGGCCATGGGTCTGGGGCGTTGGCGCGAAGGTCAGGACGAAGTCGTATCGGCCCTTCGTCATGCGCTCGACCAGGGCGTGCTCAATGCGGCCCAGATCCCAGACGCCTGCGTCGGCGGCGAGAACCTCTTCGGGGTCGGTGCTGTAGCGGTGATCGGTCTGCTCTAGGAAGTAGGCCGCGCGGATCTGCATCAGAGCGCAGCCCTCGAGGAATTCATCGCGCCGGATCTCCGGAAGTCGGGAGCGGCCCACGGTTTCATCTGTCAACTCCGCGTCGTATAGATCCTCTGCTAGCGTGGAGTACTTAAATCCGCCTTCGCCGTTAGTGATTAGCAACAGGTCGCATACGCCTCCAAGGTGTGCGCGTGTTTTGTAGAGGATTGCGGCGGCGCTGGTTTCATCGTCGGGGTGCGCGTAGATGCCAAGGACCCGTGGGCCGGTGACTGGCGTCTCGATCTGTGTGACGACCCAGGGTTGGCCCGGCTGCGGAGTGCTGGCGCATCCCGTCAGGGCGAGAATGAACCATGTAATGTGTTGCCGCATACTCACTTCTTTTTGGGCCGGAAGGCGACCAGTCGCTCTTCGTTGGTGGTTAGGAACGGGCCACCAATCAGATCCACGCAGTAGGGGATGGCGGGGAAGACGGCGTCCAGGCACTCGGCAATGGCTTTGGGCTGGCCGGGCAGGTTGACGATAAGTGTGTGACCTCGGATGCCGGCTGTTTGGCGCGAGAGGATGGCCGTGGGGACGACCTTCAGGGAGGTCTGCCGCATGAGCTCTCCGAAGCCGGGCATCATCTTCTCGCAGACGTCCTCTGTGGCCTCGGGTGTTACATCGCGGACGGCCGGCCCGGTTCCTCCGGTTGTGACGACTAGGCAGCAACCCTCCTCGTCGGCGAGCTCCTTCAGGGTGCTGGCAATGCCAGCGCGCTCATCTGGGATCACGCGCGGCACGGTCTGGAAGGGGCCGTCGAGGACTTCTTTTAGGTACGCGCTGATCGCCGGCCCGCCGCGGTCGGTGTACTCGCCTCTGCTGGCGCGATCAGAAATAGTGACGACGCCAATGCGGGGGGTGGGAGCCATGGGTGGATTCTGGCCGGAGGGGGTGGGGCCCGCAACGGCCAGGATGGACCCGAGGGGGGTGATTGGCGGTCTCGGGAGCCCCGCCGGGACACCAGGCTCCAAAAAATATCTGCACTCCAGGGCAATTCCGGCCCCGAAGGGGCCGCTCGTACGGGCGGAGAGGTCTATGCACCTGACGGGTGGCAGCCGGCTTGACCCCGTGCTAGAACCCTGCCCCTCGAGCCGTCGCTGAGCTAAACGCCTTCATTATGTCCAAAACCCTCGTCATCGTCGAATCACCCACTAAGGCCAAGACCCTGCGTAAGTACCTGGGTCCCGACTATCTGGTGGAGTCCAGCGTGGGCCACATCCGTGACCTGCCGGGCAAGGCAGCCGAAGTACCCGCTAAATACAAGAAGCTGGAGTGGGCCAGTCTGGCGGTCAACGTGGAGGAGGACTTCGAGCCGCTGTATGTGATCAAGCCTGACGCCAGGGCTCGTATCAAAGAGCTCAAGGCCAAGCTTAAGACGTGCGACGCGCTGCTGCTGGCTACGGATGAAGACCGCGAGGGAGAGGCTATCGCCTGGCACTTGATGGAGGTGCTGCAGCCTGAGTGTCCGGTTCGTCGCATGGTGTTCCATGAGATCACCAAGGGGGCGATTCTAGAGGCGCTTGAGGATACCCGCGACATTGACGGCAACATGGTGCAGGCCCAGGAGACGCGGCGCATTATTGACCGCCTGTTCGGTTACGGCGTCTCGCCCGTCTTGTGGCGTAAGATTAAGCCGAAGTTGTCCGCCGGGCGTGTGCAGTCCGTGGCGGTGGGCTTGTTGGTGGCACGCGAGAAGGCGCGCATACGATTCTGCGAGGCCCAGTACTGGGACCTAGTGGCTTCCTTCAAGACTCCCGCGGACGAGGTGTTCGAAGCCAACTTGGTGAGTCTCGGCGGGCAGCGCATTGCTGCGGGTAAAGACTTCGATGCCGACACGGGCATGCTGAAACGGGATGACGTGACGCTGCTGGACGGTGCCGCGGCCGAGGCGCTCGTCAAGACGATTGAGAGTGAGCCCTTCGATATCCTGTCCGCAGAAGAGAAGCCCTTTACGAAGAAACCCTCACCTCCATTCCATACCTCAACACTGCAGCAGGAGGGCAACCGCAAACTGCGCTTTGATGCCAAGCGCACCATGCGTGCGGCCCAACGCCTGTACGAGAACGGGTACATCACTTATATGCGGACCGACTCGGTGGCGTTGAGTCAGGTTGCCATCGACATGACGCGTCAGGAGATCTCGGCCCAGTATGGCGATGATTTCGTTCCCGAGAAGCCGCGTACCTACAAGAGCAAGGTCAGCAATGCCCAGGAGGCCCACGAGGCCATCCGTCCGGCGGGTGACCGCATAACTCCGATTGAGGAGATCCGTAAGCAACTAGGTCAGGACGAGGCGAAGGTCTACGAGTTGATCTGGAAGCGCACCATGGCCTCCCAGATGCGGGACGCCCGTGGGCGGCGTATGAGTTTACGCGTGGGGAACGTCGGCGGGCCCGAGGGGGGACAAGCGGTGTTCCAGGCTGGGGGTAACGTGATCGACTTCCCGGGCTACCTGCGCGCCTACGTTGAGGGTGCCGACGACCCGGGGCAGGCCCTAGCGGATCAAGAGAAGATCCTCCCGGCGGTTGAGCAGGGGGACAGAATGACTTCCACGGACCTGACCGCGGAAGAGCACAAGACCTCCCCTCCTGCGCGCTTGACTGAGGCCACACTGGTCAAGGCTCTAGAGGAGTCGGGTATCGGCCGGCCGAGTACCTACGCCTCGATCATCGACACTATTCAGCGCCGTGACTACACCTTCAAGAAGGGGTCGGCCTTGGTGCCCACCTTCACGGCCTTCGCGGTGACCAAGCTGCTTCAGGATCACCTGACGCACCTGGTGGATCTCAGCTTCACCGTAGGGATGGAGAGTCGCTTGGACGCCATCGCCAAGGGCGAGGAGAACCGGTCCGATTATCTCAAAGAGTTCTACTTCGGTACGAGCGACACGGGGCTCAAGCCTCTGCTCGAAACGAGCGTGGCGGAGATCGATCCGCGTGTGGTTTGCAGTTTGCCCGTCGGCACCGACGACAAGCAGCGTGAGATCGTCCTGCGAGTAGGCCGCTATGGGCCCTTCCTGCAACGGGGGGACACGACTGCCACGGTGCCCGATCTGACCTGTCCGGACGAGATCGACGTGGAATCCGCCACGCGGCTTCTGGCGGCCAGCGAGAAGGGCAAGGAGCCTCTCGGGGAGCACCCCGATACGGGCGAGCCCATCTTCTTGAAGTCCGGCCGCTACGGTCCCTACGTGCAATTGGGCCTCCCGGATGACGAGGCGGATACCAAGCCCAAGATGGCTTCGCTCCTGAAGGACATGGAGCCTGAGGGTGTCGATCTGGACACGGCGCTGCAGTTGTTGGCCCTGCCCCGCAAGGTTGGGGAGGACACCAACAAGGTCGAAATCCTGGCCTTTAACGGCCGCTATGGTCCCTACATCAAGCGCGATGAGGACACTCGCAGTTTGACACCCGAGGATAATCTCCTGACGCTGTCCCTGGAGCGCGCGCTCGAACTGCTGGCTCAAGAGCCCACGCGGCGCAACTACCGGACCAAACCCAAGGAGATCAAGTCCTTCAAGGACGTGCCTGCATTGGATGGGGGCACGATTCTCCTCCTGGAAGGGCGCTGGGGTCCCTACGTCACGGACGGCGTCGTCAATGCCTCTCTACCCAAGGGCTCCAACCCCGAGGATCTGGAGGAGGGCGATGCCCTGGATATCCTCGAGCGTCAGCGCGAGCGCAAGGGCGGGCGACGGGCGAAGAAGAAGGCGACCAAGAAGAAAGGCGCCAAGAAGAAGTCCGCTAAAAAGAAGGCCGTCAAGAAGAAGCCAGCGGCCAAGAAAAAGGCGGCCAAGAAATCTGCGGCCAAGAAGAAGCCGAACGGGAAGAAAGACTGACGCGACGGAGGCGCTACTCTTTCATTTCGGCCAGTAGCTTGTCCACGGCCTTGTCCATGGCCTTGCCGCGCGGGCCCTTGAAGCGGATCTTGCCCTCGTGGTCGAGGATGTAGATCGTTGGCCAACCGCGCACGTTCCAGCGGGTGGATATGGGGCCGCTAGTTCCTTCGGGGCCGTTCCAGAAGGAGCGCCAGGTGATGTTCTCTTCAAGGAGAACGTCCTGAAGTGCTTCGAGGTCTTTGTCACTGTTCACACCGATCAGGGCAAAAGGCTCACCGGCGAGGCGTTTCACGAGCGACCGCTCGTGGGGGTACATGGCCACACAGGGGCCTCACCAGTTGCCCCAGAAATCGAGCACCACGACCTTGCCACGGTAGTCACTGAGTTTGAACGCGACGCCATTGAGGTCTGCCCCCTCGATGTCGGGGGCCAACATGCCGATTTGCAGGCGGTCGGATTCGAACAGTTCGGCGCGCGCCACCGCGCCGAGCGTGCGACCGCGGTACGGCACGTCGTCGAAGTCATTCTGCACCCGCATGAACAATGCTCGGGACTCCGCCATCAGGGCCTCTTTCTGTTCACCCCGTTTGGTGTTGGCTGCCAATCCACGCAGGTTCAGAGCCAGGGCGTGGCAGGCGCCGGCCTGCACGTTACGGTGCGGGCTATCCGCGAGCAGTGAGCGTAAGTGGACTCGGGATTCGTCGTCCTCGCGCTGTCCCAAGGTGTACATCACCTGCTCCAGCAGCGGACTGTCCTTGTAGTCCTTGAGCAATTCGTCAACGGTTGCTTCTTGGGTGTCCCCATAGAAACTGGTGGCGATCCAGATCAGGGCACCGGCGCCGGCCTCTGTGCCCTTGAACTGGGTGGCCAAAGCGCGGAAGCGAGGGGCGTAGTCGGTGGGGTTGGGGTACGTATCTTCAAGGATTTTATTGCGCTTGGCCTCATCCTGCTCGGCCTGGTATGCCGCCCTGAATTTCGCCATGCGCTCATCGAACTCGTCGATGAGGTCTTCCAGTTGCTCATCGCCATCGTCGGCCCTTTCGGCAGTGAGGCCGAGGGGGGGGGTGGATCCCTCAGACGAACTACCGGCCGCACATAGCGCGGCCGGTAGCAGGAGTGAGCACAGAAACCCGATGCTGAGGGTGGAGCTCAGTTTTAAGCCTTCATCTCCGCGAGGAGCTGGTCCACGGCTTCGTCCATGGCCTCGCCGCGCGGGCCCTTGAAGCGGATCTTGCCCTCGTGGTCGAGGATGTAGATCGTCGGCCAGCCGCGCACGTTCCACTGGGTGGAGATGGGGCCGCTAGTTCCTTCGGGGCCGTTCCAGAAGGAGCGCCAGGTGATGTTCTCTTCAAGGAGAACGTCCTGAAGTGCTTCGAGGTCTTTGTCACTGTTCACACCGATCAGGGCAAAAGGCTCACCGGCGAGGCGTTTCACGAGCGACCGCTCGTGGGGGTACATGGCCACACAGGGGCCTCACCAGTTGCCCCAGAAGTCGATCACCACCACTTTGCCTAGATAGTCGGAGAGCTTGAAGTCGACACCTTGAAGGTCCGCACCCGCGATGTCCGGTGCGACCATGCCGATCTGGAGTCGCTGCACTTCGAACATGGCGCCTTCGGCAACGGGGCCTAGGGTCCCGCGGGTGTACGGGACGTCCGCGAACTTCTTCTGGACCAGGGACATCTGCTTGATGAAGCCCTTCTGGTCCTCGAGACCTTTGTACTGCATGGCGAGGGCGAAGGTCGCCCGGCCGCGTACGTCCTTGTGCGGGCTGTCCTTGATCAGCTTATTGAGGGCCCTGACGGTGCTCTTGGTAAAGGGTCCACGAGCCACGGTCAGGCAAGTGTCTCCGATGCGCTCGTCCTTGCTGAAATCCTTGAACATCTGCAAGAGGGCATCGGCCTGACAAGCAGCGCCTCGAGCCCGGCTAACGATCCAGGAGAGGCCCTCCCAGGCCACATCCGTGCCCGGGTGGGCGCTCGTTAGTTTCAGGACGCGCTGTGCATAGGTCTCGCTGAGCTTCGGCAGGTCCACCTCTAGGATCTGCTTGCGTTGCTCTTCGTCGGCACTGCGGTAGTTCTGTCCCAGTTCGGCGTTCGCCTCCTGGTACTCGTCCATGATGTCCTCGAGCAAGTCGGCGGGGTCATCATCGGCCTGCACGCAAGCGGGTGCAGGGCACGGAGCGGTGGGTTCCATTGGAGGCGGGGCGGTCGCCAGGGAAACGGTGAAGAGCAGGGATGAGCAGAGAACCATGAAGGGCTCCAAACGGGGGGTAGGGTGACGGGGTGGATATCGAACGGAAGCAGTGTCCCTTCACGGGCGGGAACTGTCCATCATGAATTCAGACGTTGATTGGTGTGGGGCGCGTGTCTCCCTCTCAGCGGGTGTCAGGCGTCCTCTTTAGGGGGATAGATGCGATCCACCGTGCCTTCTGGGTCGGTCTCGCCGTAAAGCTCTTGTAGTCTTGTGAGCTCCGTTTCTAGCTCCGCCCTTACGGAAGCGTAGGCCGGGTCATCCGCGCGATTCGTCAGTTCATCGGGGTCGAGGTCGAGATCGAACAGCTCCCACTCGTCCAATTGGTAGTAGTGGATCAACTTGTGTCGCTCCGTGCGCACGCCGTAATGGCGGTTGACCATGTGGACGGCCGGATACTCGTAGTAGTGGTAGTAGATCGAGCGCCGCCAGTCCTCTGGACGCTCACCTTGCATGAGTGGAGTCAGGCTGACGCCTTGCATGGCGGCCGGAACCTCGGCGCCGGCAAGGTCCAGGAAGGTCGGACCGAAGTCGATGTTCTGGCACAGGGCGTCGCAGTTTGACCCCGCCGGAGTTTGGCCGGGCCAGCGCACGATGAAGGGCATGCGCAGGCTCTCTTCGTACATCCAGCGCTTGTCGTACCAGCCGTGATCCCCCAGGTAGAAGCCTTGGTCGGAGGAGTAGATCACCACCGTGTTGTCGGCCAGGCCCGACTCGTCGAGGTAGTCCAGCACGCGCCCTAGCTGACGGTCGACGCCCGCGATACAGGCCAGGTAGTCTTGCATGTAGCGTTGGTACTTCCACCGCACCAGGTCATCCCCGGTCGGGGGATCCGCCTCGAAGGCCTCACGCTTGGGGTCGTAGACCTTCTTCCAGGCCGCGAGCTGCTCGGCGTTCATGCCGCCCGGATCTTTCAGCTTGAGATCCAGATCGGTGCTCATGTGGTCGCGCAGGGTCATCTCCTGCATGCCCGCTGCGCTGCTGCGGCCTTTGTAATCGTCGAAGAGTGTGGCGGGTTCTTTGAACTGCACGTCGTCGTACATGCCCAACTCTCTGGGACCCGGTTGCCAGCGCCGGTGGGGAGCCTTGTGCTGGAGCATCAACATGAACGGCTTGTCCGGGTCCCGTTGATTTTGCAACCAATCCAGCCCGAGGTCCGTCAGCACTTCGGTGGTGTAGCCCTCTATGGCCTCGGTTCCTTCCTCTGAGCGCATGGGCGGGTTGTAGTAGGGGCCCTGACCTTTCAGGACCAACCAGTGATCGAATCCGGTGGGCGCACTTCGAAGATGCCACTTTCCCACGAGGGCCGTTTGGTAGCCCGCCGCGCGCAACAGCTTGGGAAAGGTCTCCTGGGAGCCGTCGAACTCGGATCCGTTGTCGATGTGGCCGTTGGCGTGGCTGTGCTTACCGGTGAGGATCGTGGCCCGGCTGGGGGCGCAGATCGAGTTGCCGCAGAACGTGCGCGTGAAGAGCATGCCCTCGTTGGCTAGGCGATCGATGTTGGGAGTCTCGTTGAGGACGGAGCCGTAGGCCGAGATAGCGTGGGGCGCGTGGTCGTCGGTGAAGACAAACAGGATGTTGGGGCGCTGCTGCTCCGCAGCCGGTTCGGCGGTGCCCTCTGGCTGCGAATCCACGACGGCTAGGTTGCCGCAAGCCACTAGGTACCCGGCGGCCAAAGATTGCAGTAGCCCGCGTGTTGTGAGCCCCATTAGAAGTTGTCCACTTCCCGATAGGCGTCGATGACGGCGCGCTCGCCATCCTTGCCGCCCTTGGAATTTCCGTGCTCCATTCCCAGGATCCCCTTCCAGCCCTTCTTGTGGATGTGCCGGAAGATATTTTTGTAGTTCACGTCGCCGGTCGTGGGTTCCTTGCGACCGGGGTTGTCACCGATCTGGAAGTACCCAATCTCATCCCAGCACAGGTCGATGTTGGGGATGAGGTTGCCCTCGGAGATGGCCTGGTGGTAGATGTCGAATAAGATCTTGACCGCGGGAGAGTCCACGGCTTTGGCCAGCATGTAGGCATGATCACTGCGCTGAAGGAACATGCCTGCATGGTCGCGGAAGTTCAGAGGCTCCATCACCATTACTAGGTTATGGGGCTCGAGCATTTCTGCTCCGCGGCGCAGCATCTCGATGGCGCGCGCGTCTTGGAATCCCTGACGCTTGCCCGGATGGCGGTCGCCCAAGACTACGGTCATCCAGGTTGCATTCACACGCTTGGCCGTCTCGATGGCCTTAGTGAGATCGTTCTTGAAGTTGTCCTCGAACTCCTTCTTGCCGGAGACGAACGACTGCTTGCCAAAGGCCGTACCGAAGTTGCAGACGAAGACGCCCATGTGCATGCCAAGGCGCTGCATGTTCTGCGCGACCCGGTTCTGGTCCTCCACGGACTTGCGCATCATTCCGTTGTCTTCCAGGGCGGTAAAGCCCTCGGCCGCCATGAAGTTGAGTTGGTCAACAAGATCGCCGCCCGCATGGTTCTTGAACATGCCGAAGTGTGGGGCGTAGGGCAGCTTGAAGGGCGCGCCCGGTCCCGCCGGAGGCCTGGTCGGTTGTCCGGCTGCGGCGAGAGGAGAGAGGGAGGCACCTGCGCCCAAGAGGGCAGCGCCATGGAGGAGATCGCGTCGTTGCATGAAGATGTAATAGGTGGGTGGAGGGAGGGCAGCAGCATAGCGCCACCACACATGCCGCTGGAGGCCTTTCTGTGATGGCGGGGACCCATTCGCGGTGACTGGGCGCGTGTGCGCCCAGCGCACATGGCGGGGGCGATTTTGCACCGGTTAGGCCCCAGACCGTCCCTGGGCGTCCCCAGGCGCGGATTCATAGTCGAAATCTCCTGGCACGGGGTTTGAACGTGAGTTCCTACCCGGCGTTGGTTTGTGTCCCTCCGTTGAGGCTCGCCTCAGCTACGGGTACCCTCCTGCGCTCCATGATTGAAGTATCCCACTTGACCCGCCGGTTCGGCTCCCTTGTAGCCGTGGATGACGTGAGCTTCTCCCTTGAGCCTGGGGAGGTCGTGGGTTTCTTGGGCCCCAATGGCGCGGGCAAGACCACCAGCATGCGCATCCTGACCGGCTATCTGGCGGCCACTTCGGCGGATGTACTCCGGGTGGCCGGCTACGACGTTCTACGTGACTCCCTAAAAGTGCGCCAGAACATCGGCTACCTCCCCGAATCGGTACCTCTCTATAAGGAGATGCGGGTCGAGGAGATGATGGCCTTCCAGGGCCGTCTACATGGAATGGGCCGCAAGCAACTGATGGGCCGCGTGCCTGAGGTTCTCGAAAGGGTGGGGGTGTTGGACCGCAAGCGTCAGCTCGTGGGGCATCTGTCCCGTGGCCTGCGCCAACGTGTGGGACTGGCGGTGGCCCTGCTTCCCAATCCCAAGGTTTTGATTCTCGATGAGCCAACCAGTGGTCTCGACCCTCTGCAGCGCGCGGAGGTGCGAACCCTGATCCGCGAACTAGCCGGGGAGCACACGGTGCTTCTGTCCTCTCACATCCTGGCGGAGGTAGAGAGCATGAGTGACCGCGTTATTATTCTGCGCGAGGGCCGCGTGGTGGCGGACGGCGCGCGTGAGGAACTGATTGCGACTCTTGGAGGTCGGGGACACGTACGTCTGGAAGCCGTGGTGGGGGACGCAGAGGCCGCGCGCGACCTGCTCGCCACCCTGCCCGGTGTGGAGGATGTGCAGATCACAGAGCGCGTGGGCATCCACGACGGCTTCACTCTGAGCGGGAGCGGCGATTTGCGGGAGGACGTGGGTGCCCTCGCGGCCATGAAGGGTTGGGCCCTCCGCGAACTCTCTGAGGTACGGCCGACACTGGAATCCCTCTTTGCGAGCCTAGTGGTGGGCGATGGTTCGATCGCGCCGGCACCGCGGTCTGCGCCTGCACCCGCCCCCGTCTCCCTCTCCGTTGAGCCCATAGTCCTGGATGGCATCTCTGGTATGGGGTTGGATCTCATGCCTTTAGCGCCCGCGGTTGAAGCCCCGTCACTTGGCACTCCGGGCCAGAAGGACAACTTCTACAGCCTGAATCCCTTCGACGGTGGCGGCAGTCGGGACCTCTCCAAGCCCGTGGGCTCCGGCGATACGCAAGACGAAGGCTGCGAGGATGAGGAGGACGAGGCGTGAGGGGCACCCTGATCATCTTTCGGCGCGAGCTGGCCGGGCTCTTTGCTGCGCCCTTGGCATGGATTCTGCTCTTTGTCTCCCTGCTCCTTAACGGCTACCTGTTTTCGCTGGTTCTCAGTCAGACTCAGGGAGACGCGACGGCCTCTCTAGAGTTCGTCTTCGGCGGCAACTTTTTCTTTTGGGCATTGATGTTAGTGCTGTCGCCGCTGCTGGCCATGCGCCTCTTGACCGAAGAGGCAGCCAACGGAACCCTCGAGTATCTCCGTACCGCGCCGGTTAGTGACGCGGCCGTTGTGACCGGCAAGTTCCTGGCGGGAACGGCGTTCATGGCGACCCTCTGGTCATCCCTGCTGATCTACGCGGCGGCCCTGTCCCTTTGGGGCGTGGAACCAGACTGGGGGCAGGTGATCACTATCTATCTGGGAGCTGTACTGTCTTCGGCCCTCTTCGTGGCCATAGGTCTGGTTGCCTGTTCCCTAACGGACATACCGCTGTTGGCTGCCTTCCTGGCGTTCATGGCCTGCCTGCTGTGGGTCATGATGCCCGCACTAGGGGGCATGCTGCTCGTCCAGATGCGCGTTCTGTTCGCGGACCTGTTCGGAGGTTTCGAGGTAGCTGAGGCCTGGATCGGTGGAGCGCTGGAGCGTATGGATGTTCGCCGGCACTTCGGCAACTCCTACTTTCAAGGTGTCCTCGATTCCGCTGAGGTGATCTTTTTCTTTACCTGGATTGGCCTGTTCCTTTTCCTGACCACTCGCAGTCTCGAGGCCCGGAGGTGGCGCGGATGAGCGGTGAAGTTCAAAAGGGCAGCGAGCGTCAGGGTATGGCTGCGCGTTTCTGGATTGCCAGTCGAGTGGTCTTGACTGTGGGTTTGGCCCTAACGGCTGTGTTGCTCATCAATTGGCTCGCGGCTCGGCCGGGTCTGCGCGTGCGCATGGACTGGACGGAAACGGGTCAGAATACGGTGGGGGAAGCCAGCTCGAGCGTGCTCGAACGCCTGCCCGGGATTGTCACGTTGGACGTGTTTTTCCGCCCCGAGGAGCCACCCCTGACTCAGGTCGCCTACATCGCCCAGGAGCGCACGAGACGGCTGATGCGGACCCTGCGCGATGCCAGCTTCGATCAGGTGGATCTGCGGGAGAATGATGTTCGCGATGCTGAGGCCATCGAGCGACGCCTGTCCGAGCTCCGCCTCCGGGGTTTCGAGAACTGCGTTGTGGTTTCATTCGGCGACCAAAGGGAAGTGGTGTCATTGAACGGCGGCTTGGCCGTGTTCGATCCGGGTGCACCACCTCCGGAATCGCGTCCAGCTCAGATCGTGGAGTTCGCCGCCGAGCGAGCAATCATCTCAGCCATGCTGAAGGTGACCCGTGGCGCCGCACGTGAGGTCTATTTCGTCGTGGGGCACGGGGAGCGTGAGGTGGACGATACAAGCTCAAGCGGGCTGAGCGAGCTCGACCGACAGTTGGCAGAGGATGGCCTGGGGGTCAGCCGTTGGAATCCACTCACGGATGGGCCCATCCCTGAGGACTGCGCATGCCTCTCGCTGATCGGCCCGACCGATGCCCTAAGCGACGAGCTCTTGGACAGCATTGAGGTTTGGGTGCGAGCTGGCGGACGTATGGTCCTCGTTCCTCACCCCGAAGACTCTGTCCTCGCCACTAGCCGCCTGGGTGAACTCAGCGCGCGCTTTGGAATCGAGATTCAGGAGGGCATCGTCTGTCAGCCCGTTGTGGATCCCCAGACCGGACGCTTGTCCGTTGGAGATCCCAAGGTTTCGTCGTTTGCCGTGAGCCCGAACAATATTGCGGGTCACCCCATGCTGTTGCCGATCAAGCGTGCCGAGCGCAGCTTTGTCGTGTCGGGTACGCATCCCGTGCGGCGCATGGCCCAGCCCGCTGGCGGTGTGACCTCGCCGCTGTTCTTCTCCTCGGCCGAATCCTGGGTGGACGGCTTCCAACCGGGGCGGACGGGCCCCACCTTGGACTTCCGCCCGGATCCGGCCATTGAGGCCACGGGGCGACGTTTTGAGTTGGCATTGGCCTCGGCGTTTCCGCCTGCAGATTCGAGGCCCCAGCCCGCCATGGATGAAAAACCCCAGGCGCGCGTGGTGGTGGTGGGGTCATCCATGGCCTTTACCAACGGCGCCTTCCGCTACAACCAGGATCTGTTGCGCAACATCTACAACTGGACCCTGGATCGCGAGTATCGCTTGTCGATCTCCGCGCGCAATCCGGACGTCCGGTTGATCCCTGTCAGCAAACGCGGGACGGCGTTGCCGCTCCTGAGCCGTCTGGCCTGGGGCTACCTTCCCGGACTCTGCCTGCTGCTGGGGATTCTAGTGGCCCGTCGGCGTGCACGCGGGGGAACGACGGGATGAGTCGCGTGACGACTGCGCTGCTGGCACTTTTAGTCCTGAGCCTCGGTCTGGCCGCCTGGTTCCAGGGGCAGCGTGAAGACCCGGACTTCGGCCGAGGGGAGTTCGCGCTCTTTGAAGGGCTTGATCCGTCGCGGGTGAATCGCATACGGGTGGACAACGTTGAGCGCTCCATGCAGTTGGGGCTCGCGCGCGATGGCAGGGGCGTTTGGAATATCGTGGATCCCATCGCTTATCCTGCTCGGCAGGAGCTCGTTCTCGCGCTTTTGCGGGTCACAACAAACACGGCTTGGCTCGTGCCGGCGGAGGAGCAGGGACTGGCCCAGTCCAGCCTGTCCTCTCCACGCGCCGTGCTGGAGCTAAGCGAACTTCTCGATGATGGCACCGAGCGTCTGCACCGGGTGAGCATGGGCGCGGTGGATCTGGACCAGATGCGCGTGTTCGCAGAGGTGGACGGCCGCACTCTGCGCACCATGCGCAACCTCGAGGTCGCGCTCGAGAATGACCTCGTCGAATGGCGCAGTCGGCGCATCTTTGAAG
Source organism: Planctomycetota bacterium (assembly GCA_028823395.1). Lineage (GTDB taxonomy): Bacteria > Planctomycetota > UBA1135 > UBA1135. The sequence continues at coordinate 29,483 of JAPKBO010000006.1, read as the reverse complement.
TCGATGGCAAGAGCGTTGTGAGCATCTCCCGACGGGGCTTGGACTATCGCGGTGACGTGCAGGTTCCGCTGGACCTTGAGGTTCAACGCCAGCAGTCAAACTGGTTCATGGAACGCCCTCTGCGTTTGCACGGGGACCCTGCGGCTGTGGCCACCTGGGCCGAGGTATTAGCGCGCCTGGGCGTGGATCAGTTCGTCTCGGATTTCGATCCGCCTCCACTTGAGAAGTTCGGATTGCATGAGCCCTGGTTCACCTTGACGTTGATTGACCAGCGTGGCGAGGCGCAGACGGTGGAGTTTGCCTCCAAGTTGGGGACGTATTTCTGCAGACGCGTTGGCCTACCCAATATCTGGACGGTCCAGGGACGCGATCTAGAGGCTGTGTTCTTCGACGCCTCCAAGCTTTATGACGAGGCACTGACGCGCATCTTCCGTCGTGAAATCGAGAGGGTGCTGCTCTTTAGGCCGGAGGGGTCATTGCGCCTATCGCGTACGGCGGGCAGTCAGGCCTGGAGTCTGAGCCACTTGGACGCTGAAGGGAAGTGGGGCGAGGGGCGGCCCGCGGAACCCTCTGCCGTGGAGGGGATTCTGTCGGTAATCGAGCAGGAGAAGGTGCACGATTACCTGTGGAATGAATCCGTTAGTGATTACTTCGACCCTGATCTCTCCAAGCGTTTGGGGTTCTTTGTCGAAGCTGGCGATCAACGGCACGGCGGTTGGATTGGCGCGGCGGTTCCTTCAGACACAGGGGCTCGGCAGTTTGCATTTCTACGCGAGCGGGAATCCGCTGTGGGATTGGTCGGAAGCGCGCTGCGAGAACTCTTAGACTTGGATCCGCTGAAGTTGCTGTCGCGTTTTGTGTACACCGTGGATGAAATCCGGCTTAAGCAACTTGTGGTTAGGGGGGCTGGCGAAGAGCGTCTCTACCAGCGCAGCGTTCAAGGAACCTGGATCTATCCCAACAAGGATGTGCGTGTGCGAGTCGAGGCACGGGAGTTGCGTCCTCTGCTCGACCACTTGACCCACCTTCGGGCGGAACTGCACCTTTCTGAGCGTGCCGTCCTGACGGATGTTGTGGAGGTGAAACTCGTGGGCGCTGGTGGGGAGGAGACCGTGGTAAGCATCGGCCTGACGGAGCGTGGCGAGGTGCGAGCGGATTACGGTGAGAGCCAGTCGGTGCTAACCCGGGCGCAACTGCACGGGGAACTGCTCGCTTTGCTGCGCTGAGGCGGGGTTGGGGTGCGGGACAGGACGGGGCCGGCAAAGGGGGCTAGAGCACCCTTGATCCACTCTCGGGCCTAGGGTACCCTCACAAAACCCGAACGTCCGGTCCGTCCCGCAATGCATCCCTCTCCCGCCGCTCAGCGCCAGTCCCGTCTGAACCGGGAGCTGCCCGACCTGATCGCCCACCTGCGATCTGATCCGCACTGGCGAGCGCGGCTCGTTCACTGGCATGAGGTCGAGTCCCGTGTGGGCTCGTGTGCTCCTTTTCCAGATAGGCTGCATCCACACCTCAAGGAGGTCCTGGCCAGTCAGGGCCTGGACTCACTGTATACGCACCAGGCACGTGCCATCGAGGCCGCACTTGCTGGCCGGGACGTGCTCATTTCCACGCCCACGGCTTCGGGTAAAACCCTGTGCTATACGGCCCCTGTACTGCACTCCCTTCTGGAGAGTAACGGGTCCGCGCGCGCCCTCTTCCTTTTTCCAACCAAGGCTCTCTCCCAGGACCAGACCGTCGGACTGACGGCCCTTGTGCAGGCTCTGGAACAGCCCTGGCACGCCTTCACCTACGACGGCGACACGCCGCCGTCCGTTCGGCGCAGCCTGCGGGACCGCGGGCACATGATCCTTACCAATCCGCACATGCTGCACCAGGGGATCCTGCCGAACCATGCCAAGTGGTCGGAGCTTTTTCGTGACCTGAAGTATGTGGTTGTCGATGAAGTGCACACCCTTACCGGCGTCTTCGGATCAAGCGTGGCTAATGTGCTGCGACGCCTCCTGCGCATCGCCCGGCACTACGGGGCGAACCCCACTTTTATAGCTTCGTCTGCGACGCTCAAGAATCCTGGTGCCCACGCGCGGCGGCTCTTCGGCCGGGATCTTGAGGTGATTGATGAGGATGCCAGCCCTTCGGGTGCGCGCACCTTCGGTGTACTGAATCCTCCCATCGTCAACCCCGTGGCTGGTCTGCGCGCCAATGCGCTTGAGGAGGCACGGGACTTGGCGCGAGAGGTTTGCGCCCCCAATCGGCAGGTCATTTTCTTTTGCGGGCGGCGTACGGCGGTGGAGGTCCTGACCCGCTACCTCAAGGAGGGTGCTGCGCGCATGGGGCTCGATCCTGAGCAGGTGCGCGGGTATCGGGGGGGCTATCTCCCCGACATGCGGCGCGAGATAGAGAGTGGTCTCAAGGACGGGACGGTCAAGGTTGTGGTGTCTACCAACGCGCTGGAGTTGGGCATCGACATCGGCGCTTTAGACGTGGCCGTGCTGGTGGGGTATCCGGGCAGTCAGGCTTCTTTCTGGCAGCGGGCTGGGCGTGTGGGCCGACGTGGAAAGCCCAGCCTTGTGATCCAGATTGCGCGCTCTGAGCCGGTGGATCAGTTCCTGGTGCATCACCCCGATTGGCTCTTTGCCGCGCCCAAGGAGGAATTGGCGAGCGACCCCGACAATCTGGTGATCCTTTCCGAGCAGCTCAAGTGCGCGGCGTTCGAGCTGCCCTTTCACGAGGATCCAGAAACCGGCGGGCTCAAGGGGGAACCCGACTACGATCAGACGCCAGCGGCACCGATCCTGGACTACCTTTGTGAGGAGTCCCATTTCCTGCACCGCCGCGGTTCGACCTGGTACTGGATGGCGGACGCCTATCCCGCTCAGGACGTGTCCTTGAACGGTGGTGAGGCGGATAACGTCTTGGTGCTCGACATGGATACAGGCAGCGCCATTGGCGAGGTGGACCGCGAGAGCTCTATCACCCAGGTCCACGAGGGCGCCATCTATCAGGTGCAGGGAGTGACCTGGCGTATCGAGCGCTTCGACCACACGAACCGTAGGGCCTACGCGCGCAAAGTGGACTCGGACTACTTCACCGATGCGGAGACGAATACCGAGGTCCGGGTCTTGCGGCTCGAAGCTCACTCTCAGCGCGAGCGAGAGGCGCATCCTGTTCCTCCTGAAGTTGTGGCCGCCGGTGCCGCTGGAACCTCCGGGACCATGAGTGCTCTCCCTGAGGACGGAGATCTATGCAGCGGAGAAGACTACTCCGTTTGGCGGGGGGAGGTGCATGTAACGACCCTCGCCACGCAGTACAAGAAGGTGCGTTTCTACAGTCGCGAAAACGTAGGTGCGGGGGAGATTCACCTTCCGCCGGAAGAGTTGACCACCGAGGCCTTCGTGCTGACGTTGTCCGAATCCACGGCGGCGGATCTAGGGCTCGCAGGGGGGGATCGCGGTTCGGCTTGGCGGGGAATGGGCAATCTTCTCCGGCGTGTCGCGCCTTTGTATGTGCGTTGCTCGCCCAGCGACTTGGGCATCTCCACCCAGGTGCGTTCACCCCATTTCAAGCGGCCCACTCTCTATCTCTATGACCGGGTGCAGGGTGGGGTTGGCCTGGGTGAGTTGGTCTTCCGCGAGCATCGTTCCCTCTTGATCGCTGCCCGACAAGTGCTGGTGCGGTGCTCTTGCACCCAGGGATGCCCAGCTTGTGTGGGGCCCTTAGCTGAGGTGGGGCCTTTGGGTAAGGAGACCGCCGCACGTTTGCTGGAACACTTGGCGTCCGGGCCTGGGCCCCATGAGTGTGAGGCCCCCGAGCCATCCAGCGCTGCGGCGGGAGAGCTGGAGGCGCCGTGAGTCCCGCAGGCGCTCCAGGTGGTCCGGGCGTTTCCCGCGAGCGCATTGCGCGCCTCTTGGGCCGTGGTGCGGCTAATCCCAGGGCCGGCTCCGAGTCCCTCCCAGAGCCGCCGGTGGGCACCGAACTGCTGGATGATCCTGGTACCCACACTAGCGGCGATCCGGCCGACCTAGGGCAATGCAGGGGGCCTGCGGGGGACTATCTGGCACGCTGCCAGGATTTTGAACGGGACACGTCCCATGGAGCTTGGCGCCTCGGGGGTGTCAAAGGGCTCGACCCGAGGGCTTTCGCTTTGCTGTGTGGAGACGAGAGCCTGGCTGACCTGGATCCCGAGCGCGCCGTGTACTTGGACACGGAGACCACAGGCCTCTCCGGTGGGGCGGGCACCTACGTATTCATGGTTGGCTTGGGATGGTTCGAGGGCGGTGCATTCAAGGTCTGGCAGGGCTTCCTTGGTGGACCGGAGCAAGAGGCCGCTCTCCTCGCGGAGACGGCCCGGCGAATCTCAGGCGCAAAATCCGTTGTGTCGTTTTTCGGCAAGTCCTTCGACCGGCACCGCCTTGAGGACAAGATGCGCATTGTTGGAGTGGATTCGCCGTTCAAGGATCTTCCGCACTTGGACCTCTATCACCCCATGCGAAGGGTGAACGGCGGCCAGTTCGAGAACAACCGGCTGCAGACTCTGGAGCGGGGTCTGTTGGGTTTGGAGCGGGAGCAAGATCTACCCGGGTCCATGGCGCCTGAAGCCTGGTTCGACTATCTCGCAGGCCGCCCGCACCGCTTGGAGGGGGTCTTTCACCACAATCTGCTGGACGTGCTGTCCCTGGTCACCCTGACCGCACATCTGGGGTTCTCCCTTTCCGAGGAGGGACCGGGCGGTGGGGAGGACGGCCAGGCCCTAACCGGCTGCCCGGCGAGGAGGGCTTGGGCCGTGGGCCGCGCACTGTGGAGTTCCGGCCAACGAGCCGAGGCTCTCGACTGGATGGGGCGTGCTCTGGATCGTCTGGCTGAGGGTGGAGAAGAGTGCCGGGAGTGGCGGTGGCTCTGCGCAGAGAGCTTGCGGCTGGAAGGACGGGTCGAAGTGGCCCGAGCCGCATTGGAAGCCTTGACCCGGGGAGGGGCGGCCAAGGATGGCTTCGCCCTTTTGGCCTCTGAGGCCTTGGCTAAGCTTCATGAGCACGCCCTTGGCGATCCGGCCGGTGCGGCCGGGTGGACGCGCGCAGCCATCACCTTGCGGGTTGGTTTGGCTCCGCGTGCGAGCGGTGTCCCTACATCTGGAAACCTGGCGCACCGACTGGAACGACTGACAATCAAAACCGGGGGGGCTCTCGGGGATTCCGTCTTACCGAACGGTCCCGCGGCCTAGTGCCAAGTGCTAGGAACGAAATCCCCAGGATGCCCCGGGGAGAATTCCGAAGTGGGCTACAAGGCTGGAGAGGCGCGCGACCGGGCGACGACGGGTCTGGTCGAGCAATTCGGCTAGGGTGCACGTTGTTTGGGTCTGATCCGAAAGCAGTTGATCTAGCCGTTCTAGCTCTCCCATGAGGACGGGACCACGCTCTCCTTGCGCCTTTACGCTCTGCTCTTGGGCTGCGATGGCAAGGGCCTCGCGGGAGCCCATCATCTGGATCGCGCTGGCCTTGAACGCCTCTAGTGCCTGTTGGTCGCCCGGGTTACGACCCAGGTTGTTGCAGCAGTGTTCAGCCTGGGTTTGGTGATCGCTGAAGCGCTCTAGATCTGCGGTGGGGGTGGCGCCCGAGCGTTGGGCCCACTCCTGGTATTCGGTAACGACTGCGGCGCGTCGTTTGAGTAGGGCGGTCTGGTGTAGGAGTTGCTCTCCAAATCCGCGCTTGGCTACGCTCACCCTGCTCTGCTCGCGAGCAAGGTATAGGAGCCCCGCGAAGGCTCCGGCCAGTGCGAGGAGGAGGTCATTCACCCCGAGGTTTTCTCGGCACCATGTGCGGCCGGTAGAGCTTGCATGTGGAGGCGCAGGGCTTCGGGGAAGGCGATGAGTTCCTCATCAAAAACTCGCGTCGCTAAATCTTCGGGCGTATCCACTTGGAGTACCGGCACTGTGCGCTGGACCAGGATTCGTCCGTGGTCGTACTCCTGATCCACATAGTGCACGGTGCAACCAGAGATCGTGCAGCCACGCTGAAGCACGGCCTCATGTACATGGTGCCCGTAATATCCCTTACCCCCGAAGGCCGGGAGCAAGGAGGGGTGAATGTTAAGGACTCGCCCCGTCCAGTCGGCAGGGATGTGCAGCAGTCGTAGGAAACCGGCCAAGAGGATGGTCTCTGCGCCGGCCTCGCGAGCGGCGTCGAAGGCGGCTCGGCTGAAGGCCTCACTGTTCTCAAAGTCGGCGGGCAGTAGTGTTACGGGCTGCAAACCGTACTTCTGTGCGCGTTCGATGGCTCCTGCTTCGGCGCGATCACAGAGTACGAGGCTCACGCGTGCATCCAACTCGCCAGCCAGGGCCAGGCGAACGAAGTTCTCGAGGTGGCGGCCTGTGCCGGAGACGAAGACGGCAATCGGATGGCTCATGAGTACTCCGCCTCCCGTTCGCTGGCGACGCGACCCAAGTCCGCGAGGAGACTATGGATTAGATCTTCCATGGCAGGCGCGGCCTTCTCGGCACTAGCGACCAGCTCTGCCATGTTTAGGCCTTCCGATGGGCCCTTTCCTGGGACGGGACCGTCCGTGATGGCTACCAGTGTGAGCGCTGTCAGTCCCGCATGGGCGCAAGCCAGGAGTGGGCCGGCCATTCCCTGTGCGAAGAGTTCTGCCCCAGTGGAGGCGAACCAAGCACGCTCGGCTGGGGTGCTGAGCGCTGGTCCCTGGACGCAGGCGCCGATGCGTGGGCTGAGGGAAATGCCACGCTCCGTGGCGCGCTCCAATGACAGGGCGCGGAGGGCCTCGTTGTGCAACTCTGATTGATCCGGGAATAGGGGACCGAGGCGGGTCTGCCCCATACCTAACAGGGGCGTCGTGCCAGAGAGGTTGATGTGGTCGCGAAGGACTGCAAGTTGGCCAGGGCGTAGGTCCTCCACAAGCGATCCACCGGCTGCCGTGAACACACAAAGGCGTGCCCCGAGTTCGGCCGCCAGCCAGACTGGGAAAGCACGTTCCCAGGGGGGATGGGCCGGGCCTCCTCCCTCACCGAACTCCAGGTCGCCGGGAGCATCCTCCAGGAGCCAGACGGGGATGCCACCCATGCGGCCGCTGTGCAGAGTCTGCTCGCTCCAGATCAGGGGCATGCCCTCGATCTGGTCCAGGTGGGTCTTCCGCGCGCCGAGAAGTGAACTGGTCATGGTCCCGGTTCCGGTGCCTAGCAGGAACAGGATCTGGGGAGCGCCCACGCCTTCTTCTTCAAGTTGGCTTGCGGCGGCGGCCACACATTCGTCTAGGCGCATGGGATCCATGGGGGCTACTCCAGCAGAAAATGGCGCACAGATCGAGCCCCGAGTGCGAGCTCTAATCAGACTCGTTGCCGGAGCCCTCTCCGTCGAGGGTCACGGGATCGTCATCCGCCTCTTTATCCCCTTTAGAGGGGGTGGTGGCGGGGGCCTTCCCGATTTCAGTGCCATCGGAGAGGAGCAGGACAAGGAAAGACCCTGGGTACTCCCTCAGGGCGAATTCGAGGGCCGAAGCGGCCTCTGCCCAGCGCCCATCCTTGCCGGCCAGCCACGCGGCGATCAGGATTTTGGAAACGGCGGCCTCACGGGCGATCTCAACGCGGGCGGTTTCGGCTCCGCCTTCTTGGGGGGCTCGTTCGGCCCACTCCATGGCCGTGGCGAAACTGCCTTCGATGTCCTGTGCTGCGCTTCTGGGAAGGGAGGTCTTGAAGGAGCCGGTGCCGCCAACCAGTCCTTGAATATGGCCCAGGGCCTGGCTGATAGAAGCCAGCATGAGTGCGGAGGAGATATCCTCGATCTCCGGGCCCGTCCAGGCGCGGTCAAGCCGGCCGGTGAACAGGTTCTCGAAGGCCCGCGTGTTGTCTTGCCAGGCAGACCAGGGCGTGTGTCGGGCGACGCCGTCGATCATGAGTCGTAGGCCCGTGGAGTCTGCTCCGGCAGCCAACAGCGATGTGCGGCCACCATTTGGATCCTGGATCTGGTGGCGTTTCCATCGGCCTTGTTCCCATGTGGTTACAAGGCTCTCCAAGGCCCGGTGCCCGGCTTCGACCTTTTCACCAAGCGAGGTCAGAGTCGCGCGGGCCGCGGGGCTCGATAAGCCCTGCTGCAATTCCGATAGGCGCTCGGCGAGAGACGCCAGGTCGATGTTGCGAACCAAAGTGCGTACCCCGCTAGAGGGGCCTACGCCCTTGGCGATCGCTTCGATGTCGGCTTGGGACCGTTCAGCATAGTGCTGGGATTCCAGGACGGGGATCATGTCGTGGGTGTCGCTCACCTCGCGCCCAAGCTTTTGGAGTGCACTGGCGCAGTCTTGCGTCGCCTGCGGGGTTCCTTCCCAAAGGGGAGGCAGGTCCGCGGGGGGGAGGATGCTGACCAGAATCTCATCCAGACGTTTGAAGTCTCCGGCATCCCTCAACTTCAGGGCTGCGGCCCAGCGCTCCTCGGTCCAAGCCAGGGCGTTCGCAAGGACCGTGTGCTGCAAGACTCCTCGAGCATCCAAGAATACTTGGTCGTCGTTCCATTCCTGCTGGCCGGGCACTGCAGCGAGGGCGCGCAAAGCATGGCCTGGGGTGGGTCTGGAGCCGGGCTGTGTGGCGAATGGGGCGGCTGCAAGCTTCATGGACTCCAATAAACCCTCTCGGAGCTGGCCGCGAGCTGCGGTGGCTTCAGCCTCCGCTGCAATCCTGGCGGTGAGAAGCGACGCCTCCTCTCCTGCACGGCGTCCCGCATTTGTTCCAAGGTAGCGCTTAGCCACGGCCCGGAGTTCGATAATGCGATTCTCATCGGTAAGGCTTCGATCGCTCAACTTATACAGAGCATTCTCGGCTTCAAGTTCCACGAGTTGCTCGCTCTGATCGCCCCGTTGTTCGGGGACCTCCGGCGTGTCTTCACCTTGCCCGTCGCCGCCCGAATCAGCCTGCCCCTCGGTGGGGGTCGGACCTGTTTGGGGCACCTCGGGTTCATTTGGGGTTGGCTTCGGAGTTGGAATGGGGTCTTCACCACCACCCCCGAAAATGGTTCCCAGGACGACGACGGCCAGGGCGCCTAGGATCAAACCGACTGGAGCCTTCTTGGTGGAACCCGGAGTCCCCTGGGTATCCGAATTCTGGCCCTGGTGAGTGAGGAGTCTTTCGATCTCACGCAGGAGGATGGCGGCGGAGGGTGGCCGCTCCTCGGGTTTCTTGGCCAGTAGACGCGCGATCAGGCTGTTGACCCCATCGGGTATCTCGGGTGCAAAGTCGCGTAGATCGGGCGCTTCTTCATGCAGTACCTGGCGCAGAATCTCCTTGCTGCTTTCGCCCTCGAAGGGGGTGTGTCCGGAGATGATGCGATAGGCCGTGGCGCCCAAAGAGTAGAGATCACTGCGCGCGTCGGCACGGTTTCCGCGCACCACTTCGGGGGCGATGAAGTGCGGTGTGCCGAAAATCTTGCCCCCCTCGGTGGTTTCATCCTGTTCCACGCTACCGGCCAGGCCCAGGTCGGCAATCTTGACTAGGCCCGTCTCGGAACACATCAGGTTGGCGGGCTTGATGTCCCGGTGAACGATGCCTTTGGACTCGGCGTATTCCAGGCCGCGGGCGGCATCGCGCAATATGCTTAGGGCTTCCTGCCACGGTACTGGGCCTAGTTCGGCAAGGCGTGACTCCAGGCAGCCCCCGCCCATGTACTCCATGGTCAGGAAGTGGTGCCCGTTTGCCTCGCTGACATCGTGCACCGTTACTACGTTGGGGTGGGCCAGGGCGGCTGCAGCGCGGGCCTCGGCTTGGAAGCGGTCCACGAAGGCGCTGTCCGCTTCTAGCCCAGCTGAGAGCACTTTGATGGCTACGCGACGGTCCAGGCTTACCTGTGTCGCGAGCCAGACTTGGCCCATGCCGCCGCGTCCTAGCAGGGAATCTAAGCGATAGCCAGGCAGGTCGGGGGCTCCGGACTTTGGCTGAGAACTCCGGGCGGCCGGCGCTGGAGCGTGCGTGGGGGGAGGAGAGGGTTTGGCCTGCGGTGCGGGCTCGTCCACATTCGGTTCTTGGGGCAGGCTGGGATCTTTGATGCGCAGGTGCTTTGAGCCGATGACGATGACGTCGCCGTGCATGAGGCGCACGGTGGTGGCCGGACGACCGTTGACGAGAGATCCGTAGTCTGAGCCCATGTCTTTGAGGGCCCAGCCGCCACCTCGAATGCGCCCCACCGTGCAGTGCACGGGCGCAATGCCCTGATCGTCGAGGGTAAGGTCGGTCCGTTCTGGGTCTGATCCGATGACGAGTTGACCGCTCTGGGGCAGGTTTACTTCGCGGCCTTCGCCAGTCACCTCAATAATCAGGTTGGATGAGCTCAAAGTTGTCCCTCCTCGGATTCGACATACAGGTCGCTCCCAATTCGCAGGCAGGTGCTGCCTGCGCTGACGGCGGATTCCAGGTCCGAACTCATCCCCATGGAGAGACCGCAATGGCCTGCCGCGAACTGGCTTGCGTTCTCAGATTCGAATTGCCGAGCCAAATGGCCCATGCTTTTAAAAACAGAGTCCGCGTTGCACTGATCCGTCGGAGTCAGGGGGGCCATGCCCATTAGCCCCAGAACCTGCAGATGGTCGGATTCACCTGCCAGGGCTAGTGCTTCCTCGCATTCGGCGACCTGCATCCCGTGTTTGGCGTCCTCACCCGTTAGGTTGAGTTGCAGGTAGATCTGGCGTTGCCAGTTCTCCTCGGCGCAGATTCGCGCCAGCGCTGAGGTCAAGGCCATGGAGTCCACCGAGTGCATGACCTCCGCCCGTTTAAGGACTCGGCGGGCCTTGTTGCGTTGGAGGTGGCCAATGAAGTGCCAGCGCACGTCCATGTCGTTCAGGGCGGCTGCCTTGTCCTCCAGGGCCTGGGCGCGATTCTCGGCAAGTTCCCGTTCGCCCAATTCATAGAGGGCTCGGGTCGTGGCGTGGTCCACGGCCTTCGTCACCGGCAGCAACTGAATGTCCGCCGGGTCCCTGTGCGCAGCCTTTGCGGCGCGCTCAATGCGCCTGTGCACGGCTTGGCGGTTGGCTTGTAGGGAACGGGGCAAGGGCGAAGGGAGTTGGATGGGTGGATCGAGGGCGGACGGTCCAGGAGCAGATCCCGAGGGCTGGAACCTGATTTCCGGAAGAGAGTATAGGCCCGACCCAGGGAAGTCACCCGGATGGGGCAAGAGCTGGGGCCGCTCTCGGTATGGGCCATGCCGTGGCGCCCGCTTTGCGGGTCTCACAGACCTAGCGCCTAACTCCGTAGCGCGCTGCAGAAGGGCGTCCTGCGTTCAGGCCAGTGCGCTTGGTGGGGTCAGGACAAGGGTGTCCGCGCCCAGATCTAGGTGCCAACCGCCGGGCAGAGTGTGGCGCGCCTGCACTTTCTTCTCCAGGTCCTCTTGCAGGATGGCCAGCAGAGTGTGAGACGGCGGCCGACCGGTACCTTCGGACAGCAAGCGCCAAAGGGCTCGCCGCTGAAGGGTGTGCGCGAGATCAAGGCTACTCCGGGATATCTGGCGCTCCGTCGGGCCATTTGCGTTCCAGTTCAGATTCGCTGTGCGGGTGGCCAGCTCATCCTCTAGTCCTTCAACTGCACTGGCGAAGGCGCGCAGGTTTTCCACGCCCGCGGGGCCGCAGGTGGACTCGATGCGGGGTAGGAGCTGATTCCGAACCCGGTTACGGGTGTGGGCCGGGCTGCCATTGCTCGAATCTTCGCGCCACTCAATGCCTGCTTCACGGAGAAGGTGGCGGACCTCTTCCCGTCTCAAATTGAGCAGGGGACGGACGACACGCATGGGTTTAGAAGTCTCGGAGGCCGGCCGGAGGATATTCACCGCTTTCAGGCCAGCGAGGCCTGGGAGGGAAGAGCCTCGCATCCAGCGTAGAAGGAGGGTTTCGAGGGCGTCATCTTCATGATGGCCTGTGAGGATGACATGGCACCCTGCACCAATGGCCTCTTCAGCAAGGAGGCCGTAGCGCAGCTTGCGGGCACGGGCCTCGAGGTTGGAACTGTCACTGCCCAGTTCAGCACGGCGACGTGCAAAGGGCACCGAGAGGCGCGCGCACATTCGGGCGCAGAAGGCGGAATCCTCGCAGGACTCCTCGCCTCGGAGCATGTGGTCCACGTGTACGGCTAGAACCTTGGGGTGGGGGCCGTCACCATCAACCGAACTCTGCATGCGCGCCGCGGCCACAAGGTGCAGGAGGTAGACCGAGTCGGCACCACCGGAGAGGGCCAGCACCAGCGGCTCCCTGGGGTCTAAGCCAGCGACTTTTGCGAGGGCGTGCCAGCGACCAGCCCAGGCTTCGCGCCAAGGGGATGCATCGTCAGTCTGACTAGGAGAGGGAGCTTGGGGTGAAGACAAGGTGAATGAGGGGGTTGGGGGCGCCGAGGTCTGTTGGTCCCGAAGTTAGGCACCAATTGAGAGGGTTCATTCCAGCCTGATTCCTTCCGGCCTGATCAACAGGGCCTGGCGTGTGAACTCCCGTGGGGGAGCCGGGGGGGGCCAGAATCCTGAAATCAGGGCTTTTGCTTTACGATCCGTCCGTCAGAGAATACGCGGAGAGGGGGTTCCTGCTAGGCCTGAGACCAGTTGTCTCCATCGGTGCTCGGGGGTATCCTCGACCACGTTTCCGGCGGAAACATTGGGCCTCGACCCGATCCGTGCTCGCTGGGACCCTCCTAATTCCAACATCCTTGTTCTAGTCGCCTGTATCGAGGGTGATCCTCCTGCCGAGTATCACCTCCCTACAGCACCTTTACTCTCTCATGCGCATCGCGATCAACGGCTTCGGCCGCATTGGCCGGAACGTCTTCCGGATCCTGCAGAACACTCCCCGCTGTGAGGTTGTCCATATCAACGACCTCACCGATCCGGCCACCCTGGCGCACCTGCTCAAGTACGACTCGATCCTGGGTCGTTACCCCGGCAAGGTGAAGGCCATGAAAGGGGCCATCATGGTGGACGGCAAGCGCATCCCTATTACGGCTGAGCGCGATCCCTCCAAGTTGCCCCACGGGGCCAATCGCGTGGACTTTGTGGTGGAAGCCACGGGAGTGCTGGCCACCCGCGAGGCGTGCACGAAGCACCTGGACGCCGGAGCCAAGAAGGTTCTCTTGACGGTTCCGCCCAAGGACGCCATCGATGCCATGATCGTGATGGGGGTCAATGACGGAGAGCTCAAAGCGAGCGACCGCATCATCTCCAACGCATCCTGCACGACCAACTGCCTGGCGCCCCTGGCCAAGGTTCTAGACGACGCGTTCGGAATCAAGCACGGCTTGATGACGACGGTGCACGCCTACACCAACGATCAGCATGTTCTCGACCTTCCGCACTCGGACCTGCGCCGTTCACGTGCAGCAGCCGTCAATATTATTCCCACAAGCACGGGCGCGGCCCGCGCTGTTGGCAAGATCATGCCACACCTGGAAGGCAAGCTGGATGGTTGCTCCCTACGTGTGCCGGTGCCCGCGGGTTCGGTCGTGGACCTTGTGGCGACTCTGAAGAAGAAGGCTTCCGTGGCAGACGTAAACGAAGCTCTGGCGGCAGCGGCCAAGCGCGGTCCCCTGAAAGGGATCTTGGCTTACACCGAAGATCCGATTGTTTCTTCTGACATCATTGGTGATCCCCACAGTTCCATCATTGACGGTGGTGCCACGATGGCGATCGGTGGCAATTCGGTCAAAGTTATCTCCTGGTATGACAACGAGTGCGGCTATTCCAACCGTGTCGTGCAGCTGATGCGAAAGGCCCACAGCCTTAAGTCCAAGGCTCCGCGCAAGTCATCCAAGAAGTCGGCTAAGCGAAAGCGCTGAGTCTCTAGAGGGCCGCGTTCCGCCCATGAGCACACTCAAGGCACCCAGACTGGAGAGCTTGTCGCTGGAGGGCCAGCGCGTGCTTGTCCGTGTGGATTTTAACGTTCCCCTGGACGGGCAGGGTCAGATCCGCGACGACACCCGAATCCGGGCCGTCCTGCCCACCCTTAGCTACATATTGGAGCAGGGCGGGCGTCCCATATGCTTGTGTCACTTCGGCCGCCCTAAGGGGCAGGTCGTGGAGGCGTTGCGCGTGGATCCGATCGGGGCCCGCCTGCAGGAATTGCTCGGGTCCCCTGTGCTGAAGTTGGGCGAGTCGACGGGCGCTGCCGTGGCGGAAGCCATCGCTGGGGCTGAGGCCGGGACGACGGTGCTCCTCGAAAACGTGCGCTTCCACGAAGGGGAGACACGGGGCGACGAGGAGTTAGCAAAAGCCTACGCAGCTTTGGGCGATTGTTTCGTGGGGGAAGCCTTCGGGGCTTGCCATCGCGACCATGCCTCTGTCTCCGGTATCCCTAGGTTCTTGCCTTCAGCGGCGGGCCGTTTGCTTGAGAGGGAGATGGAAGCCTTTGGGCGTGTGCTGGACAATCCCGAGCGCCCTCTGGTGGCCATTCTTGGCGGAGCCAAAGTCTCCGACAAGTTGACCGTAATTGAACATCTCCTTGAGCGTGTGGACGTCATCTTGGTTGGCGGCGGCATGGCCTACACCTTCCTTCAATCCCAAGGGCTTGAGGTCGGGGATTCCCTGGTGGAGCCTGAACAGCTTGATCTTTGCAGGGCGGCTGAGTCAAAGGCGGCCGAACGGGGCGTAGAGTTGCTGCTGCCCCTCGACCATGTAGCGGCGAATCGTTTCGCGGCTGATGCGGACACTCAGGTGTGTGGGCCTGAGATACCTGCGGGCTGGATGGGATTGGATATCGGGCCGCGTACCATCGAGCGCTACGTGGCTGCCGTGGCGGACGCCAGCACCGTGGTTTGGAACGGGCCTATGGGCGTTTTTGAAATGGAGGCCTTCAGCGCCGGGACCGAGGCTGTGGGCCGGGCGCTGGCGGAGTGTGGCGGGTACACCGTTGTGGGAGGGGGCGACTCCGTGGCGGCGGTCGGCGGCCTGGGTCTGGCTACGCGTATGTCGCACATTTCCACAGGCGGGGGCGCCTCCTTGGAGTTGCTAGAGGGCAAGGAACTGCCCGGCATTGCAGCCCTGGGCTAGCACGTTCGATGGACCTTCAGGGGTGGGGAACTCAGACTGGAGGCTTACGCGCCCGGGCCCTAGACTAGGGCGCATACAATCCCCGCTTCAGTCTTCACCACGCAGATCCCATGCAGACCCCTCCGATCAAGATCGCTCCCTCGCTTTTGTCCTGTGATTTCGGGCAAATCGCTTCGGAGGTCAAGCGTACTGAGGCCGCCGGCGCGGACTGGTTGCACGTGGACGTCATGGACGGCCATTTCGTTCCCAACCTCACCATCGGTCCGCCTTTGGTGAAGGCCATCCACGCCGCCGCGAGTGTTCCTCTTGATGTACATCTGATGATCACTAATCCTGCGGAGTTCGCAGCGCCCTACGCCAAGGCCGGTGCGGAGGTGTTGACCTATCACTGGGAGGTGGCGCCGAGCGAGCAAGCCTCGCTCGAGGTCATCGCCGCCTTTCGCGAGCAGGGTGTCCCCCAGGTTGGCATTGCGGTAAATCCTGATACCCCCATTGAGGGTCTCGAACCTCTGCTGGAGAGCGTGGACCTTATCTTGGTGATGAGTGTCTTCCCGGGCTTTGGTGGGCAGAGTTTCATCTCGGACGTCCTCGACAAGACCCGCTGGTTGCGTCAGGCGGGCTTCGAGGGTCACGTGGAAATGGACGGGGGTCTCGACCCGACCACCCTACCCCTGTGTGCGGAGGCAGGGGCTAACGCATTGGTGGCGGGTTCCGCCATCTTCGGGCCGCCGGACATGGCCGCCACGATCAGTAAGTTACGCACGGCTGCCGAAATGGCCCTCCCAGCAGGAAGCAAAGCCTAAACATGGGAGAGCCGAAGAAGAAACCGCGTGGTCGCCTGTCCGGGCTGCGCTTTAAGAAGAAAGACATACCGGGGGGGCTGTGGCTCAAGTGCCCTTCGTGTGACACGACGATCTACCGTAAGGAACTGGAAGCTAAGGGGCATACCTGTCCCAGTTGCAGCTTTCACTTTACGGTTCCAGGACGCGATCGGGTGGCCATGACGCTGGACCCGGGCACGTGGAATGAGATGTTTGCGGATCTAGAAGCGGTGGACCGTTTGGGGTTCACCGATGCCGTGCCTTACTCCGAGAAGATCGTTCGCACGATGGAGAAGAGCGGCGAAAAGGAAGGACTGATCTGCGGTACAGGTGACATCCTCGGACGTCCCGTTGTCCTGGCGGTCTTGGACTTCAAGTTCCTGGGCGGCTCGATGGGAGAGGTCGTGGGCGAGAAGGTCTCGCTGGCCACGGACGTGGCACGGGTTCGCCATCTACCCTTGATCTTGTTCACCAGCTCCGGCGGAGCTCGCATGCACGAGGGCGTGCTGTCCCTCATGCAGATGGCCAAGACCTGCTCAGCTCTGGCGGATTTCAACAGCGCCGGTGGGTTTTCGATCTGCGTGCAGACCAATCCGACCACGGGTGGAGTGACTGCTTCTTTCGCCTCGGTGTGCGACTTGACCTTGGCCGAGCCCGGGGCCCTGATCGGCTTCGCTGGCCCGCGGGTTATCAAGGCCACTATCAGGCAGGAGCTGCCTCCTGGCTTTCAGCGGGCAGAGTTCCTGCTGGAGAAGGGGCAGGTGGACTCCATTGTCCCGCGCGAGGATCTTGTTGGGATGCTGGCCAAGCTGATCGACTTTGGAACTGCTGGGCGTCCTCTGCAGCCTCGAGAGGATTCCACAGTGGATTCCGCAGTGGATTCCGCAGTGGGTTCCACCGGGGATTCCACAGAGGAATCTGGGAGCGAGTCGGAGGCGGGCGGCAGCGAGGCCGCATCGGGCGAGGACGTGGGGTCTGTGTCAGGTGAAGAGCCGCCGGCGGCTCCTTCGACTCCCGAGATGGATTCTGGGGATGCGATTCCCCGCCCCGAGCAGGCCTGAGGTGAGCGGGTGGGTGCCTATCGGCGCCGCAGGTGCAGCACCCAGGAGTCAAACCAGTTCGCGGGAGGAAACCCGCTGGCGCGGTTTGATCCCGCCGCAAGCTGATTAGCCCACAGGAGTGGGTAGGTCAAGGCGCCCTTCAGTCGCGTCTCGTTCAGGTGCATGAGTTGCGGCACTGGCCAGGTGACCTGGTAGCTCGATTTGCTCACGACGTGGAAGCCGCGGGCTGCCATGCCTTCCTCAACCTCGGCGGCCGTCAAGGCAGATAGTTCGCGGGCGGGGAGCACGGGTCTCTTGCGGCGTCTGGCCCGGAATCCTGCGGACTCCCGGTGGATGTCGCCTATGACTAGATCTCCTGCGGGTGCCACGGTGCTTGCGATTCCATCCATCCAGGTCTGAGGGTCCGGAGAGAAGCTGATGACGCCAGAGCTGATTACCAGATCGAAGAGCTCTTGGCCCTGGGTGGGAAAGGGAGGTGCCTCGCCAAATCCCGTTCGACCTTCGAAGGGCCCTATGCCCGATGCGTGGGCATTGCGTGCAGCCTGCTGAACCATGCGCGGGCTTGGGTCGAAGGCGCACAGGGTCGACGGATTGGACGCCCGAGCTGCTTCAATGCCGCACCAGCCAGCTCCACAACCAAAGTCGAGAATGCTCTTGGGTTTTTTCCTGCCTGCGAAGCAGCCCACGTAGCGACGCATCCAACGGAAGTGGGGGTAGCCTGGGCCGCCGGGCTGACCGTCCCACCCTGCAGCGTTCTCGTCGAACTTCGTGACTGTGGCGTCGGGCGACATCAGGTCTGTGCGACGTCGGCCGACAATCATCGCTCCTGAAAGGGCGGACTGGCCAACCTGGGTCTCGCGGTCGTATTCCATGCGCCTCACCGTCTGGCCGTCGAAGCGGTACCAGGCGGGTACATGCAGTAGCGGCCACAGTTCATTGCGCCAGGCTGCGAGGGTGGTCAGGGGGGGCGGGCCTGGCAGGAAGAGCAGCAACGTGGACCCAAGCCCAAGTTCCGCGGCAGCCTGCTGCTGCATCGTCGTCTCAGGGTTTGGGTCACCCTGAGCTCCAGCAAGCTTGTCTCCCTTTGCGCCGGCTCCCAGCCGGGACAGGCTGCTGCCATCCAGGCCCAAGTCGGCCAAGGCCGGGGCCAACTCTGAAGGTCCGGGAACAGCGGGGAGGTCGATAGAACTCATCGGTCGGAAGCGTACCGCCTAGGGTGCCCTGAGGCTCGGACCCCGTGCAGCAATTCACCTTCGCCGTCGCTTCCGTCGCGGGCCGCTGTGTCCCCGGGCTGGCTTAGAGGGGGCGGGCTCCTGGGCCGAAACGGCCGGTTGGGCCTCGCGTACGGCCATAGAGACTCCATAAGTGGGTCCCGGGGAAGCGCAGAACACCGAGTGCATACAGGTGCACTCGAGCCCCTGGTTGGGAAGCACGATTCCATCGCCCGGCTCCAGGATGTACGTGTGACCCGCGTCGGCAAGCAGGGATGTGAACTCCGGGCCGCGGCCCACAAGGGGCCCCAGTCGGCCGCAGCCGGGCTTGCCCAGTTCTTTGCGCACCCGCCCGAAGCGAGCCACCATGCGCTCCAGCCATTGGAATGTTTCCAGGTCGGGGAACAGTTCCTCCCGTACCCAGGCCAATTCCCCTTCCTGCATGTACTCCACGAATTCGATCACGCGCCGACTGAGGTCTTCTATGGAGAGTGCCATCCATGCTGTGCGGCCAGCGAGCTGCACGTACACCACTCCGCGTTGTCCACCTTCAAGGGGTTCGCGGAACGCGTCGTGATGCATTAGCGCGCCACCACCCGGTGCGTTCCAGTAGCCGATGTGCTGGGTGAAAAATACAGGGCCGTCAATCCAGTTCTCCAGAGGCTCGATCAAGGCCGGCGTGGATTCGATGGTGCGCACTTCGGGTAGAAGCTGCTGAGCAAGGGACTGGACCTGTCGGTGGGATCTAAGGTCGCGATTGGCGTCGTTGCTACCTTCGCGTCCTGCTGAAAATCGAACCCGCAGGGAGCGATCTTTATCGAAGGTGGATAGGTGCCCGCTCTTGACCCATACCCCGTTGCCCGGATTGGTTTCCAGGCCGAGGCAGGCGATGTCTCTGGATGGATCGTGAAGGGGGAGTGAGCCGGTGGGCCGCCAGTGTGGTGGATCTTCCGTAGGCCGATTGGAAATGAACTCGGCCAATCCTTCGGGCCGTTGAAGTGAATCGAATAGCGCCAAACGCTCCTGGGCTTGGCCGGGCCACGCCGTGTCGTGCTCTAGGAGTCCGGGTAGGAGAATCGGGCGTGCCCGGTGCCAGCGTTCATCGAGGAGGGCTTCTCGCGGCCGACTGAGCGCCGGGGCCTGATCGGCCCGAAGCTCAACCAGCTCCCCGTGCCAGGTGCCCCGCCGCTGAAGTTGAATTTTCTGTCGGGCCCGAGCATCGAGTCCCGCGAGATACTCCGGCTCATCCTCCTCGCGGTAGGCGAGTACGGGCCGTGCGCCGGGGGGGTGATCCCGGTCCGGTGCGTCGAGGAGCTCGCGTTGGGGTCCTTGGAACTCGGTGGCCATGGGCAGAGGGTAGGGCAGGAGCCGTTCCCGTGGCAGTGGTAGGGGAACTACAATGGCAGCGAACCATGACTGACTCCCTCCAACCTGATCAGAACGCAGCTCGCTCCGACAAAGGCATCGATACCTGGCGGCTTACGGACCTAGAGCAGGCCCTCGATGAGCCAGAATCCGCCCTCCGTGAGCGGGCGGCTCATCGTTTGGGATTTGAGCCGGAGCAACTGCGAGGATTTCGGATTGCCAAGCGCTCGGTGGATGCCCGCCGCCGACGCACGGATCTGCGCTTTGTCTGTCAGGTAGACGTGATGGTGGATCAGGGTTTGCAGCCGCCTCGGCTGACCCGCCTACTAAAGAAGGGCACGGTGCGCGAGACGCCCGTCCATGGTTCGCTGGATCTTAGCGTTGTGGATGAGCGGCGCCGGGGGGCGCGAGCGGTCGTCGTGGGGGCGGGCCCCGCCGGGCTTATGGCTGCCCTAGTCCTAGCGCGCAACGGGGTGGAAGTGGATCTGTTGGATCGCGGCCAGAGAGTAGAGGAGCGCTCGAAGTCCTTGGCGGGCTTCCATCGCAGGGGCGATCTGGACCAGGACAGTAACTTGCTCTTCGGTGAGGGGGGTGCTGGAACCTACTCCGACGGCAAGCTGTACACCCGGGTGAATAGCCCGCTGGAAGTTCCCATCCTTGAAGAGCTCGTGGCCTGCGGCGCGCAACCGGACATCCTCTACGACTCTCGTGCCCACATCGGAACCGATAGGCTGCACACCGTTCTGCCGCGCCTGCGAGCACGCCTGCAGGATGCCGGCGTGCGCTTTCACTACGGCGTGCGCATGGAGTCCTTGATCGTGGAATCCGGCCCGCCGCAACGCGCGCGCGCTGTCCAGACGCAAGAGGGGGAGTTGCCTTGTGATGGCCTGTTTCTGGCTCTAGGCCACAGCGCGCGTGATACGTGGCAGACTCTGCATGAGCAGGGGGTTGCGTTTGAACAGAAGCCCTTCCAGTTCGGTGTACGTGTGGAGCATCCCCAGGAGTTGGTCACGAGCGGGCGCTATGGAGGTGGGGATCCCGCAGGCTTGTTGGGCCCCGCCAGCTACGCGCTGCAGTGCCGAGCGGGAGAGGGACTTCCGGGCGTTCATTCGTTCTGCATGTGCCCGGGGGGCAAAATCGTGGCCAGCGTGAATGAGCCCGGTTACTTGTGCACTAACGGCATGAGCAACTCTTCCCACTCCTCACCCTTCGCTAACGCAGCATTGGTCACCACAGTGCTGCCCGAGGAGTTCGCAGCCCATGGAACCGGCCCCTTCGCAGGTGTGGACTACCAGCGGTACTATGAAGAGCGCTTCTTCGAAGCGGGTGGCAGCACCTACGCGGCCCCATCCCAGCGTGTGCCGGACTTCCTGGCCGGCCGTTCCTCGTCCGGGGAACTGAAGACGAGCTACACCTTCGGGGCGGTTCCGGGACGGCTCGACGAGCTACTGCCCCCCGGCAGTCGCGATGCGCTCCGGCGCGGACTTGCGCGCTTTGATCAGATGCTTCCCGGCTTCGGCGGATCGGACGGGATCCTGGTGGGCATTGAATCCCGAAGTTCGGGCCCTGTGCGCTGCCCACGCGAAGCGGGGAGTCGCGCCGCGGTCGGTTGGGAGGACTTATTTCCCCTCGGGGAGGGTGCTGGATACGCGGGGGGCATCATGAGCGCCGCCCTTGACGGGGCCCTCAGTGCACAGGTCTGGCTACGGGGCGCGGTGGCTCCTGCTTCGCGCTAGACTGATTACGACACGAGAGTCCCACCATGAGCCAAACCCCCGACGAACCCCTCGAAGGCGAAGAGTCACAGGATCTGAGCCGCAACAAGGTCACGACCCGCCGCCTGGGTCTCATGAAGGAACGTGGCCAGCGCATCGCGTGCCTGACCGCCTACGACCAGGTCATGGCGCGCCTCTTGGATTCGGCCGGAATCGATTTGATCCTTGTGGGCGATTCGGTATCGACCGTGGTGCAAGGGCTCGATACGACGGTCACCGTCACCATGGAACACATGGTCTACCACAGCTCACTTGTGCGGCGCGGTGTCAAGCGGGCCCTGGTCGTGGGGGATTTGCCCTTCATGTCCTATCAGGTGAACTCAGACGAGGCTCTGCGCAACGCCGGCCGAATGGTTAAGGAAGGTGGGGTGGAGGCCGTCAAGTTGGAGGGCGGGGAGAGTGTGTGCGGTACTGTGCAGCGCATAGTGGCTGCAGGCATTCCTGTCATGGGCCATTTGGGTCTGATGCCTCAGTCCATTCACAAGTACGGCACCTATCAGGTGCGTGCGCGCGGCGAGGATGAAGCGCGGGAGTTACGCAAGGACGCGAAGCGCCTTGAAGAGGCTGGTGCTTTCTCTATCGTTCTTGAGAAAGTTCCCAGCGAGCTGGCGCGCGAGGTTTCCGCGTCCGTTTCTGTCCCCGTGATTGGCATTGGGGCCGGAGAGGGCTGTGACGGCCAGATCCTTGTTACCCATGACATGCTGGGTATCTGCACACGTTTTAGTCCGAGGTTCGTGCGGCGCTATGCGTCCATGGCGGACGACATGGTAGAGGCTTTTGAGCACTACCTTGGTGATGTGCGCTCGGGGGAATTCCCCACCGAAGGCGAGAGCTACTAAGCGTCGCCGGGGCCTTCGCCACCTTTCTGCATGGCTTGCTTGAACAGGGACCCGAGGTTTGTTCCGAGGTTGCCTGCCTCGGGCTTGGCTAGCGCCTCTTCAATGACGTCCGCATCGACGGCGTCTTCCGACCCGATGATGGCTCCTCGAACATCCAAGCGAGAGAGGGCGATGCGCCGGGCGCCGGGGTCCACGTTGACGATGCGTACGGTGACCTCCTCGCCCTCCGTTAGGACGTCACTGGCCCGCCGAACCCTCTCGGTTCCAAGTTGGGAGACGTGCAGCAGGCCTTCTAGTCCAGGTTCCAGTTCCACGAACGCACCGAAGTCCATCAGGCGTGTGATTTTGCCGGTGACCTGCCTCTCGGCGGGGTAGCGACTGGGCACCTGGTCCCAGGGGTCGGGCTCGAGTTGCTTCATCCCCAGGCCGATACGCTTACCGCCATCTTTGATTTCCAAAACCTTCACCTCGATCTCCTGGCCTGGGGCGAGGAGGTCGGCGGGGTTTTCCACGCGCTTGCGCGAGATGTTGGAGACGTGCATCAGCCCTTCGAGTCCGTTACCCAGATCCACGAAGGCCCCGAAGGACTCGAGCCGTGTGACCTTGCCCTTGAGGACCATGTTCGTGTGTAGCTTGCCGATACTCTCCTGCATGGCATGGCTGCGCTCACTTTCCTCCACCCGACGGCGGGAAATCACGCAACGCTTGCGGTTGCGGTCGAGCTCGACCACTTCGCAGGTGAGGGTCTGCCCTATGAGTGTTGAGGGGTCCAGGTCGCGGTTCAGGGAGACCTGACTGGCGGGCATGAACGCTTCATTATTGCCGATGCGCAGTTCAAGGCCGCCCTGGTTCTGGCCACTAACACGCGCTTTCACGTGGGAGCCGAGTTCCAGGCTCTCCCATGCGGTGACCTCCTTGGCGGCCTGGATGGACAGTACCCAAAGGTCGTCTTCCCGCCCGCGCATGGCGAATCGCAAGCTGGCACCCACAGCAGGGGGGGCTTCGAATTCACGTAGGGAGCAGACACCTTGCATGCGGGGCCCCAGCTCAACGATGACGTCGTCACCGCTGATTCCCGTCACGACGCCAGGCCATAGCTTGTCGCTACCCTGACCTGTAGCCGGGGCAGAATCGGTATCTGAGCCCAGGTCTTGAAGGTCGACGCCGTCCAGGGCGGCTGCGATCTCGCGGTCGAGGGAGTTTTCTTGGGGTGCACTCATGGGTCGAGAATTATCCGCGCTGGAGCTTCGGGGCGCTAGGTGCGGGCCACGTCCCGTGTGCTGCTCTGGCAGGTGGGCCAAAGCACGATCTCGCCCACGTTGACGTGGGCCGGGCGTGTGACCGCATAGACCAGGGCATCCGCCACGTCCTCCGGGGCCAAGGGTTGCATGCCGTCGTACACCGCCTTGGCTTGGTCTTTGTCACCCCGGTAGCGAACCTCTGCGAATTCTGTCTGAACCATGCCCGGATCCAGGGTGGTGAAGCGCACCCCGCGCCCGCCAGCATCCAGCCGAAGGGCCTGGTAGAGCGCGTGCACGGCAAATTTGCTGGCATTGTAGACGTTGCCACCGGGGTAGACCTGGCGCCCGGCGACCGAACCCAGGAGCACCATGTCCCCCCGTTTTCGGTCAAGCATGCCCGGCAGGACGGCGCGGGCACAGTGCAGCACTCCCTTCACGTTGGTATCGAGCATTTCGTCCCAGTCCGCCGGATCGCCCTCTTGAATCGGTCCCGCCCCACGCGCCAGTCCAGCGTTCAATACGGCGATATCGATAGCCCGATCCTGGAGGGCTTTCTGCACTGCGCTGGCATCGCGCACGTCAAGTTGTACGGTTTCCGACCCGGGTAGCTCTTCGGCGAGAGCTTGGAGTCGATCGGTTCGTCGGGCGGCCAGTAGGACCTGCGCGCCTGCGGCGTGTAAGGCTCTGGCGCTTGCCTCCCCGATGCCAGCGGATGCACCGGTTACGAGGGCTAGGGGATTGTTCTTGAGCTTCATGGGTACACAGTACGCATGGCCCCTTGGGCTGTGCTAGTTTCGTCGACCAACTCTCCAACCAGGAATATTAGCCATGGTCCAAATTGATGTCGTCTACCAAGGTGCCCTGCGCACACAGGCAAGCCACGGCCCCTCGGGTCAGACCCTGATCACCGACGCGCCGGTGGATAACCAGGGCAAGGGGGAGAGTTTCTCCCCAACAGATCTGGTGGCCACGGCTCTCGCAAGCTGCATCTTGACCCTGATGGGGATCGTAGCTGAGCGGCATGACGTCGACCTAAAGGGGGCAAGCGCCCGGGTGGTTAAAGGCATGGCCAGCGAGGGGCCACGCCGAATTGAACGTCTGGATGTGCAGATCCGGGTGCCCCTGCAGCCCGACGACAAGATCCGCGCGGCCTTGGAGAAGGCGGCGCTAGGGTGCCCTGTGCACGCGACCTTGGGCGGCAACGTGGCGATGGATGTGACCTTTGAGTGGGGTGCCTGAGCCGCGCCCTAGTCTGCACTCAAGCGTTCAGCCAGATCCAGAGAGAGGGGGTCGCGGGGGCTTAGCGTGAGTGCCCTTGTGAGTGCTGACCTAGCGGCAGTGATCTCACCATTTGCATGTTCGGCGCGTGCCAGCCCGCGCCAAAGAGCTGCGACCGAAGGCGTGAGTTCGGTGGCCTTGCGATAGGCCCCTACCGCAGCCGCCGGGTCGGGCTTGCGTAGTAGGGCATTACCGAGATTGGCCCAGGCCACGGAGTTGGTGGGCCCGAGGCGTGTGGCCCGCTGTAGATGATCGAGTGCTTGTGCAATCCGTCCCTCTTTCAGAGCCTGGCCTCCCAGGTTAGTCCACGGTCTGGAGTAATCGGGGGCCAGACCGGCGGCCATCTCCCATGCACGTCGCGCGCCATCAGGGTTGCCTTCTTCCAGGGCCGCGTTGCCCAAAGCGTTCCAAGCCTGTGGAGAGTTGGGTTGGTCTTCCAGTACGGCCTCCCAATAGCTTCTCCGACTGGCGTAGGTCCCGGCCTGGTTCCAGGTCAGGGGCACGGCAGTCAGAGCAAGGATCAGAAGGCAGGGTCTAAACCAAGGATGTTTGTCCCGGAGCCGCCGAAGTGCCAAGTCCATGGGAATCACCCCCAAGATCAGGGGCAGGTAGAGAAACCGGGGCCCAAACAGCTCACCGCTGGGAATGAGTTGTACGTGGACCGCAAGAGCTAGCGCGGACAGAAGAAGGGACGCACCGAGGATGGCATGGGAGCCTCGCAGTAGGGTGCACAACCCCGTGGCGCAAGATCCCATGAGGACGAGAAGGCTGGCCCATGCCAGGATGGGAGGGGTTGCGGCGAGCATGTCCATGCCGGCTTGGGGCGTACTTGTACGGAAGGGAGTGAGGAAGGTGACGAAGAGGCGCCACAACGCGCTGCCGCCCAGGTGCAGACGTTCGGCAACAGCGACTCCTGCGAGTGGGGCGTGGGTTGCGGCGGGCATCCACTGACCGAGGGCCTGGTGCCGTAGCCAGCCACAAATGGCGAGCGCTACAGCTGCACCTACGGCGGCGGCTCCCGCACTGCGCCGACCTCCAAAGCGAGCGGCCACCAAGGGCAGGAGCAGAGCGAAAAGTACACCATCCTCTTTGCCCAGGATCGATCCCCCAAGGGCCAGGCCTGCGATGAGTGCGGTGCGCCAAAGGGGTCCCGGACGCAATAGGGCGTACGCACCGATTAGGCCGGGAAGGACCGAGAGCATGGAGGTACGTCCCGAAATCCAGATGACTGAATCACATAGGGCCGGATGGAGGGCGAACACCGAGAGGCCCAGCCAGGCGCAGGATCCACTCCCGGGCCCCAAGCCCGTGAGGAAGCACCCAGCTAATGCGACGACGCACAGATGGAGGATGAGATTCGTGAGGTGGTACCCCCAGGGCTCGAGGCCCCAGAGTTGGTGATCCAAGCGCAGGCTGAGGGTCGCCAGGGGCCTGAAGTGGCCTGCCCCGCCGGCCGGTTGATGAGCCCAGTAGTCCTGCTGAAAGGCCGTTTGCCACGGAACCTCGCCTTGTACCACGGGGTTGTTCCGCAGGACTTCCAGGTCGTCAAGGGCGAAGCCACCGCGGATAAGTCCACCACTCCATGCCAAGCAGGTCAGGAGCAGCAATCGGATCAGGGGGCTTTGGGGCACGGGCTGAGCATAGCGCGACTGCGGCCGCGCGGTGCGTTACACTGGCGACCATGACTCCCAAGAAGTCCAGCAAGACCGAGCCTGATGCCCCGAGCTTTGATGACCGCCTCCAGCGCCTTGAGGAGATCGTTGGGTCCCTTGAGGAGGGCGGCCTTGGGCTCGAGTCGGCGATTGAGCGTTACCGGGAGGGCGTGGAGTTGCTCGGCGGTTGCCGGGAGCTCCTTGAGGGTTACCGCCGGCAGGTTGAGGAGCTCGGCCAGCAGGTGGAGGGCGAGTTGACACCCTACGCCGGAGACCCTGACGTGGATGGGGACACCCCCGAAGAGGCATGAGCTCTCCTGTGGAAGAGTCGTTCCTCGTGGATTGGCTGGCGGAGACGCGCATTTGGGCGGATGCCCACATGGAGAAGGCTTTGTCCAGTTTGGACTTGGGCCCCACGGCCCACAGCGAGGCCGTGCGCTATGCACTGATGGGTCCAGGCAAGCGACTGCGTCCGGCGCTCGTGCGCTTGATCTGCGCCCAGATGGGCGGGCAGGACGAAGACGCCGCGCCATCTGCTGTTGCCATTGAAATGCTGCACACCTATAGCCTCGTGCACGATGACCTGCCGTGCATGGATGACGATGATCTGCGCCGGAACCGGCCAACGGTGCATAAGGTCTACGGTGAGGCCGAGGCTGTGCTGGTGGGGGATGGACTGCAAAGTCTGGCCTTCGAGTGGCTGGCGCGTACGGCTCATTCCGCTGAGCCGGTGGCGATCCTGGCGCATGCTGCAGGTCCTGCAGGCATGGTGGGTGGGCAGTCTCTAGATCTCGCCGCGACCGGGCGGGGTGACGCGATCGCCGTGGACGAAGTACGACGCATCCATTCCTCCAAGACCGCAGCCCTGATAGCTGCTGCGGTGGAGCTTGGCGCCGTGGCCGGTGGCGCCACCGCGGAGCAGCGCATGGGCTTGGCACGCTACGGACGGGGCCTGGGCCTCTGCTTTCAAGCTGTGGATGACCTGCTCGACGTCACGGGGGATGCGGGCACGCTCGGCAAGACTCCAGGTAAGGACGAGGCAGCCCAGAAGGCGACCCTGGTGGCCACCCTAGGACTCGATGGGGCCCGGGAAGAAGCCCGGTCTCTAGCCCAGGAGACCCGCGAAACCGCTTTAGAGGTGGGCTGTCCTGAAGGGGGATTGGCCTTGGCTCTCGTGGACCATCTGCTCGACCGCACACGCTAGGTCGCCGCGTTCATAGCCTGACGTGCAGAAGGTAAGGCGCGGACGGGGTATGATGGGGGCCATTCGGCCATGTCCTCCCCTCCTAAAGAGTTCCCTGACGGCACCTATCCGCTCCTGGATCAGGTCCAGTCACCCGTTGCACTGCGCGCCCTAGAGGCCGAGCAGTTGCCCGGGTTGTGCGATGAGTTGCGGGGCTTCCTCCTACAGAGCGTTCAGGACACCGGTGGTCACTTGGGGTCCAACCTGGGCGTTGTCGAGCTGACGGTGGCTCTGCACCGAGTGTTCGACTTCAGGCGCGACCGTCTGGTCTGGGACGTGAGTCACCAGTGTTATCCGCACAAGATCCTGACCGGGCGTCGTGAAGGTTTCGCTCAACTGCGGCGCACAGGAGGTCTGTGCGGATTCACTAATCCGGTTGAGTCCGAGTACGACCTGTTCCATACGGGGCATGCGGGTACCTCCATTTCATTGGGCCTCGGCATGGCGGCCGCAGCGGCCCTCGAAGAGGACCCGCCCCACGTCGTGTCTGTCATTGGCGATGCCAGCCTGGGAGCGGGCGTAGCCTTTGAGGGTTTGAATTACGCGGGCGCTTTAGGCAGTCGCATGCTCGTGGTTCTCAATGACAACGAGTGGTCGATCTCCAAATCGGTCGGCTCTTTGGCGCGCTACCTCTCTCGCATCCGTTCCGCCCGACTGGTGCAGCGCGCGGGCCAGGAGACCAAGAACTTGATCCACGCCATTCCGGTTGTGGGTCCTCGGCTGGACAAGGCCATCGACGACATCGGCGAGGTCATGCGTCACACGGTGGTTCCCGGTCACGTGTTTGAAGAGCTTGGGGTGACCTATGTCGGACCCATCGACGGCCACGATGTGGATGGGCTTGTGCGCGCCCTAGAGCGTGTACGCCAATTGGAGGGTGTGGTGGTCTTGCATTGCCTGACAGAGAAGGGCAAGGGGCATCCCAAAGCGCCGAACCATCCGGAGCGGGTCCATGCCGTTGGACCCTCCGCGCCCGCGGGCAAGGCCGAGGCTTCCTCCAAGGATCAAGCGGCGGCTTCTGAGCCTAAACCTGTGCCCTACACCAAGGCCTTTGCTCAGGCCCTGTGCTCTCTGGCGGAGGGTGACGTGCGTATTCGGGCCCTGACGGCGGGCATGCCTTCGGGTACCGGTCTCACCGCGTTTGCTGAGCGCTTCCCGGGCCGATTCCACGATACGGGGATCACTGAGCAGCACCTGCTGGCTATGTCTGCAGGTATGGCGCGCTCGGGTCTGCGACCTGTGGCGGCCATCTACTCCACCTTCTTGCAGCGCGGTTACGACCAAGTCTTTCAGGAGATTGCCCTGCAGGGGTTGCCGGTCACGCTTGCCATGGATCGCGCTGGTCCCGTGGGACAGGACGGGCCCACCCACAACGGTGTCTTTGACCTAGCCTACCTGCGCGTGCTGCCCAACATGACCCTTGGTGCGCCCCGTGATCAGACGGACATGCGTCGCATGCTGGCCGCATCCCTGGCCCAGGATGGCCCCGTGGCGTTGCGCTTCCCGCGGGGGAACTGCCCCGTGCAGGAAGCCGTACACGAGGCGGAGCGGCGGGAAATGGTGCCTGGCAAGGCTGAGGTACTGCGCAGTGGTGGGCAGGTGGCCTTGTGGGCGCTTGGTGCCATGGTGGAGGTGGCTCTGGCTGCAGCTCAAATTCTCGAGGCGCAAGGGACACCTATCACTGTGGTGGATGCGCGCTGGGTCAAGCCGCTGGATGAAGAGCTGCTCGCCGAACACGCGCGCACCATGAAATACATCGTGACCCTTGAGGATCACCAGCGTGCCGGCGGCTTTGGCTCTGCGGTCCTCGAGAGTTGCAGTCGCATGCGGCCGGTGCATGGAGGATTTTCGCTCATGCACGTCAAGGTCTTGGGAATCCCCGACCGGTTCTTGGAGCACAAAACGACTCGCGAGGAGCAATTGACGGAGCTGGGGTTAGATGCCGATGGGGTCTCTCGCTCCGTGCGGAGTCTGTTTTCCAGCCAGGCGGTGAAGTGA
>JAPKBO010000119.1 GCA_028823395.1 Planctomycetota bacterium | reverse complement strand
AAGCTCCGCGCTCAGTTAGAGAGCATGCGCTAGGAGTGCGAGGTCTGCGTCATGGCTAGCCGGTGACTAGTCCAAGAGCCCTGACTTCATCCAATAGACTCGCGTTGCTTGCGGCGATCACTCTTCCCGCGATCGACTTCTCCGCTTCCAGCGCGTCGTGCCCACTCCAAGACTCGATCACGCCACCCGCCGCCTTGACCACGGGGACGACGGCCGCGATGTCGACCAGCTTCAGCTCGCGCTCCACAACAAGGTCCACGTCGCCCCGGGCCAATTGTCCGTAGCCGTAGGCGTCGTTCTCGAAGAAGAGCCAGTGACAGGCGGCCTGCAAGCGATCCAGGAATTCGGCATGGGGGCCGACCCATGACCCGGGCCGGCTGACGATCACCACTGCGTCCTTCAAGGGCCGCGGCTCTCGAACGTGTATAGGGTTTCCGTTGAAGAGGCTCGGCCCTTCCGAGTGAGCAACCCAGCGCTCCTCGGTCATTGGAGCCTCAACCATCCCCAGCCTGGGTGTCCCATCCTCCACCAGTGCGAGGAGACTTGTGAATAAGGGCCGACCGCTGGCAAAGGAACGTGTCCCGTCAATCGGATCTACGATCCACTGCCAATTCGTGGTGCCTTCCACGGCAAGAGTTTCTTCGCCTCGGAATCCATGCTCGGGATAGGCCTCGAGAATCCGTTCCCGCAGGAAGCGCTCCACCCGCAGGTCCGCCTCGGTCACGGGCGACGCGTCTGCCTTTGTATGCACCTCCAAGCCGGCGCGGAAGCTGGAGCGCAGCATCACCCGTACCTCGTCCATCCACTCTCCAGCCAGCACACTCGCCGCTTCCAGGTTCATCGATGCGATCCCCCTTGGAAGCCGACTGGCACGTCAGGACTCCTGCTTGGAATCGCCGTCTTTGGGTTCAGCCCATGTCCGGGCTTTCGCCAGCGCGTCGAGCCAGGTGCGGGCGCCCGCATCGGAGGGGGCGCGCCAGTCGCCGCGAGGGGAGAGGGAGCCGCCCGATCCAACCTTGGGCCCGTTGGGCATGGCCGAGCGCTTGAACTGGCTCGAACCGAAGAACCGTTTCAGGAAGACCTCGAGCCAATCGAACACCTGGGCTTCGGTGTAGGCGGGGTCGGGGCCTTTCGTAAACGCTTCGCAGGCGAGGTAGGCGACCTTGGCCGGGCTGTAACCGCGACGGGTCAGGTAGTAGAGGCTGAAGTCGTGCAGTTCGTAGGGGCCGATCAGATCCTCGGTGACCTGGGCGGGATAACCCTGGGCGTCGTCGCCGGGCACGAGCTCGGGACTGATGGGGGTGTCGAGTACGGCACGCAGCACTTCGCTGGTCTCGGCCTTACATTCGCTGCGCGTGGCCACCCACCCGATCAGGTGTCGGATCAGTGTCTTGGGCACCGAGGCGTTGACGTTGTAGTGGGACATCTGATCGCCCACTCCGTAGGTGCACCACCCGAGCGCGAGCTCGGATAGATCGCCGGTGCCCACCACCATGGCCTGTTTCTGGCCCGCAAGGCGGAACAGATGGCTGGTGCGTTCGCCGGCCTGGACGTTCTCGAAGGTGACGTCGTAGACCTTTTCCCCCCGGGCGAAGGGATGATCTAGATCTCGCAACATCTGCATACACGCGGGTGTGATGTCGAGCTCGTTTGCGTTGACGCCTAAGACCTTCATCAGGTTTGAGGCCTGGGTGCGTGTGCGTTCGGACGTGGCGAAGCCCGGCATGGAGTAGGCCAGCACATTGGTGCGCGGCAGGTTCAGTCGATCCATGGCACGCGCGGCGACGATCAGAGCTTGAGTCGAGTCGAGGCCGCCGGAGACGCCGATCGCGACGCGTTCGGTGCCTGTGGCGCTGAGACGTTGGGCGAGGGCGCTGACTTGGATCTGATAGACCTCCTCGCAGCGCTCATCGCGGGTAGTCGGGTCCTGGGGCACAAAGGGGTGGCGTTCCACCGTTCGTTCGATGGTGACCGTCTCTGCGGGCGGAACGAAGCGCACGGGAATCTCGCGCATCTCGGCCAGGCTGGATGCGTGATCCGTCGCGCAGTCTCCAAAGCTGGTCATGCGCGCTCGCTCCTGCACGAGGCGCTCCAGGTCCACGTCGGCCATCACGAACTGGCTGGTGGGGGAGTAGCGCTCCGAGCGGGTGAGCAGTTCTCCATTCTCGAAGACCATGGCGCAGCCATCCCAGGCCATGTCGGTCGTGGACTCTCCGCTGCCGGCGCCGGCGTACACGTAAGCCGCCAGGCAACGGGCCGACTGATTGGCCACTAGATCGTGACGGTAGGCGTCCTTGCCCACGGTAATGTTCGAGGCGCTGAGGTTGGCGAGCACAGTGGCTCCAGCCATGGCCGCTCGCACGGAAGGCGGCTGGGGCACCCAGAGATCCTCACACATCTCGACGGCGAGGCAGAAGTTGGTCCGCTCCCGATCGCGGAAGATCAGGTCGTTGCCGAAGGGCACCTCGACTCCCAGCACTCGCGTTGTGTTCCGTATCGCATCCCGAGCTGCAGAGAACTGGCGTCTCTCGTAGTACTCGCGATAGCAGGGCAGGTACGACTTGACCACGACACCCAGGGGTCGTCCGCCCTGTAGCACGACCGCGCAGTTGAACAACCGATCCCAGCGCTGCAGAGGAACGCCTACCACGCACAGAGCGGAGTGCTGGGCCGTGGCCTCCGCTACTTCCTGCAGGGCGAGCTCCGCCGCATCGAGAAGGGCGCGCTGTTGAACCAGGTCGTCGATTGAGTAGCCCGTCAGGCTCAGCTCGGGAAACACCACGAGCGCCGCGCCCGCGTCGGCCGCGTGGCCGTACAAGCGTGCGATCTCTTGGGCGTTGGCCGCCGGATCGGCGAGCTTCACCAGCGGCACGGCAGCGGCCACCCGGGCCATACCGTGGGCGTAGAGGTCGTGGAAGCTGCGCTCGCGTGACATAGGCATAGGTTACCAGTCGTGCTGCTGGCCTGGGCGGGGGCGAGGGTCCCTTCGGACCCCTAGAGGGGGTTTCAGTCGCCCTTCAGGGCTTCCGTCACCCGCACCAGCTCCGAGCAGACCCCATCCAAGCGTTCCCCGATGGTCTCGCTGGCCAGATTCTGCTCGTCGAAGTCCTCACCGGTCGCATATACGAAGCGCGGGAGGATAAAGGTGTGAAAATCCAGCATCAGACTCGCAGCGACGCTGGAAACGGCCATGTAGCTGCCCTGGCCCCCTGCTGCGCACAAGAATCCGACCACCTTCTGAGTCCACACGTCCCGTCCCGTCAGCTCGATCACGTTCTTGAGGGCCGCGTTGACGTCGTAGTTGTAGATGGGAGTCGCCAGGAGGTACCCCTGTGCCGCCTCCATCTTGGCCTTGAACTCATGCAGCCGCGGGTCCCCATAGCAGGCCCCCCCGTCGCATTGGGGCAGAGGGGTATCCACCAGATCGATCCACTCCACCTCGACCCCGGCGCTCTTCAACCTGTCGAGTGCGCCCTGGGCGAGGATCCGACTACGACTGCCTTCCCGCAGGCTGGCACTGAGGACGATGTACTTGGTTGAACTCATGGAGGTAAGCCTACGCAGCCGCCCCGGGACCGCAAGCCGCTCTGGTGCGGAGTTCGGGCACTCTAGCCCCCCAGCTCCTCCACCAACTTCCCTACCGACTCATCCCCCGGTGTGAGGGCCTGCAGTTGCTTGGCCCAGTCGAGGGCCACCTCCTTGTGACCCTCGTCCCGGTGCAGGGTGGCGAGGGCGTGCAGGATCTCGCGGTCGGTGGGGAAGGTGCGCTGGGCTTGTTCGAGGGCGGCAATGGCGCCGGCGCGGTTGCCCAGGCTGTCTAGGGCCAGGGCATGGGCATAAGCGAAGCGCGCCTCGCCGGGGGCGAGACCCATGGCCTGGGACAGACTGTTCAACGCATCGTGCAGGCGGTCGGTGCGGGCGAGCAACAGACCAAGGGCATGGTGCAGGGCCGGGTTGCCCGGAGCGATCTTCAGGCCCGCGCGCAAGATCGATTCGGCTTCGGTCTCTTTGCCCTCGCGGCGGAGAAGGTCGGCCAGGTTGACGTACACGGGCACGAAGTGGGGCTCGAGGGTGAGTGCGGTGCGCAGGTGCGAGATGGCATCGGCCAGATGATCCTGCTCGGTGGCGATCTGGGCCAGGTTGACGTGAGCGCTGGCGCGTTCGGCGCTCTCCATTTCAGCATCGTGCAGATCGGCCAGGGCAGCGTTGAGGGGCGTCGCAATCAGGTCGGGCAACTGTTGGGTCGTGAACGAAGCCAATGTGCGTGCGGCGTTGATGCGAACCAGGCGAATCGGATCCTCCAGCAAGGTGAAGGCCAGGTTGGCACGCTGCTGCAGGGGCAGAACCTGCAGGCCGTCCACCGCCGCCGCGCGCACAAGCGGACTGGGGTCTGCGAGGCCCGCAGCCATGGCCGGGAAGGTGGCCTGGTCCACGTAGGTGGGCAGGTGGGAGAGGGCGGTGGCGCGCACAATGGCGGATTGCTCGGGGCTGGCAGCGATCTCGGCTAGCAGTGAACCGGCGCGGGGCGACCCGCTGCGGGCGGCATGCAGCGCGCGCGCGAAATGGGGCTGTGTGCTGCGGCCTTCCGGGAACCACTCGCTCACGGCATCAGCGGCCCAGCTGGCGGATTGATCGTCGTGGCACTTGGTGCAGGCGTTGGGCGTGCCGAGCTCGACGCTCAGGTCCGGGCGGGGAACACGCAGAGAGTGATCGCGGCGCGGGTCGACCACCATGTAGGTGTGCGTGGGCATGTGGCAGGCCACACACTGAGCGCCG
This sequence comes from Planctomycetota bacterium, assembly GCA_028823395.1. Classification (GTDB taxonomy): domain Bacteria; phylum Planctomycetota; class UBA1135; order UBA1135. Next base: position 6,615 of record JAPKBO010000119.1, on the reverse strand, counting down.
AGACCTTCCGGGGCATGGTGGTGGTGTTCGGGCCGGTCGTACTTTTCGGGTAGATGACACTGGGAGCACAGCGCGTTGCCTTGGAAGCGCAAGTGACCGGAGTGGGGATCGTGGCAGTCGCCGCAGGTCACGCCCTTGGTGTGCATCTTGCTCTGCAGGAACGAACCGTAGACGTAGACCTCGTCCAGGATCTGACCGTCGGCGTGGTACAGGCCTTCATCTAACAGGCTCAGGCGATAGTTGTCGTGAAACGATGTGCCATCCACCGGCGTCTCGTGCAACACGCTGCGGCGCGAGTGGCAACGGGCACAGGTCTCGCTTTGGGCGCGGCTGGAGCGCTCGACCGAGCGAACGGCATTGCCCGTCTCGGAATCCATCTCCCACACTCCACCATTTGCGTCCGACAGGCTGATGGCTAGTCCGTTGGGAACGGTGGGCGAGGCGCCAGTCTGTGCCCAGTCCACGTGGGCCTGGGCAGGACCGTGACAGGTTTCGCAGGACACGTCGTCCTCAAGCCAGGTGGTCTTGTACTCGTTGGACTTGCTGTCGTAGCCCTTCTTCAGACCCGTCGAGTGACAGGAGGCGCACATGAAGTTCCAGGTCTGGTTCGGACCCGTCCAGTGCAATTCGTCTCCGGCGGGGATGGACTCGTCCGGGTAGATGTGGAACCAGCGCTGGCCGCCTTGGTCGGCGGGACGGGTGTCCCAGCAGGTGGGCAGCGTCTGTAGACGGCCGCCGGGAAACTCCACGAGGTACTGCTGCAGGGGCTCGACGCCGAAAACCCAGGCCACCTTGTAGTCGCGGAACTCGCCATCGGGGCCTGCCGTGTTCACGAAGAAATCGTCCTCGACCCGGGTGAAGCGCGAGGTGCTACCGAAGTGCTGGAGGCTGGCCTCGTCGAAGTTTCCGAGCACCGTGGCTGCATTGGCCGGCTGCATGGCCAGATCGTGGTGCGAGCCGCTCCAGAGTTCGGCCTCGTGAGCGTGACAGGACAAACAGGACGCTGAGCCGGCGAAGGCGGGACCTGCGGCCTCGGAGGTCTGACCGGTCTCTGGGCCGGGCGGCTGGCAGCCGATCAGGAAGAGGGCGAGGATCCACGGGGCGCGGGGCATGGGAGGATCCTAGCGTGCCCGGGCCCAAAGCAATCGAGATCCTTGGTTGGACCCAGGCCACCTGTGCCGTCATCCTGTGGTCGCCCATGACCCTCGCCCCCGCTCCCCGACGCGATCTGTACGCGCTCCTGGCTCTCCTCGCCCTCGTCAAGGGCTGGATGATATTGGCCATATCGGACGTGTTCCTCTACGGCGAGGAGCTCGAGAAGGGCACCGCGGCCAAGGCCATGCTGGATGGCCTTGCCATCGACCACCACCAGCTGGCCTACCACTACTACGAGGGTGGGGGCTTTGTGATCAGCCACCTGAAGGCCCTGGCGTTCTTGGCCGTGGGCGAGAACCTCCTGGCCCACAAGCTACTGGGGCTCTTCACCTGCGCCCTGGTGATGAGCTTTGGCTGGCGGCTCTTGGCTCATCACTGCGGGCGACGCGAGGCCTTGATGTTTGGCCTCTTGTTTATCTTCGGCCCACGTGCCGCTCAAAAACTGAGCCTCTTGAGTTTGGGCATCCACTTCGAGGCCATGTTCTTCGGAGTTCTGATGCTCGATCAGTGCCTGAGGCTTATGAAAAGTCACCTGGGCGAGGATCCAACGCGTCCCCTGCTGAGGCTCGGAATCGTGGCCGGGTTGGGCATCTACTTCAGCTACCAGATGGCGGTGTTCGTGGGCGGCGTGGGTTTGGCCCTGTTACTTATGCGCCCGGGAATCGTCTTTTCCCGTGGGGGAAGCTTTGGGCTCTTGGGGTTGATACTTGGTGCCGCGCCAATGATCTGGATGGGAACCTTGGTAGGAGGGGAATTATTCAACGTGCACGGGCGCTCCCTCGTGAGCGATCAGAGCCGCCTTGATTTGCTGAGGACCTTTCTAAGTTCGGTGTACGGCGAGCGTGGGGGATTGGGTTTGCTGACGCGCATCATCTATCCCCTTGCCGGAATCGGTGCGCTGGCTATCGCCCTCCTGCGCGGTGGATTGGTGCCCCGTTTCATGGCGGGCATCGCGCTACTTTGGATTGTTGCCTGGATCGGGACGGGCTTCATTCTTCCCGAACACGACTATGCTTTTGATTGGATGCGCATGATGCCCCTGTGGGTCGTGGTCCTGTTGGTGGGGGCGACCATGGCAGCCCGCACGGGACGTGGAGGCACCGCCATTGTTGGTGTGCTCTGCGTACTGGGGCTTTGGAACACGGTGGGTATCCTCGGTGAGGCACGGCCCTGGAGTCCCATCCAAAACCTGGAGTTGCTCCATCGGGTCAAGGGCTACCACTACCTGGGCTACGTGCCCAAGGTGCTGCCGCACCTGCCCGGCGAGCGCGCGAATCAGCTGCGGCGACTTGCGAGATTCGACGAGCCGCATCTCGAGCTCTTGTACGCGGATCTAGCAGCCATGGGACTGTCCGATCTGGACCAGAACTTCGGCGCCGACCTCCAGTTTGTTGAAGAGATCGGCGGTGATAGGTACCTGGACTGGGTGCGCGGCCTCGGCCGGCAGCTGGTGGGGGCCACCCAAGGGGACGTGGCCCGTGCCCTCACGGCAGCGGATGGGATGGGGCCGGAATTGGGCGATCGGTTGGCTGAGGCCGTGGGGCGCGTGGGCAGCGACTGGAAGGTCAGCCCCGAGTCCCTGGGCGCAGAAGTCGCCGCTCATATGGCTTCGCCCCGCGCTTCGGCCTACCTGGTGGGTGCGGGTGCGCGCTTCGTGCGCTCCTTCGTGGTGGGCCCGGGCTTCTTCTCCTACTACCTCAAGCTGGATGAGGCACGGAAGTGGATCGCCCAGCAGCCCCTTTCAACGCGGGAGCACCTGACCCGTGGATTGGAAGAGGAATGGGATCGCTGGCTTCTGGACTGAGAGACCGGCGCGTCTTACTCGGTCAGGCGATACCAGATCCGTCCCACCCACTCGTGCAAGCCCCAGGTGCTCTCGAGCAGCGCGCGTGAGAAGGGTGTGACGGCACCCAGGTCGCGGCTCGGCCAGGTATGGGTGCCCATGGGTGCGGGGATGACTTCTAAGCCCGCTTGTTCGAAGGTCCGCTTGGCGCGCGGCATGTGCCAGGCGTGGGTGACCAGAATGATTCGCGTACACTCGGCCTTGGACAGGACCTCTGCCGAGTAGCGCGCATTCTCCCGAGTGGAGAGCGAGCGCTTCTCCGCCCAGCTCACCTCCACATTGAACTCCTCTTGCAGCGTCTTGCGCATGAGCTTCGCGAGGGGCGGCTCCTGCGGGCCAAGCGATCCGCCACTGACCAACACGGGCAACTCGCCGCGTCGCGCGAGGCGCGCACCGTAGCGCAGGCGTTCCAGAGTCAATGGGGACACCGTTGGGCCGCCCATCTCCGGCGCGATGGCACGGAAGTCGGCGCCGAGGATCACGATCGCGTCGGCGCTCGGCAGGGGCCCCGTTGCCGGGAGCGGCTCGGTTGTCTGAAGACTGATCAGGAGGGCGGCGGAGACGACGGGCAAGGTCAAGAGCACCAGGCTGCCGAGTCCCAGCAGAATGCAGATGCGGCCCAATTTGCGCCGTCCTCGGATTAGAACCAAACCCAATAGGGCGAGTAGCAGGTTGCCCACGGGCGGCATAATCAGCGTCTCGATCAGGTGTGCCACGCTCTAGCCCCCGAGGCGTGAGAGGGCTGAAAGGAGGCCTCGCGCCACGGGCGCGCCGGGATCCGTTAGGGGAGTCGCGCGGTAGCGGCCCAAGCGCTCAAGCCAGTAGTCGACCACTGTGTCCTCCACGGCGGCCTGCAGGGGATAGCCCATGCCGCCATCGCGTACGTCCCGCAGGACGCGCAAGAGGCCCACGCGCTTCATGGCCTCCTGGCGAGCGATGACGCTGGCGCCCTCGGGGTCCCCAGCGGTGAGGGAGGCTTCGGCCTCGTCGAGCTCTGCCACGTGGTCGCCCACCCGCAGGCTCCTGCAGAGTCCGTCTTGAACGGCGACTTCCAGCTGGAGCGCGCTCCGTGTTTCCCGGGGCTGATCGCAGAGGCTGCCCTTGGACCCGATTATCTGCATCCAGCCGGTGCCGTAGTCCCGTGGTTCGACGATGGTGGCGCGGGCCCCGTTGTCTAAATGAAGGCTGCGCTCAAAGAGACCGTTTTCGGTGGGCTTGCGGCGGGCGCGCCGGATCCCCTTGGCTCCCAAGATCGTCTTGGCGGTGGCCAAGCCGTGGTAGGCGTAGCCCGACTTCCACAACACCAATTCGTCGAGGTCACCGAGAACACCGGAAGCCAGGCAAGCTTGGACGGGTTCCAGCCAGGGCAGGAACGCACAGTCTTCCGGAACTCCCACTCGACGGAACCCCGACAGGCTTGCGATGTGGCGGAAGTGCCTAAAGCGGACCACGGGCGTGTCGATCAGGAGGTCCGTGTCAGAAGCACCGAGGCTTAGTAGTTGCTGCAGCACGGCGGGCACCGCGTCCTTGCCAACAGCCAAGTACAGCAAGTCCACACCCTCGAGGTCGGTCAGGTCCGTGAGCGGCATGACGGGCCACTCGCGCTCGGCTGCTTCCAGAGTGCGCGCCGTGCGGGCATAGAGTCCGACGACCTCAAAGGATTCCTCGATGGTGCACAGCGCCGGAAGCACTGCCTCGCACACGCGCTTCCCCACACCCACTACCGCGATGCGGCGTTTGCCGTTGGTTGAAGTGGCCGTGTTGCTCATGCCTCGCTCCCTTGCAGTTCAGCGCGCAGGTGGCGGGCTAGGCGGATGGACAGGGCGACGATGGTCCAGGTGGGATTGGCGCACCCGCTCGTGGGGAAAACCGATGCACCGGCACAGTAGAGGTTTGTGGTGGAGTGCACCCGGCATTGGGGCGTGACGACTGAGGACTGCAAGTCATTGCCCATGCGGGTTGTTCCCATGTGATGCGAGGCGTCCTGGGTGATGGGCCAGGGGGCAGCCTGTTCGAGATCGGGCCCGAGGGTGCCCAGACCCGTGCGCTCAAACTCCTCGCGCAATACTTCATGGAGGGCAAGGAGCGATGCTCGGTCACGCTTGCTGGTGTCGTGGCTTACCTGCGCCACTGGGCGGCCGTTGGGGTCGGTCGCCTCCGCCAGGGTCACTCGGTTTTCCGCCCGTGGCTCCATCTCCATGAAGTTACGCAGGCGCACACGCCGAACTTTGGGGGAGCGGCCGGACAGGCGGAAGAACGCGTACGTCAATACGCTGGGCAGGTGTAGGGCTACGCGTAGCCCGAGCGCCACCGTCCCCAGTGCCGAGCGACGTGTGTTCGAGAGGTCGCTGTCGTCGCCGGTTTCAGAGTAGTCACGCATGGCAATGACGGCGTCTCCCTGACTCTTGGTCCAGAAAGTGAGGAGACTCTTGCACTTCTTGACCAGCAGGACGAGGCACTCCACCCCCTCGTTATCCGACCATGGGAACAGAGGTTCCATGCGGACGTAGGCGTTGACGAGTTCACGCTGAGACTGAACCTCGGTGGGCAGATGCAGGCCTGCGTAGCCTGCGTTCGCGCCCACCTGGCATCCGAAGAAGTAAGGCAGGCTCTGAACCGGTTGTGCCAGCTTCAGAATGCCGCAGTAGTTCTTTGGATGGTTCATCATGTAGCGCCCCACCTGGTCGTGCTCGTTTCCAAGGTTGGTGTCCAGCAGCAGGCGCGCGTTCTCAATGCCGCCTGCGGCCAGCACGAAGATGCGAGCACGGATAGGGACTCGGCGCCCGCTGCGGGTTTGGGCGATGGCGCTGCCAACAACTCCCTCGGCGGATTCCAACTCCACTAAGGTTGCATCGAGGAAAAGGTCGGTGCCCTCGCCGTCACAGCACGACTTCCACTCCTGGCCGAAATCCTGTGCGTCGGCGGCGGCCAGGAAAATCTTCTCGCGTAGCATCTCCCAGGCAGGTTCACGTTCCCCCTCGGCGCGCAGGGTGTCGAAGCCTCCCGCGGCGTAGAGTTCGGGTGCCGGGAACCGGTAGCGCTGTGCGGCTTGGGCGTAGTAGTCGTCCAACTCCGCCCGCTCCAAGGGCCAGCCCGATTGCTCGAGGTAGGGCCGCACCTCAAGGTCCACGTCATCGAGAGGGCTGGAGAGTCCGGACCAGGTACTCGAGGCGCCTCCCAGCACACGCTCGCGTGAATAGGCCTTGATGTGAATGCGTGTGCTCTGGACCTCGCGGAGCCGGTCGCCTCGTGGCGTGGGCTTTTCCAGGCCGCTTTCGAGCACACAGACCCGGAGGTCCTGGCCTCCTAGTTCCCGGGCCAAGGTCATGCCGGCGGGACCTGAACCCACAATGACCACGTCGTAGTCGGGGAGGGCGTCGAGGCTGGGGTCGTCGAGGTCGGCGATCATGGTAGGGGAGTAGGAGCGCAGCGTACGAGCTTGGCCCCTTCCTCATGGCTCGCAGCCTAGCGGTGGCGCATGTGGGTTCCAAGGCGGATACTGGGCCCTTCCACGGCATCGATTCGAATCCCCCGGCCCGACCACCTCACAGATGAAATTCACCGCCCTTTGCGTCGCCTTCGCCCTCGCACTCTCTCCCACGTTCGGTTTCGGCCAG
>JAPKBO010000325.1 GCA_028823395.1 Planctomycetota bacterium | reverse complement strand
GGATGGCAACGTCCACCACCCGGCCACTGACGTTGGTCGGTCCGATGAACCGCCAAGTGCGTTCTCCATGGGGCGTGTCTGCACGCATGGCCTCATGGACCTTGTGGGCTGCCAGGCGCCCGCTGGCACCAACAGGTGCATCCTGAGCTGTGAGCGTTGCGGGCGAGAGGCAACCGGTCAGGGTCAACGTACAAGCGAAAATCGTGAGCATGGGATGAGGCCAAGCGGTCGGGGGGTGCAGGGGCGGCAACATGACCGCATGAGCATACAAACAAGAGGCCAAAACGGTGCCACACACACAAACACCGATGGCGGACTGCCCAGCACTGGGGTAACTTGGATAGGTCATGGTATTTGCCCCCAGAGTGGCCGAAAGGCACACCAAGCAACGGATTACAAGAGTGGATTGCCACGCCTTGCTGAGCTCTCGTTTGCTCGCGCCGGCAGTCGCCGCCCTCGCCCTGTCCCTGGCGACAGGCGCCCATGCACAGGGGCCCCTGCTATCTGAATTTCAGGCTTCCAACACGAAAACGCTTTACGACGCGGACGGGGATTCCTCGGATTGGATTGAGGTGCACAATCCTGCTGGAGCGCCCTTGGACCTCTCGGGTTGGTACCTCAGCGACGACATGGCCAACCCGGACCGCTGGCAGATTCCAACACCCACGCTACTTCCTCCAGGTGGCTACCTAGTCGTGTTCGCCTCCGGTAAGGACCGGACCACGCCCGGTGCGGAGTACCACACGGACTTCAAGCTCAAGTCCGACGGGGAATTCCTCGGCCTGACTCGACCGGATGGAAGCACCGTCGAGCACGCCTACGCGCCAACCTACCCGCAGCAGTTCGCCGATGTTTCCTATGGGCTGTCCTTCGATCCGGGCCCCACCAGCAACGAGACCTACTTTACCGCTCCCACACCTGGAACCGCCAACGGACCAGGGGGGCCGGCCATGATCAATCCGGGCTACGCGCCCACCGATCCCGGACCGGGAGAAGACGTGCGCGTCTGGGTTAGCGTGCCCAGCGATCTGAAGGGCGGCGCGGCGAGCCTGACGTGGCGCCTAGACTTCAGCGGGGAGTCGATCCTGCCTCTGCTCGACGACGGCCAGGGTGCAGATCTAGCGGCGGGTGATGGCATCTACAGCGCCACCGTTCCGGCCCAAGCCTTCGTCCAAGGACAGATGCTGCGCTGGCGTATGGAGGCCATCGAGGGGAGCACCCTGCGCTCGTCCAGCCTGCCCCCGTTCGTGGACCCCACGGGGTCCGCTGAATACTTCGGTACGGCGGTGCGTAACGACGCGGTCTCATCCGCCCTGCCGCGCTGGCAGTACTGGCTGCAGAATCCGGCCAAGGGCGAGACAAGCGCCGGCACGCGCACCTCGGTCTACTACAACGGAGAATTCTACGACAACGCGTCCGTGCGCATGCGCGGAGGATCGTCCGCCTGGTATCCGAAGAAGAGCTACAAGTTCGACTTCAACAAAGATCAGCGCTTGCTATTCCCGAGCGGTATCCGACACGACGAAGTCAACATCAACACGACCTGGGCGGACAAGGCTTACGTGAGGCAGACTCTCTCCTACGAGCTGTACTCCCTGGCTGGTTGCGTCTCCTCTGGATCTTATCCCGTTCGTCTCGAGCGGAATGGGGCCTTCAGAAGCGTGGCCATCTTCGTTGAAGAGCCGGGCGAGGAGTCGTTCCTGCAGGAGCATGGCCTCGACCCCGAAGGCGCGCTGTACAAGATGTACAACGTGCTGAATTCTTGGACAGGCGGCGTCGAGAAGAAGACGCGCCTGCAAGAAGGGCACAAGGACCTAAAGCAGTTGGTGCAGGCTCTGGCTCAGGCCTCGGCACAGGAATTGGAGAAACTGCTGTTCGATGCCATCGACCTGGATCAGTGCTTCAACTACTTGGCCGTCACGAGCCTGATCCATGACAACGACCATATCGCCAAGAACTATTTCCTCTACCGTGATTCAGACGGTGACAAGGAGTGGCAGTTCATCCCCTGGGACAAAGACCTAACCTGGGGACGCAATTACACGATCGGGGGAGGAGTTTTGAACGACACCCTCTGGGCCATGAAGGATCCATTCAGCCACCCACTCTTCGGGGATCAGGCGCACCCCAAGAACGATGGGCCCCACAACATCCTGATCGATCGCCTATACGCCAACCCGCGTACGCGACAGATGTATTTGCGTCGACTGCGCACCCTGATGGATCGCTTCCTGGAGCCACCACCGATCCAGCCCCACTTTCTGGAGTCATGGATCGACGACCTGGTGGTCGCGATGCAACCGGACGTCACCCTGGATCAGGCCCTGTGGGG
>JAPKBO010000118.1 GCA_028823395.1 Planctomycetota bacterium | reverse complement strand
CGCCCTCGGCGGATTCGGCGGTTCGCTCGCCCGAACGACGGCGAGAGCGAGAGCGGGAACGCTTGCGTCGCGGCCTGTCCTCCGAACCCGAAGATTCGTCCGCCTTGGGTTCTGAGTCCGAGCTAGCGGGTTTGGAGCCTGAGGCCTTAGAGCGGCTTCGGGACCTGGGCCGTCCGCGGGATCCAGATGTGGGCTTAGGGGTGGATTCCGGCTGAGAGCTGGAGTCTTGAACTCCAGAGCCGAATGAATCTCCGCCCGTGCTGGGCGTGGAATCCGAGTTGTAATGGGCGTCGTCAGGCTCCGGGCAGATGTCGCCCAGGAATACTTGCTGAGTCATGTCGTCTCCGACTGGACGGAGCGCCTGGCGTCATCTTGGGCGGAAAATCCGCCACGCGAGCCAGGCCGCTAAACACGTCACTGATTAGGTTTTGAACGGATGATCGGGGAGCGAGTCTCCGATCGTGAAAGCTATCGTGATGACCAGCGCCGTGCGCCAGTCGTGAACAATCGTTTGGTTGTCGGCCAGGGCTGTCGCCCCGGCATGAGTCGAAGGACCGCGGTGGCAACTTAGCTGCCTCCTGGGACCGATCCCACCCCCGCAGGCACGCGGCCAGCGAGGGACAAGGCCATGCTGACCTGTCGGATGCTCCGATCCTACCACCTGCTGCAAAAAATGAAGACTCGGAGCCCGGAACTCACCTCAGACCCTACTGAGGTGGGTACCTGAGCGGCAGAGGTCCCCGCAGGCCTCGAATTCCTGGGGATTACTGGGGGTTGACCAGGGCCTCAATTTCGTCATGCAGACGAGTGCGGCGGCGCAACAGCTCCTGTTGCAGAAGGAATTCCGTGTCCTGAGTCGAACGTACGATACGAGGCGTAATGAAGATGACCAGGCTCCGCCGTTCGCGAGTGGTGGACTTGTGCTTGAAAAGCTCCCCCACCACGGGAATGGAAGATAGGTAGGGCACGCGTGACTCAGAGTCCGTGTCCATATCCGTGGTCAGACCACCGATGACTGCCGTCTGGCCGCTCTCCACCATCATCTGGGTGATGAGGGTCGATGAGCGGGTACGGGGAAGGGCGATACTCCCCTCCGCACCTGCAGCTCCGACGGTGAAGATGTCGAAACCAGCGGGAGACAAGGCCGTGCTACCCGAGGAGCCCGTAAGGCTGGTCTCCTTGGGGATGACCTCCATGATGATGCGATTGGTACCCGGCACCACAGTAGGACGGATGAGGAGCTGGAAGCCCACCTCCACAGGCGAGCCTGCGGCCTCGGCCACAGTCAACTGCAAGCCTCCCGCCTGGCCCTGCTCGGACTTGGCTTCCGCGTAGCGCACCGTTTCACCCACGAAAATCGTGGCCTCGCGCCCATCCATAGTAACGAGCTTGGGCGCTTGGATGATCTCGGCAGAAGAGTCCCGCTGCAACATGTGCAGGGTGGCCTGGAATTGAGTGAAGGAAAGGGCGCCGAAGATCGTGTCAGGCAGGATGACACTGCTGCTGCTGAGCGAGTCGTCGGCGAACGGACCGGAACCGGACTGATCGGCTATCAGGTCGTCCTCGAACCCGCCCTTGCCCATGGTGAAGGGGAAGTCGATCGGGATTTGGCCGCCCGTGATAGAGCCCGTCAGGCCGGAGTCGCCGTAGTCGATCCCAATGTCGAGCAGGTCTGTATTGGAGGTGGAAACAAACTTTACGTCCACAAAGACCTGGGCCGGCTCCACGTCAAGACGGCGCAAGATCTCATCCAGTGCGTCGTGCACCTGGATGGTATCGCGCACGATAATGACGTTTTGCTCAACGATGAAGTCCAACTCACCTTTCTCACTCAACGCCTTCCTCAGGGCGTCAAGTGCTGTGAAATGCTCCCCCGGTTCCCCTTGGGGCGGCAGGGCAGCGCCAGTGTGGAACTGAGTGTCAATTGTGGGGACGCGCGGTCCCGTTGGGCGCAGGTAGCGCAACTGATAGCTACGAGTGACCTTCTGGGCCTCAAGGGTCAGCGGGTCGACCACGCGTAGAATGTTTCGACGCTCCTCCACCACGGTGTAGCCACGCGCCTTGACGATCTCCTCGAGGGCGTCCCGCCACGGCACGTCCTTGATGCTGACCCGCACCGTACCCGAGACCTCGGGGCCGATGATGATGTTGGCTCCGCTGGCCGCAGCGATGGTCATGATGACCTCGTTGAGGTCAACGTCTCGAAGGTCGAAACTTACCCGCTTGGGGCGGGAGATCATGAGCACACCGCTCTTGCCTTCGTCGAGCACACAGCCAGCCAGATCCACTGCAAATTCCAGGGCATCGCGCCACAGAATGTCGTTGACCTGCAGGTCGCGCACGCGCTGCTCACCGCCTTCGAGGATGACGATATTGGCCCCCGAGCGATCGCGGACAAATTGCACCACCTCAGAGAGCTCTTGGTCCACCACGCTCAGGTGCACTCGGGCATTCAGGCTGGGTACTTGGGCTTGAGCTGCGGTGGAAAGGCTGACGAGCCCCAGGGCAAGAATCAGAATTGTTCGTAGGTATTTCACGTGCGTCGCCGCCGGAGGACCGGCGGTTCCTTTTGGATGTGCGTCAATAGACGCGGGTGAGTTCGTAGCCCTTGAAATAAAAGACAACTTCATTGGGTCTGACGGCGGCCACTTCTAGCCCGGGAAGGACAAAGTCCCCCACCGAGTACGAGCGGACTTCGCGGGTGCCTTGCACTTCCTGAATGACGATCACAGACGGATCGCCCTGTTCGATGATGACTGAACCGCCGAATTGCAGCGCGAGCTCGGAGAACTCGAACGCGGTCTGCGCTTGTCGGTCGTACTCACTCAAGCGTTGTGCGATTTCCCAACGCGGAGGATCGGATTGAACTTTCGACAGCGAGGCTTGCAGAGGTGCGAAGGCATCCATGGCCAAGCGGAACTCCGCGCGCTCCAGGTGGCGAAGCATGGCCTCCTCCAGAGCGAGTAAGTCGTCACGTGAGGGGCCGGCCTGGCTGTCGTCCTCCATGGCCAAGCGCAGAGCTTCACGCGGATCCAAAACCTCCAACTCGAAGCGCCGAAGGGCCGGCACATAGCGGATGTTAAAACCTGCATTCAGGCGACGTAGTTCCTCGTCGAGCCGGGCGAGGGTCTGCCCCAACCGGCCGCGCTTTACGACACGGTCGATGCCATTGCTGGCGACTTGCACCGCGACCCACTCGGCATTGGCCACGTCAATCTGTCCGATCAGGAATTCCACGAACTGCACCTGCTCCTGAACGCTCGGGCCGCCATCCTCTCCCAAAGCAGGGACCCTCAGGTCGACCCATGGATCCCGCCGGCCACGATCTCCGTCAAAGCGGTAAACGCTCGGACGCAGGACCTTGCCACGCGTTCCGATATCCCCCACGAGAAGGTCACGCTTGCGCTCGTAGCCATCGATGGAAGCCTCCGCGACGGTGTCGTCGGGCCGATAGGTATAGGTCTCAATATCAACCTGGATATGGTGCAGGGCGCGCCCCTCGCGCTCCAATGCCTCACGTGATGTCGACACGAGCTTGAATGAGCGAACAGCCATGAAGCGCTCGTCAGATTCAATTCTCGACAGGAAGGTCATCAGCTCAAACAGCCCCCCCTCGAAGGTCAGGGTGTAGCCGATCCGGTCAATGCCCGTATTTTGAGTCAGGGCCGAAGGCCTGTTCGGGCGCAAGCCGAAGGACTCCACCTCGACGTCGGCCTCCTGAAGGTAATCCTTGAGGTCCTCAATCAGCGCGGTCAGGTCCTCAGTACTGGGCAGAGTCTCCTCAACGAAGGAGGAGAGTTCGCGCAGGACGATCACTTCGCGCTCCAACTTCGGAGTTTGGGAGGTCGTCCCACGCGCCACAGTGACCTGATCCCGCAGGGTCTGAAGATCAACTTGCGCCAGCTCGATGTCCTGCCGTGCGACGTGCACGAGCCCTCCTAGGGAACCACAGATAACAATCGATCCGATAACGAGCGTGAGCCAGACATTGCGACTGCTCATGTTCATCTTGCGTCTCCCGGAGTTTGCGCGTCAGGCGCTACGGTTTCGGACGGAAAGGCGACGGGCGTACCCTGACGGCGCTCACCACTTGGAAGTACATCGAGGTGTAAGGGAAACGAGAAGTCCACGCTCGGGACCACGGAAGGGTCACTAGCATTACGCCGGCCCTCCGGGGCCGAAGGCGGACCGAACACTCCAGGCAGGCCGGAGATTTCGTCATCCGTGAGGTCTGCAAGGAAGTGGCTGATCTGATCGATCTCACCGGACCCTGAGTGACCTTGAGCTTCCAACTTGCCGACACTCTTCTGGCTCGGTCCCACGCCATCCGAGAGACTTGCGGTGACACCATCGAACCAGATGGTGTGACGCTCGCCCTCGTGGCCCCGGTTGACCACGTCCGTAAGGTCATCGAGAACCTGAGTCCACAAAACTCGGCTGGAGGTGATGGTGCCCAAGGTGTCCTCACGCGAAGCATGGAAGGCAGCCTCCTTGCGCAAGGTCTGGTGGTAGGTCACCCGAGGCGCCAAGCCGGCCATCTCGGTCTCGAGGCTAGCCCGTTGGGTATCCAGGGTCGTACTCACGCCAAAAACCAGCCAGGCCCACCAGGCCAAGAGGGAGGCGGCGGCGGCGAGGGTGCTGTACCCAACCGCGAGTAGCTTGATGGAGGGACGAATGCGCCTCCGGTATTCTTCGGGCAGTAGGTTGATTGTAATCATCAGGCAGCCACCTTTCCGGCCAAGCCCAAGGCCACCACCAGGGATGACGCCCAGCGCTCCAGGTCTTCCATATCCACCCGCTCGGCGTTGATGCGCAAACCCTCCAGAGGACTCCAAAGGTGCGCGGGCCGGCCTACTGCGAGCTCAAGATGCTGTACGGCGCCCGGCACGAGGAGTCCTCCGCCGGAGACGAGGAGTTCAGCCACCTGAACGCCACGATGATGTTCCACGTAGTCGATGGACAGGACGAGCTCAGCTGCCAGGTCCTCGATCACGGGCGACATGGCGGCCTCTACTTCGGCGCTTGGACCATCGCTCTCGCGCTTGAGAGCCTCGGCCTCAACGGCCTCCACCCCCAGCCTCCGGGCTATGGCCTGAGTCATGTCCATTCCCCCCAGGGGAATCTCGCGGCTGAAACAAGTCTCGCCGGCCATGAGGACGTTGATGGATGTACGGCCGGCCCCCACGTCGACCAAGGCCACGGCTCTTTCGGTGTGAATCTTGTGCTGGCTGGGCTCGGAATCCCCGTCCCCAACCTCATCTTCATGAGTCAGGAGCGGTGCGGGACCCGCCAACTCCCAGGCGTTGGCGAGAGCAAACAGGTCAAGGTTGACGGCGACGGGGGTCAGACCTTCCTGTTGAACCCAGTTCAGTCGCTCCTCAATGAGGTCCTTGCGACAGGCCGCGAGAAGCACGGTCATGGTGTCATGCTTCTGGTCCTGCGCGGGATCCTCTTGGCCCATCGGACTTCCCAGCTCTAGGGCCTGACAATCGTAGGTCACTTCGTCCACTTCAAAGGGCAGGTGACTCTGGAGTTCGAAAGGGATGGCCTGACGAAGTTCCGCTTCGCTCATGCGTACCATTTCCAGGTAACGCACCACGGTGGACTGCCCGCCAACCCCCATAGAGGCACGCGTGCTTCGAAAAGAACCCGATGCCAGCAGTTCACGCAGGGCAACTTCCGGGCCTTCCCCGGGGCGTACGTCCACATGGCCAAAGCCCGTCAGTACGGGGCTCCCACCTTCCATGGACATCTCAACGGCCTTGACGGCACTCGTCCCCATATCGATTCCGATAACGCTCTTCGCTTGACCTAGCACTGTGTCTCCCTCAGTTCGGCGGTTGTGGCCTATGGCGATCCTGTACGTCCCAAAATGGGACGGTACCCTCACCAAGGCACAGATCGGTCGCGGAGCGGGTTGGGGTTAAGGGCAGGCTGCCAATTCCACGCAATAGCGGAAAAAGTAGGCCCCAGAGCCCTAGGAGACGCCCGAGAAGCCCGATTCCACTAGGGAGACTAATGCAGCCACTAGATCCTCAGCATCCGATCCGTCGGCGCAGAAACGCAAGGTCGTCCCCTTTGAGGCGCCCAGGGTCATCAACTCAAGGATGGACTTGCCGCCAACGTCGCGTTCCCCGCATAAGACCCTCAGCTCCGCGGCATGCTCCAGAGCCAGCGCGACAACGGCATGACAGGGCCGTGCATGCAGGCCCGAATCGTTGCAGATGGTGGCTTCGCCCTCGACTCTCATGCCTCGATCCTAGGTGAATCCGCAACCCTTCCAGGGGCCTGGTCCTTCAATTCAAGGCCCCCACCACCGCCGGGGCACCCCACGCCCCTATTTGGGGGACATTTCCTTGAGCAGACTCACCAGTTCCGTCCGCGTCTTGGCCTGGCAGGCAAAACTCCGGAAGTCGGAATCACGCGCCAGACCCGCGACCCATCGCATCATGTCCAGATGGACTTCAGGGTCGTGCTTATCAGTGGCCTCGCTGGGGCGCAGGACGGTGAAGAGAACCTGAACGGGTTCCCCATCCACGGCAGCCCAATCGAGACCCTCCCTGTGCACAGAAAGACAAAAAAGGGCCTCATCGATACCGTCGATCTTCACGTGCGGGATGGCCACCCCCATGCCGATTCCGGTGGAGGCAAGCTCCTCGCGACTGGTCAAAACGCGCAGGGTGGATTCCTCAAGGCTGGCCTCCAAAAGGCCAGCAGACACCAGGTTCGTCACTATTTCGGCTAGGACCGAGCGCTTGTCTTCGGCCTTGAGCTTCACACTGCAGGCCTTGGGCTTAAACTGCTTCCACCAACTCATCAGGTTTGTACTCATTTTCGATTAGGGGGGACACGGGCAGGCTAACACACCAGAGGGGCTGAGTTGAACCCCCCGGCCCGCGGAGTACGAGCGGGCAAAACTCTCCTCACTCGAGAGCGCGTCTAGCGACCGACGGAAAGCCCGGATCAGGAGGCAGATCGATGCTTGCTCAGCTTGATCCGGCCCCGGTGGCGAGAGAGTTGTCCCCGCATGCGATCCACGCACTCGTCGAGGGCTCCCTTGAAAGTCCCCTGAGTCACCTCAGCCTTGAGAATCGGACCCCGGCCCACATTCGCCACGAGTTCGACCCGGTGCCCGGCCCCCTGCTTCTCCAGCCGAGCGCTAAGAGTGTGAATCCCGTCAAAGAATCGGGGCAACCCCTGGAGCTTCTTGTCCACCGTGGCCCTCGTCTCGGCGGGGTAATCGTGGTGGAGGATGGCAACGTCCGTAGTCATGGGTAGCCTCTATTTACAGGAGTTGGGGGGACCGAAAGCCCCCAGAGGGCACCGCAAAGGGCATCGCCTGGGTCGGGAGGCCTCGGAAAGAAAGAGCGGGCCTGGAACGCGTTCCGAAGCCGACACTTCATCATTGGCCAAAATCCGGCCGAGTTCAACAAGAAAGATGGGCCGTCAGCATGTACCCCCTCGGGATGCGCTCCCTGGTGCCCCCCGTCCCCTGATAGCCCGAACGATCAGGCCTGAAACAACCCCGGTGCCCCCACGACACCCCGATCACGGCCCACAAAAATGGGCTCGGGGTAGAGCACCCGGAGGAGATACAAGCCGCAGGCTGGCGCAGTGGGACCCGCGTCCAACCGGTTGCCACAGGACAAGGCACGCTCCACCTGCTCCAACCCTATTCGACCGCGCCCCACGGCCAGCAGAGTGCCAGCCAAGGTGCGCACCATGTTGTAGAGGAAACCATCCCCCTCCACCACAACACCAAAGGCGCTTTGACGGGCCAGGATGTGCAGGCTTCGTATGGTGCGCACTGTGCTTGAGCGCGGAGAGCCTGAGTTGCTGAAGGCCACAAAATCATGGCGGCCCACTAACAGGGCACTCGCCTGCCGCATGGCCTGCAAGTCCAGGGGCCGGGGGGTCCAGTGACTGTAGGCGCGGCCGATCGGAGATCGAAAGCGCGTAGTGGAAGTGACGTAGAGATAACGCTTCCCACGCGTGTCGAAGCGACTGTGGAAGTCATCCGGACAAGTTTCCAAACGATTGATGACCACCCCGTCTCCTAAGTGGGCGTTCCAGGCATGACGTAGTCGGTCATCGTCCAGCGGCGTATCCAGATGACAGTGGGCCACCTGGGCCAAAGCGTGCACCCCGGTATCTGTACGCCCCGACCCCTGCACGCAGTACGATTGCCCGAACAAGCTGCCGAGACCCTCCTCAAGAGCTTGTTGAACTGTCTGGAACCCATCCTGACGCTGCCAGCCAAAAAACTGGGAGCCGTCGTAGGTCACTTGCATGCGGACGTTTCGCATGAGGGTCAGGTTACCCTCAAGAATCCTTGCCGCGAACCCGCACCGCGCAACGATCCCGCAGTGCATCCTCAAGTACGCCACGGTGCAGATATTCGATGGCACTGCCGGCGGGAAGGCCCCGGGCCAGCCGCGTCACGATCAGATCGCCCCGACCCATGGACTCCACCGCCTCCAGCACGAGCAGGGCAGTAGCCTCCCCCTCCCGATCGGGATCGGTGGCCAGGATCAGCTCTCGGATGGGTTCTTCCGACAGACGCCTGATAAGCGCCTCCAAGGACAGATGCTTCGCTTCCGTCCCATCGGCCGGGTTCAGGGCGCCCATCAACACGTGGTAGCGGCCCTTAAAAACCCCCGCCCGCTCAAGAGCCTCCACGTGCCGAGGTTCCTCAACCACAGCTAGCAGCTCCGTATCGCGGCGTTCGTCGGCGCAAACCCCACACATCTTGCCCTCGCACAGGTTCCCGCACACCTCGCAACGGCGCGCCTCGGCCAAGGCGCACTCAATGGCCGTGGCCAGTCGCCTGCTGGATGGATCGCGGAGCACGTGGAAGGTCAATCGCTCAGCGCTCACACGCCCGATCCCGGGCAGGGCCTCGAAGGCCTCTACCAGCGCCTCGACAGGGGCAGGGTAAGCCATGGTTACTGGAAGCCCGGCAGGTTCAATCCACCCGTCACCTTAGCCAGGCGCTCCTCGCGGGTGCGCTTGGCCTGACTCAGGGCGTCCTGCGCCGCAGCGAGAATCAAGTCTTCCAACAGACTTCGATCCTCAGCTTTCATGGCTTCCGCGGAGATGCGCACATCCTTGAAGTCACCATTGGCTGAAACCGTGACACCCACGACGCCTCCACCGGCGGTGCCTTCCAGCTCCAGGTCGTCCAACTCCTCGCGCGCCTCTTGCATAGCCGACTGCATGCGCTGGGCCTGCTTGAGCAGGTTGCCCATGTCTCCGAAACTACCACTCATTGTCTTTGTCTCCTTGGTGGATGCATCTCAGTCGATGATCCGTCCATCGAAGGAGCGGGCGATCTCCTCGGTGAAGGGATCCTGAGATCCGGGACGGGTTTGTGCGGTATCTTCGAACTCCACTTCAACGTCCTTGCCCGCCGAACTCGAAAAAACCTTATTGACCAGTTTCTGGTTACGGCGCTCAGTGATCATCGAAACTTCGTCTGGTGTCAATCCTTTCATCTTCACGACGGCCCGATTTGACCGGTACGATTCGAGGTTCCCGCGCTTGAGGACGATGGCATGCAGGCTCGGGGAGACGGATTGCATCTCCTCCAGGAACGCTCCCCACACGTCTGCCGCGCTCCCACTGGACGCCCGCGCAGTACGGGAGGTGGATTCCTTGGCGGCCGGTGGCGGCTGTGGCTGCAAGACCACAGGGGCCGTCTCGTCCGGTTGAGAGACCCTGGCCGGGGCGCTGGCGGAGGCCTCAGGGGAAGCACTCGGCACCGACCCCGATTGAAATGCCGGGGACGCGGACGTTGAACCCAGACGGGACTCCAGGCTCTCCAATCGTGCGGCCAACTGCCCTAGGTCCATGGTGGACTCGGGATGTGACAGCTCCAGCAACGCGACCTCCAAGATCAGTCGCCGGTGGGAAGGCAGGAGGCGCATACGCTCCCGCGCGTGCAGAAGATCCTGGAGCATGAGCTCCATGCGCCGCGCACCGATGGCCTTTCCACGCGCCGCAAGGGCAGCCATTTGCTCGGGATCCGCAGGGAGCAGAGGGCCCGGGGGGCCCGACCCGCCGCACAGAGCCGCCATCAGGCAGGCACGCAGGTGTTCCAAAAGACCCGCTACGAATTCTGTCTCCCTTCCCTCCTGGGATGGAAGGGCCCGCAGCAACCCCTCTTGATCCCCTTCCAGAATGCAATTGACCACCGCCTCCGCAGCCTGAGCCGAGTTCTCTCCGGAGAGCCGCTCGCAGTCCTCCAAGCCCGGCGTGTCCCCCACTAGGGCCAAGAGCTGATCCGCCAGGGATAGAGCATCTCGCATTCCCCCGCGCGCCCGGCGCGCAAGCTCCGCACTTACTCCCGCTTCTGCCTCAACACCCTCCAGCTTGAAAACCTCATCCAGTCGTCCGGCAATGACGTCCACCGGCAGTGGCGTCAGGTGTAGGACCTGACATCGAGAGAGGATGGTGTCGGGAACTTTGTGCAGCTCGGTGGTCGCGAAGAGAAACTTCACATGAGCGGGTGGTTCCTCCAGGGTTTTGAGCAGAGCGTTGAAGGCTCCGGTCGAAAGCATGTGGACTTCGTCCACGATGTAAATTTTGTACCGCGCGCGAACGGGAACGTAGGAGGCCTGGTCGCGCAGGTCGCGGATGTGATCCACACCCGTGTGCGTGGCCGCGTCGATTTCGATCACGTCCACTTCAGCACCCGAGTCGAGAGCTAAGCAGCGTTCGCAGGTGCCGCAGGGCTCTTCGGCCGGACCCTCCTCGCAATTGATGGCCTTGGCCAGTAAGCGGGCAGAAGTCGTCTTCCCCGTCCCCCGCGGACCGGTAAACAGATAGGAATGGCCTATGCGCCCCTCCCGAATGGCCCCGCGTAGAACGCGCGTCACGTTGGACTGGCCCGCCACCTCGGCGAAGGTGCGCGGACGATACTTGCGAGCGAGAACGAGGTAGGACATGGGCCCTCCCAGTCTAGCCTAGGGGCGCTGCAGGTCGGAGCATCAATCGCTCAGGATGGCAGACCTCGGCGTGCGATCCCGAGAACGCACACCGAAGCCTCTGGCAGAATGCAGCGAGCCCGCCGGAGGGCCCGGGCACCTCGCGCTTGAATCGAGGCCCTTAGGGCTGCTCCGTTCCCGGCCTGACCCGGTTCGAACCCGACCCACCGCATGGGACCGGACCCACCGCCGGGCTCGCTTGCTCTTCTGCTTGCCACCCTGCGGCCCCATGGGGGCCGTGAGAATGGCGGAGAGGGGGGGATTCGAACCCCCGGTGCCGTTGCCGACACACACGCTTTCCAAGCGTGCTCATTCAGCCGCTCTGACACCTCTCCGACTTGTTCGTTGTTAAAGGCTCCCCCGCAAGAATGGCGGAGAGGGAGGGATTTGAACCCCCGGTGCCCATAAGACACGCTGGTTTTCGAAACCAGTCCATTCAGCCACTCTGGCACCTCTCCTGTGTTCGTGTTCGT
>JAPKBO010000324.1 GCA_028823395.1 Planctomycetota bacterium | reverse complement strand
GGTACCGCGACAACACCGGTGTCTGTGGCAACAGCCACAACCTCACCAACGGCCTTACCCTCACCTGGGACGCCTAGGCCACCAGAAAGACAAAACGACGCCCCTCCTGGTCCACACCAGGGGGGGCGCCATCTTCCAACTAGACAATACGACCTGGCTTCACACTGAGAGGCGCGTCAGCGGAACCTGCTCGCAGGTCTCCCTCAGCCCTTCATTTCTGACCACAACAACCTAACCATTCAAAAATGCGCTCCCTCTACACCAGATTCCTTCTCTCTACTGCCTTAACCTGCGTCGTGACGTCCACTGGCTGGGCACAAGTGAACGACTACAGCCAGGACTTCGAAAGCATGAACGCCGCTAGCGCTACTGCCCTCAGTGATGATGGCTGGCTTGTTGGCGCCAACGTGTTCTCTCCCGGAGGCGGCTACCTCTACAACTACTTCGCCTTCCCCGCACCCAACGGCGGCCCCGGGTTCTGCGCTGTCGCCACTGGTGAAGGAGGCCTTGATCAGGGCGCCCAGCAGATGGTCGTCTACAACGACTACAACAACGGCGACCATGGAATCGGAAACCTCATTGAGGCGAACATCTTCCGAGAGCAAGTCATCACGGCTGCCGACGTCGGCAGGGCGGTGATCTTCAGTTTCGACGCCAAGCTCGGGGACCTTCAGCCGCCCACGACCGCCACGGCGTTCATAAAAATCATCAACACCACCACTTGGTACCTGGACGCCTTTGAATACATCGACATGACCAACGTGTCATCGACATGGAACAGCTACACAGCGTCCATAACGATTGACAACTCCTGGGTCGGCAATCTCTTCCAGATCGGCTTCATGAACACCGCCACGAATTACACACCCTCTGGATTGGTTTATGACAACCTCTCCTTGGGCGATGACAATGGAGGGGTGAGCCCCGGCGTTGCCTTCTGCACCGGTACTAGCACTCCGTGCCCATGCGGGAACAGCAGCACCAACGGCGGCGGCTGCGCGAATGGCACTGGCAACGGCAACGTGCTGTCGGCCTCCGGCTCCGCCAGCGTCAGCGCAGCTGACCTCGAGCTTTCGAGCGCCAACGCCATCCCCAGCCAGCCTGGCCTCTACTTCCAAGGCAACAACGCCATCAACGGCGGCAATGGCAACGTCTTCGGGGACGGCCTACGTTGCGCTGGAGGTGCCGTTATCCGGCTTCAGGTCCGCTTCTCTAATGGGACCGGCGGCTCCGCCACGTCCATCGACATCGGAGCGAAAGGCGGCGTGACCGCTGGTGACGTCAAGCGCTACCAACACTGGGCACGTGATCCGAACAGCAGCCCCTGCGGCAGCCAGTTCAACTTGAGCAATGGCATCGAGATCACCTGGGCACCGTAAACAAGACTAGGGTTTCATACTAGGCGGCCTTCCACGGACACTCTCCGTGGGAGGCCGCA
This sequence comes from Planctomycetota bacterium, assembly GCA_028823395.1. Classification (GTDB taxonomy): domain Bacteria; phylum Planctomycetota; class UBA1135; order UBA1135. The sequence goes on along the minus strand of JAPKBO010000324.1, from coordinate 910 downwards.
GTCCTAAGCCAAACGAAAAATCAAAGACGCCCCTCCGATAACCACTCTCCCTACTGGGCGAAAGTTGCCAGCGGCGCAGCTATGATAAAAACATGATCCTTAGCCTCCGTTCTCAAGGTCTGGTGCTCCTCACCGGCCTCGCAATCAGCCTCATCCCAGCCGTCTCGGCACAGCTTGACCCGGCCAAGTTACGTGATGCAGAGGTCACGCTCAGAGAGGAGGCAGACCGCGAATTCCACCCCTACATCGGCGAGGAGTGGATCGGTAACGCCGTGGCGTACGGACCCTTCCGTGATGGGCAAACGCCTGGAGGCGAAGGACCGACTGATGAGCAGATCCTCGAAGACCTGCACCTCATGGCGAAACACTGGAACCTGATCCGGATGTACGGATCAGAGTGGGCCGAGCCCGTGCTCCGGTTGATCCGAGAGGAAGACCTACCTCTTCGGGTCATGGTCGGGGCCTGGCTCAAGACCGAGGTGAGCAAGGGACCGGACGGAGAGGACAGAATCGACGCCGATGCGGTCGCAGGCAATGTGCGTCAGGTGAACGGTGCGATTCGGGTCGCGAGAGAGTACCCGGAGCTCGTGGCTGGGATCAGCGTGGGCAACGAGATCCGCGTGTTCTGGTCCGATCACAAGGTGCAGCCACACAGGTTGATCGGATACCTCCGCGCAGTGCGCGCAGAGACTGAGGTCCCCGTGACCGTGGCCGACGACTTCAACTTTTGGAACAAGCCTGAGAGCCAAGAGATAGCGAAGGAGCTCGACTTCATCGTCCTCCACATCCACGCCCTATGGGCGGGATGCTCCATCGAGGACGCGATGCCGTGGACAGAGCGGATCTATAAGGAGATCTGCGAGGCTCACCCCACGAAGACCGTTGTCATCGGTGAGGCAGGTTGGGCCAC
>JAPKBO010000117.1 GCA_028823395.1 Planctomycetota bacterium | reverse complement strand
TGCGCCCGTAGCTCAGCTGGATAGAGCGTTCGCCTCCGGAGCGAAAGGTCACAGGTTCGAATCCTGTCGGGCGTACCACTCCCTCACAGAGGTGGCTAACGGGAAAGTACGGCGCCAGCCTCTAGGCCGGTAAGCCAACGAGCAACGTCCTTGGCCGCCAAGGCCATGCCCTGCTCATTCCAGTGAATGTCCTCGGCGCCGACGAAAATTTGACTCGGGTCATTTGCCGCAAAAAGGTCGTACAGGTCGCGCACCTCGATACCGGCTGACCGGGCCGCACCGGCGCACGCGTTGGTAAGTCCCCGTGGGTCGTAGTTGGGGAAGAGTGACCGATCCACCCGAATCCGGAAGTCCGGATCCAGGTCCACGGGTGAGGGAACCACTACGCAGACAAGGGGAACCCCTCCGGCTTCGCACACCTGAGTAAGTCGCGTCAAAATCGCAGCCAAGAGTTCCCTCTTGTACTGAGCCATGGCGCTCTGCGGATGCACAGCCAAATCGGCGTCGTACACGTCCTTGAGCAAGCTGTATACGACCTCCCCCCCCTTCTGAACCCCCTCGCGAAACTCCCAAGCCGCCTGCTCCAAATACTCGGGGATCAGTCCGGAGGCCGCGCCGGGAATGGCTGCCTGCTCCTCAATCCCATCATCCTGGGCATGGTCCAGGGCGCGCAGAAGAGCCAAGCGAGAACTGGCCTCCAGGGCCTCTTCAAACTTGGCACGAACACTCTCATGGATAGTTGGGTGGCCCCGCACCAGCTGTCCCTGCTCCAACCGGAAGAGTTTGTTGCGCAGGAGATCGCCTAGGTCATTGGTCGCACACAAGACAAGTACGATCAGATCGGGCTGTAGGGATTCCAGCTCTGCTTCAACCCGAAGGCAGATCTGCCCGGGGCCGTACCCGGAGGCTCCTGCGTTCACCACCTCCGCTATGCCCTCCCACTGACCAGCCAAGCGGGAGACAAACGTGTCTGCCTGCGCAACGTTTTCTCCCATCACAAGCGAGTCGCCATAGACCGCCACCCGCGGCCTTCCCGACTCCTCCAATTCTGGCCCGCGGTAGCCCGTTGAGTTGATCACTATCAGGCTACGTGCGCCGCCTGCGCTATCCGGCATCGGCTGGATGCGCCGTGAATTCGGGCGGGTGGCATGCAGAAGTTGCGGATGGAGCGCATAGATCGTCCCCCCCACGGGGAACCAGTGGCGCAGGCACATCTCTGCCACGAAAAGCGCAACCAAACTTGAAGCAAGGAGGAGGTATAGCCTGCGCATAACCCTCACCCCTTGGCGCAAGCCTCTTCAAGGGCGGCTTCTACTAGTGCGAAGTTCGACTCTCGATTGAAGTCCCCGCGCCGCTCTAGGCCCGCGGCTACGAGTTGATCCCCAAGATCGGGGTCTGCGAGCAATCGAGCCAGGGCAGCATGCAAGGTCGAAGAATCCCGTGGGTCAACCAGAAGACCGTTTACTCCGTCCTCCACAACTTCGGGGTTCCCGCAGACTCCACTCGCGATTATCGGTGTACCCAAAAAGAGCACCTCGAGCAGAGTATGGGACAGGCCCTCATATTCAGAGTTCAACACGAACACATTGGCAGAGCGGATGTAGAGCGGAATCTGCTCATGGGGCACGTTGCCCAAGAAGTGCACGCGCCCGGCCAAGCCCAGTTCGGCGGCCAGCTTGCGCCATGCCTCTTCCATATCTCCATCCCCCGCCACCAACAAATCCACGTCCTCGGGCAATCCCTGAAGGGCTTCAATGATCCCGTCTACGCGCTTCCAACCCATCAGTCGGCAGATCGTCAGGACGTAGCGTCGGTCACCATTCAAACCCAACCGGTCACGGGCCTGGTCTGGTGTTGCCTTCACCTCCTCCACCGCGGGCCCGTGGTAGGCGTTGAAAATCCGCTGCGCCTTATCCGGCGAGACGCCGTGATTTTGGATCAGAATCTGACGCAAGAACTCCGAACAACAAATGATGCGGTGACACCAACCCCACCAGGTTCGTTGCAAGGCGCGCGTTATGCCTACACGCAAGCCGTACGACTTTGATTGGTAGGTGACGATGTCATCGCCGCCGCACCAGCCCTTGCGGTGGGCAATTTCCCAGGATCCGTCCACCATGATCCGGATGACGGCGGGCACGCCACGCAACTTGGCGGCGAGCACGTGCAAGAGCGCCAAGTGTTCGTTGACGTAGACCACATCACAATTCTTGGCCGCCTTGAACACAGCCCAGAACGCCTTCAGGTAGCGCACGGGCAGGGGCCCTCTTGAGATCGTCTCGACGCTGAACGGGTAGCCGCTGGGAGCCGGATCCGAGCAGAACGCAATAACCCGCACGTCGTGATTGCGATTCACCAAGAATCGCCCCAGTGAGGGGACATAAGTTGCGGGCCCTCCCAGGTCGGGGGGGAAGACCGGCGAGGTGATCAGGACGCGCATCGTGAGGCTCTACGGTGCGGGAAGGACCCGAGGGGGAGAAAACTGAACGAGTGTTAGCTCAGGGCTCAATGGACGGGAACGTTGTCGCGGTGGCAACTGCGCTCCGCCTCGATCGCCTGTAGACGCTCGACGGTGATGTCTCCGGTGGGGTACTCACCGTTGAAGCATGCGTTGCAGAATTTTTCGATCTTCTCATTACCCTCGCGCGCTGCAGCATTCATTGCCTCGCGGGAAAGGTAAATCAGGTGATCCACTCCGAGTGAGGCCGCAATGGCATCGTTGTCGCGATCGGTGGCGATGAACTCGCGCTTGCTCGCCATGTCGATGCCGTAGGGGCACGGAGCCTTGAGCGGCGGGCTAGTAACACCGAAGTACACGTTGCGGGCGCCTGCCGCACGCGCCATCGCCACGATACGGCGTGAGGTATTACCGCGCACGATGGAGTCGTCCACCAACAAGACGTTCTTGTCCTTGAACTCAAGGGGGATGGGATTGAGCTTGCGCCGAATGGAATCGGAACGGCTGGCCTGGTCGGGCATGATAAACGTGCGCCCGATATAGCGATTTTTGACGAGCCCTTCGCGGTAGGGCAGGTCGAGCTCTTGAGCCACAGCCATAGCAGCGTCCCGTGAAGAATCTGGAATGGGAATGACGACATCCGGGACGGGAGCCCCACTTTCTTTCCACTGCTTGCCTAGAGCCACACCAAAGCGCTTACGGGTCTTGTAGACCGAAATGTTATCGAGGAATGAATCCGGTCGCGCGAAGTAGACCAGCTCGAAGACGCAAGGGCGGTGGGGTTGGGCTTCCAGGTGACGGGTCTGAATTTGGCGATCTGCGTCAACGAATAGGGCTTCGCCCGGGCCAATGTCGTGGGTGCGGGTGTAGCCATTCACGTCGAGAACGACGCTCTCGGAGGCACAAGCGAAGGACATTCCTGTTTCGTCGGCGCGCTCCCCGAAGCAGATGGGTTTGATTCCGAATGGATCGCGGAACGCCACCATCCCGACATCGGCGATCGTGGCGCAAACGGAGTAGGCACCCTTAACCTCCTTGTACACGCGACGGACGGCTTCGAAGACTCCCTCGGCGTCGATCTTGCCACGCTTGCGGATCGTCTCCGCGAGGCCTTCCTGGAACACCCACAGGATGACCTCTAGGTCACAGCTGGAGTTCAGCCGAACTCCGCCGGACTTGAAGCGTCGATCGCCCAGCTCCTTAAAATTGGTCACGTTGCCGTTGTGCACCATGGCCACCCCCACAGGGAAGGTGTGGTGGAAGGGTTGCGCGTCTTCGTCGCGTCCGCCCCCAGCCGTTGGGTAGCGCACGTGCCCCACCCCAAGATGCCCACGCAGCCGCGCCATGTTGTCCTCATTGAAGACCTCAACGACCAGGCCATTGCCTTTCTTTACGTTGAACTTCTCCGCAAAGGTCGTGATGCCCGCCGCGTCCTGGCCGCGGTGCTGGACAGCAAGCAAGCCCTCATAGATTTCGGTTGCGACGTCAGCGCCGTCCGGTCCATAGATGCCGATGAATCCGCACATAGTTGTATTTCGTGGGGAGTCCGAGGCCTCCGCCTAGGCGCAGTGAACGCCAGGGGCTGGAGTGCCCGGGATGGGACCGATTGAAGTTGCTGGTGAGGAAGAGCGTGGGTCCCCAGTAACGGGGCCTGATGCGTAAGATAGGCGGCGCCAGCGGACCGAGCAAGAAGCCCGGCCCTTCTCGTCCTATCCCCCCCAAGTATCTGCCCCTCAGCGGGCCGAGATCGCCCCCGATGAGTGTCACCTCCGCGCCGCCCGAACCCATCCTGCGCTCCGACTACCTACCGAGCGATTACCAGATCGAGACCGTCGACCTGCACTTCTCACTCGATGAACAGAAGACACGGGTCAAAAACAGCATGGCGATCCGGCGCACCGGGGAAGTGGGTGCGGACCTAGTTCTACAGGGCGAGGACCTGACCCTGATCTCCGTAGCCGTCGATGGCACCGCCCTTGAGGACGGGGCCTACACCCTCGGTGAGGATTCGCTGACCCTGCACTCCCTTCCCGAGAGCTTCTGTCTAGAAATCGAGGTTCAGATCGCGCCCGCAGAAAACCGGGCGCTGAGCGGCCTGTACGTTTCTAGTGGGAATTTCTGCACCCAGTGCGAGGCCGAGGGGTTCCGTCGCATCACGTACTTCCTCGATCGCCCCGATGTGATGGCGCGTTACTCCGTCACCATCGAAGGAGACCGGGAGCGCTACCCCGTCATGCTTTCCAATGGCAACCGTGTCGAGGCTGAGGCTCTTGAGGGAGGCCGCCAAAGGGTGCGCTGGGAAGACCCCTTCCCCAAGCCCTCCTACCTCTTCGCTCTGGTGGCCGGAGACCTGGCCTGCCACAAGGGTGCGTACCGCACAGGAAGCGGACGCCACATCGAGTTGGAACTCTTCGTCGCCGAGCGCGACCTTCATAAGTGCCCCCATGCCATGGGGTCCTTGCAGCGGGCTATGCGCTGGGACGAGGAAGTCTTTGGTCTCGAGTACGACCTAGACGTCTACATGATCGTCGCCGTCAGCGACTTCAACATGGGCGCAATGGAGAACAAGGGCCTCAACATTTTCAACTCCAAGTGTGTCTTGGCCGCCGCCGACACCGCCACGGATACCGACTTTGAATCCGTGGAAGGCATCATCGGTCACGAGTACTTTCACAACTGGACGGGCAATCGCGTGACCTGTCGAGACTGGTTCCAGCTCACGCTCAAAGAGGGCCTAACCGTATTCCGGGATCAGGAGTTCAGCTCAGACATGGGCTCCCGGGCAGTAACCCGCATCGGCGAAGTACGCAAACTCCGAAGTGGGCAGTATCCCGAGGACGCGGGACCCATGTCCCACCCCATCCGGCCCGAGTCCTACATCGAGATGGACAACTTTTATACGGCCACCGTCTACTGCAAGGGAGCCGAGGTTATTCGGATGATTCACACACTTGTGGGAGCCGAAGGGTTCCGCAAGGGCATGGATCTGTACTTCGAACGCCACGATGGACAGGCCGTCACTTGTGACGATTTCCGTTCCGCCATGGCCGACGCCAACGGAGTGGACCTCGGGCCTTTCGAGCAGTGGTACATCCAGTCGGGTACGCCACGCCTAAAAGTGCATTCCGAATGGAACGAGGCGAGCGGTGAGCTCTCGCTCACATTTGCTCAGGAATCGACGGCCGATGCACCGCCTCTGCACATTCCCGTTCGGCTGGGTCTGGTAGGTAGCGATGGGCACGACTGTCCCCTGTGTCTGAAAGGCGAGGTCCTAGATTTGGCTCTAACGGAGAGGATCGTAGAGCTCAGGGAGCAGGAACAGACCTTTGTCTTCACGGGCCTGACAGCCAAACCCATGCCATCGCTACTGCGCGGTTTCTCCGCTCCGGTCCTTTTGGATATAGAGCGCAGCCAAGAGGACCTCGCGTTCCTCCTCGCGCACGACTCCGATTCCTTCAACCGCTGGGACGCCGGACAGGAATTGTTCGCCGAAGCACTCCTAATACTCGCCGCTGCCAGCGCCAAGGGAGAGGCGCTTCAGCTCGACCCTCAACTGTCAGATGCATTCGGACGAGTGCTGGGCGATGAGGACGTTGACGGTTCACTTCGTGCATTGGCACTTACCCTGCCCTCCGAGGGGGAGCTGGCTCAGCGCATGGAGGTCATCGAACCCGAACACCTACACCTAGCGCGCGAGTTCATGCGCCGCGCACTAGCTCAGGCCCTGCGCTCGCGCCTGATAGAGACCTACGCCGCAATGGCGCCAACGGGCCCCTACACGATCGACGCCGAAGGCATCCACCGTCGCCGGCTTCGCAACTGCGCACTGTCCTATCTGACGACTCTTGCGGAAGACGAGACGACGAACATGGCGTGGGAACAGTTCCAGGCAGCCGACAACATGACGGATTCCCAGGCGGCCCTGGCCTGCCTTGTAGAGCTCGATGTGCCCCAACGGGCCGAGGCTTTGGGAGATTTCCACAGCCGCTGGTCCTCTGACGCACTAGTGCTCGACAAGTGGTTCTCCGTGCAGGCCGCCTCATCTATGCCCGGTAGCGTGCAACGCATGCGACAGTTGGCCTCGCACCCAGACTTCACTCTTTCCAACCCCAATCGCGCGCGATCCCTGCTCGGTTTCTTCCCGGCCATGAACCCCTCAGGCTTCCACACAGCGGACGGCAGCGGCTACGCCTTCTTGGCCGACAACATCTTGGCTATCGATGGCAACAACCCTCAGCTCGCCGCGCGGATGGTCGGGCCGTTCCTGCTGTGGAAGCGCTACGACCAAGAACGCGCCGGATTGATGAAGTGTGAGTTGGAACGGATCCTCTCCGCCTCGACCCTCTCCAAGAACACGCTTGAGATCGTCACCCGAGCCCTCGGCTAGGAAACCGAGAGCTGTGGGTCAGGGCTGGTCACAGAGGGAGCCCTCTGTGAGCCACTGGTCGATCTTCTTTGCTGCGGCCTTCGGGTCCGTCGCATCAAGCGTGTGCTTGTAGGACTTGCCCTTCTCGCTGTGCCGATAGAGTGGGTCGTAATAGGTGTCGAGCAAGACGCCCACCAGTTGTCGCTCCTCGCCAGAATCGAACCATTGCACGAGAGGGGCTTCTGGCTGGATGCGCCGTTCCACATGGGCCAGCTGCTCACGAAGTTGGGGGCGGTCCTGCTCTCTTGCGAGGTAGTCCTCCAATAACACGTCGATTCGACGTTCCCGCTCGGCCGTGAGCAGGACATTGGTTGCCCCACCCATCGCTTCCCAGATGCGCGCGGGAATGATCACGTTGCCTACCTTTCGGCTCTCACCCTCAAACACAAGCGCGTCGTGCGCCAGGGAGGGCTCTCGCAAACGGTGCGCGAGGCCCGTGTCGAAGGCCTTCTGGGATACGGGTTCCAAGCCCACCATGCCCAAGAGAGAGCTGCGATGACCCGCCGCACCTTCCAAGTCAATGGTGGAGCCGGGCCGCAACTGCTCCAGCTCCCTGAGGACGAGAGTCTTGCCCACACCGGTCAGTCCGCGCAGAACAACCGCCGGTGGAGCCTGCCACCCTTCGAGTTGCTCCATGACCACCTTGCGGTAGGCCCGGTAGCCACCCTCCAGTCCCCCAACGGACTCCACACCCAGGCGGCCGAGCAGTGCCACCACACTCATCGAGCGCAGGCCTCCACGCCAGCAGTGCAGGATGGTCGGGCCGGCGTCATTCTGCTCCGGTGCAAAGGGAGCCGGCTCTAGTCGGCTCTGCATGCCTGCGATGCCACCATCCGCAAGCTCCAGCACCTTCTCTCGAACCAGCGCCGCGTCAATCTCCGAGCCCGTCACCCGGCCGATACCCATCACCAACTCTTCGATCGTGGCCAGCACATGCTCCAAGCCGTGGGCAAAAGCGGTTTCGGGGGAGTCATGCTTGTAGAGCAATCCCACCACGGCTCGCTCGGCGTCCGAGAGCAACGGCAGATTGTGTGCCCCCGGCAAGTGGTCCTCTGCAAACTCGGACGGCGTACGCAGGTCGATGATGTGAGCTGAGGGTGCTCGCAAGATCTCATCCGCGGAGATCATCGGTACCCGAGCTCGGGCCGCAGCGGTTGTGGGTGGGCGAGCCATAGCAGGCTCAAGTATAGGCCCGGCACAGGAGCCCCGCGCCCAGACCTATCTCTTGTCGCCCGAACGCCGGGTCGATGTCTCCGACCTGCTCGGGCGCTCCTTGGGTGGGCGCACCGTGATGGGGCCTTGCCTGCCGCCGCTATCCAGGAAGCGCCTCACCAAGGTGAAGAAGGCCTCATCGGGCAGGGCCTCAAGTCGCTTCAGGTCCTCGCCCGTCACATGCCTCCCTTTGTCCAGTGCGGCCATGGCGCGCTTTCTCCCCCGCGATTTGAGTTCTCGCTCCCGCTCAACTCGGCCTTTCTCCGCGAGCTGCAGCCTCTCGGTGGGGTCGAGATGCGCCTCCATGGCACGGCGCAGACGCTGCATATCCGGAGAGGTCCGTAGAGTGTTCCCTTTCGCATCGGCTCCCGGCTTGGGGTTCAGCGCCCGTGCAAGGCTGGGGAACTCGCGGCGCAGATTCAACAGCGCCAGATAGAACTCATCGGGGGGCAGTTGCTGGACCTTCTCCCAGCGCACCGCATGCATGCCTTCGGGTAGGCCTTTGCGGTCCACGTATTGGGTACAACGGCGCTTGACCACATGCAGGAATTTGCCCCGTCGCTCATTGGAGGGCAGGTCGTTCAACTTCTTCACCTGCTCCGCGCTGAACCCGAGTTCGGGCGCCATGCGCTCGATGGTCTGGCCGATGCGGAGGTCCATTTGATGGCGTAGTTCCAGCAACAGACGCTGGCGCTCCTGGGGCTCTGCAGCCTCAAGTCGCTCGCGCTCCGCTTGTGGCAACTTGCGCAGGATCCGCTGGCCCATGTCCCGCACTTCAGCCAGAGCCATCTCGCTGAGTAGGTCCTGGCGCTTATCCATGGGCAAGCCGTCGAGGCGCTCACGATCTCCATCCGCCAAGCTGCGGTAAACCCGGCGGCTCATGTCCTCAAGTTGACCCGCCTGGGCGCGCAGATTCTGACGCTCTTGCGCGGGCAGTTTCTTGAGCCGCTCCAAGCGCTGACGCAGGGCCTGCTTCTGCTCTTCCGGTAGGGAATCGAAGCGCTTGCGCAGGTCGGCCTTGCTGACTGTGGTTTTCTGGTCCGGATGGCGCGGGGCGTCTTGAGCGGAGCCAGCCCATGTCGCAGTCGCGAGGAAAAAGCACGAGGTGAGGACAGCCGCGCTTAGCAGCCGGCCCATGGTGCAAGGCGTGCTCATGAACCTTCCGCCTCTAAGGCGCTGTCAAGCAGGGCCTCATCCGTCAGGTCCAACTGCGAGAGCAGATCCCTCTCCATGGGGCCGAGACTCTCGATGGACTCCCAATAGAGGAGCTCAGAGAGGTTCTCGATCACTTCTTCATCCAAGCTGGCCATCTGCGGAAGTCCCTCGCCTTGCCCTTGGACAAGGAGGCCGCTTGGCGTCTCGGAACTCTCGCCGCCAAGGCCGAGGGTTCCTCGCCAGAGCGCCACGCCGGAGGCCCCCACCAAAATGGCTGCAGCCAGCTTCAACAGAACACCGCGGCTCATGGATGGAGCGTGACCTTGGGGCGCCATCGGAATCAGGCGATCGCGGCTTCTCTCTTCTTCAAGCCCCGACAGCACTCGCTGGCCCAGGTCCTCGGGAACTTCAACGCGAAAGGCTCGTTCCAACAAGGCATCGAGGCGATCCTCGCGCCGGGCCTCGGCCACACCTTCTCTTACGCGATCGGCAAGACCGGTGGGAATGGCCACTTCATCCAAGGCAAGCAAGGACTCCAAGGCACCCCCCTTCGCATCCGGGGCTTCCGATTCTGCCTCACGCAGGCGCCGGACCAGCCGACGCGAAAGATCGGGGGGCAGCTGTGGGTCAGGCAAGGAGGCGAGCAGCAGTTCAAGAGCCTCTTCTTGCTCGAGAATCTCCCGACAAGCGCCGCACGAAAGCAGGTGCTCGTGCCAGCCCAAGACCGTCAGACGCTCAGGGTCAGGACGGCCGTCGAGCAAAGCTTCCAGCTGCTGGCGGAACTCCATGCAGGATGTGCTCATAGCAGGTCCTCCTCCAGAAACGGCGCCAGTTCTGTTCTCAGGGTCTCGCGCGCCCTGTGAATCAGGGACTTGATGGCCTTCTCGCTGGAGTCCAGGACCTTGGCAATTTCCAGGTAGGGCATGTCGTCGAACTTGGCGAGCACTACCGCCATGCGTTGGTTCTCCGGTAGGGCTGCGATGGCGCGACGCACGGCATGGATGACGTCGCTGCTCTGCATGGCCGCCGTGGGATCCGGGGCACGCGGGTCTTCGATCTCGAGGCGACCCAGCCCCTCATCGCCAGTGGGCTGATCCAGGGAGAGCTGGTAGCGGCCGGAAACTCGCTCTGTTTCGTTGACCGAGAGGTTGAACACAATGCGGTACAGCCAGGTCGTGAACCTTGCGCTGGGCTCGTAGCGATCCCTGGCACGCACGACGCGCAAGAAGACCTCCTGAACAAAGTCCTCTCGGGACGGGTGATGGCCCAGAAAGCGAGTCAGCAAGGAGTAGACCCGGCCGGAATACTGGCTGACGAGCTCATCGAACGCGCTCTCATCGCCCCCTTGCCAGGCAAGCATGAGGGCCACGCCCGGATCGTCTTTGAAGTCAGCTTGGATCGGCATGATGAGAGCGGGATGGCAGAGCAGGTCCCACAGCTAAACCCTAAACACACCAGCGGGGGCCTGGTTTCGGGCCGGATCCAGCATAATTTCGTCGGACCCGCCCAGGACCCCATTCTAGACACAAAGCGCTCTCCCGCAGCCCCTAGCGTAGGCTGCGCATGGCCCTTAGAGGCCAAATAGCGAACAGCGGGCGCCCGACGATGGCTTTCTCGGGCAAGGAGCCGAAGTCCCGGCTATCCCGGCTATCGGCTGAGTGGTCGCCAAGCACAAAGATCTCCCCCGGGGCCACTTGGGCGCCGCCGGGGCCGAGCTTCCCTCGGGGCCGGAACTGGACGTCACGGGCCAAGGTGAGTTCGCTTACGACCACATGTCCGGTAGCCGTCAGTCGCATGCGAGACCCCAGGCTGGTGCCCCTTCGCTCCTCGTCCCCCGGCTGATAGCTGTTGCGATCGTAGTCATGGGCCAGCGTGTTCCACACGGCGTCGCCCACGGTGCGAACAAGCGCCTCAACGCGATTGTCTACGTTCGACAGATGGATGAGGGTCTCCCGGCCAGTCCCGCCCAGTGAAATACTGGAAGGTCCGCCCAGACGGATCTCCGCCTCGGGGGTCACCCGCACGAGGCTCATCCGGGCCCCGCCATCGGGATCCTCCGTTTCAAGCCGGAGTTCAAACCTATCCCCCTGTTCCGTCAGGGCTACGACAAGGGAGCTCGGGTGCCCCAGCATCTGAAGATGCAGATCAACGGCCAGGTCGGGCACCGACACCTCACCATCGTGGACCTTGCCGTCGAGGTCTCTATACCCATCACGGAGAATGCGTTGATACTGCAGGACGGAGGAGT
>JAPKBO010000323.1 GCA_028823395.1 Planctomycetota bacterium | reverse complement strand
TGCCCTGCCTGTTCGGCGCGATGTTGGCGGGCGTCAGCGCAGTATGCATGGGTGCGGGCATCCCCCTCGCCATTCCCGGCATCCTCGATCGGCTTGCCAAGGGGCTGCCCGTAGAGTTGAAGCTGGACGTGATGGGTGCCCAGGAGGGAGAGAGGTTCTTGACTCACTTCGACCCCAGTGACTTCATGGAAGGCCCGGCTCCGATACTGGAGCGCCCGAAGTTTCTGGCCATCGTTTCCACCTCCATCGTGGCCAACGTCATGTTGCGCAAGGCGACGGGCAGCGTGGATGGTTTCGTGATCGAGGGCCCCAAGGCTGGCGGTCACAACGCACCCCCTCGCGGCCGCCCGGCCTTGAGCGAGGAAGGCGAGCCGGTTTACGGCAAACGCGACGTCCCCAATTTGCAAGACTTCCGCGACTATGGACTTCCGTTCTGGCTTGCTGGTTCCAACGGCAACCCGGGAAAGCTGAATGAGGCTCTAGCTCAGGGTGCCGCTGGCATTCAAGTCGGTACGGCGTTTGCCTTCTCCAGAGAGTCCGGCTTCGAGGCGGCTTGGAAGGAACAGATCCTGCAGCTCAGCCGCGAGGGCAAGGCGGAGGTGTTTACTGATCCGGTAGCCTCCCCTACAGGCTTCCCGTTCAAGGTCATCCAGGTCGAGGGAACCATTTCTGACAATGCCATCAGCAAGGCCCGCAACCGCGTGTGTGACCTGGGGTACCTGCGTCACGCCTATCGCCGTGACAACGGCAAGCTGGGTTGGCGTTGTCCGAGTGAGCCTGAGGAGAACTACGTCAAGCGAGGCGGGGAGCTGGAGAACACGGTGGGCCGCAAGTGCGTTTGCAACGGCCTGCTCGCCAACTTGGGCATGGCTCAAGTCCGGAAGGACGGCACCGTTGAGTTACCCATGTTCACTTCGGGCGATGATGTGGCCAACGTGGCGCGTTTTCTCGCGCCTGGGGAGACCTCTTATGCGGCCAAGGATGTCGTTGAGTATCTGCTCTCGGAAGTGTCTGAGCCTACTGCCGAGCCTGTCTGACCCCCTAGGCGGGTCTGGGCGTTGGGCCTCACACCGGTAGGATCGGTGTGTTGGTTATTGAGTAGTATTGAATGACTGGCTTCCCTGAAACCTGTCCCCAATCGATCTTGAAGACGATCACTGGCTTGCTTGCGCTGTTCATCCTGCCGCTCATATTTACTGTGGCGGCCGGCGAGGGTGATGGCGAACCTGACGACACGGCCTACTCCTTCGATGGGGGGGTGGAGTTCTTAGAGAAGGTGTCAAAAAATTGGCGCGAGGAGCAGGAGTGCATCACCTGCCACACAAACGGCTGGGCCCTCGCGGCGCAGCCTGTTATCGCACCCGGGTCAAAAGAGGTTGCGGCAGGCCGTGAGTTCGCACAGGGCTACTTGGCGAGCTTCATCAAAGGTGAGGCGAAGCCGACTGGGCAGTACGGGAGCGTGGAGGGGTTGGTGGCGACAACGGCCTTCCTTGCCCTAAGCGACGCGCGAACGGAATCAGGGGTTCACGCGGCGACGCGGATGGGGCTCGACCATGTCTGGGAGCTTCTTGATAAGAGTGGGACCTGGGAGGATTGGCTCCAGTGCAACTGGCCCCCCTTTGAGTCTGACGCTGAGTATGGGCCCACACTCATGCTCGTGGCGCTTGGCGAGCTCCAGGACGCCGCGAAGATAACGGTTGCGGACCAGCGTGGCGCTAAGAAGTTGATCGCTTACCTCAAGGGAAACGAACCGCTAAGCCTCCACGCAAAGGCGATGCGACTCTGGGCTGCAAGCCATTGGTCCAAGGCGGTTCCATCCAAGAGCCGCCGGGCCTGGAAAGAGGAGCTCCTCGCTGCCCGAGGAGAGGATGGCGGCTGGTCCATGGCCTCGCTGGCCGGGCCCGCCTGGAAACGCGACGGAGGGGAGGCCCAGACCTCGACCAGTGAGGCCTACCCGACCGCGTTCTGTGTTTATGTTCTGCTTCAGACGGGAACGGAGCGAACCGACGAGGTCGTCGCCGCTGGACTGGCTTGGCTCAGGGCGCACCAACGCGAAGGAGGGGACTGGTACACACGATCGCCCAGGCGCGACCGCAAGCACTACATCAGTCGCGCCGCGACGGCCTTTGCACTGATGGCTCTCGCAGAGAACGAGTCGAAATAGCCGGTGGGCTCTGCTCTTGGCGTGGGCACTGGTTTTTCTCGATCTCTCCGAGCGTCTCGACGAACTGGCTCCAGCCATCGACGCAATCCTCTCAGCCACCTGGTGCCGTACGGTGAACGGGGAAGAGGCAGCATTTTCAACGTACCGTGACAACATCGAGTGCGATCGCAGCTTCCCCTACAACCTGGAC
>JAPKBO010000322.1 GCA_028823395.1 Planctomycetota bacterium | reverse complement strand
CAGGGCGTCGACCTGCTGCAGCACCGAGGCCTCGCCGTCGGAGATCAGCAGCGCGTGCTCGAGCACGTTGGGATTGGCACTGGGTAGGGGCAGCAGCTCTAGGTCGCCCAGTCGCACCGCCTCAAAGGCCGTCAGCGGTCGCACGTCCGCGAAGCCTAGCAGCTGCAGGGCCGTGAGTACGAATGGATCCTCGGGACAGAAGATCGGTAGGGCGCGGTCGAGGGCGGCCAGGCTTGGCAGGTCGA
Source organism: Planctomycetota bacterium (assembly GCA_028823395.1). Taxonomy (GTDB): domain Bacteria; phylum Planctomycetota; class UBA1135; order UBA1135. The sequence goes on along the minus strand of JAPKBO010000322.1, from coordinate 2,115 downwards.
GGTGGTCCAGGTGCCTGTGCGAGATGAAGACCGCGTGGAGCGCGGGCAGCGCGTCGAGGTCGACCTCCCGGCGCGGACAGGAAACCACCGTGCCCTCCTCGAAAGGATCGAAGAAAACCGGGTCCGTCAGCAGGTTGCCCGCGCCTGTCTCAATCAGGCAGGTCGCGTGACCGATCAACGTTATCTGCACGCGACAACCTTACGGACTCGAAGGGCAAGTCGGTGCACAAATCCGTGCGTATAGGTCCGATAAGAGCCTTCCTGTCTATGTCGTTAGCTCAGGTCGGGACAATTCCAGTCCCGGTGGCATTGCATGGTCTCCGAAACAAACTCCGAGGCAGTCCTGTCCAACTCCTCACAATCACCGCTCACGTTTCGTGGGTTTCACACGTCCTTCCCCGACGAAGGTTCATGAGCCGCCGCCCCAGCAAATCTCAAGTGCCCGGCGTGCTCCGGACCCCGGCCGTCAAGTAAGGTGACAGGCTCCTGGCCCGCTTCAGTCCTCGTCGTCGAGGTCCACAAGTGTGAACACTTCCGTCGCTAGATCGAGGCCCGACTCGTGGGATTTCATGGTGAGGACGATTTTGCCGGAGGCGGGGTTTTCCATTTCGACCCGGTGAGGAGTCCGGATCCCGTCGATCAACTCGAAAGCGGAATAGGCGATGGCGGCGGGCATACGCACGGGGCCTTCCATGGCGATGAACTCGACTCGCAAGACATCGCCGTTCTCCGCATCGATCCAGTAGGTGCGCTTGGGTAGGTCGCCCTTCTTGAGACTCATGATGTGGACCGGGCGATCGTTCAGCGTGTCGTTGCGGAGCACTTCGATTGAGTCGAAGTACTCACTCCAATCACCCTCAACTGCACCGGGGTGGTCGAGGATGGCCTGGGCCAGCTGGTCTCCGGTCAGGACATCGAATCCGGTCATCGCGTTGTAGGACCATCCATGACCGCCCCGAATGGCAGCATCCACCCGTCCGAACCTGCCAAAGTCCATGTGGTTGGCGAAGCAGTCGGTGCCCTGGGAATAGATCGTCACCGTTCCGCGCAGGCCGGCTTGGGCTACCCAGATGTCGCCGGTGAACTTGGTGCCCCCGGCGGAGCTCCTGGCGGCAATGCGCTGCTCGGTCTTGCGCAGGGTGTGAATCTCTTCGAGGGTGGGGAGGTCCGGGTCGGGTTCCTCCGCCAGGCGCGTGAAGAGTCGGTCGCCGGAATTGCCGTGAAATATCAACGACACGATCTTGCCGTCGCTGTCGGACTCGAATGTGGCGCCGAAGTCGGCGCGAGCGCGGAGTGAGGCGTGCTCGTTGGCGTCCGGCGTGTTGAACTCCAGCAGCTTGCCCTTGTCTTCCATGGCGAGGCGTCCGCGTTGGATGAGTATCTTGATGTGCTTGCCGCCAATCTGGCGCACATAGGTCCCCACGTACTTCTCGAACTCGGGCGGGGCCTCGACAACCTCGACTTCGACTCCCTTGCGGGGTAGTTCGAACTGGAAGCCGCCCTGGTGGACTGAGAGACCCACGACAGCATCACGATCATTGCGCTGGAAGGAGAGCGCTACTTGATCGGTCAGGGCGAAGAACCACTTGCCCTCCCCGTCCGGTTGTTTGAGCTCGAAGACCTGCTGACCGGGGATGTCCACAGCCAGCTGGTCTTCGAGCATCAGGACTTTGAATTCCGCATCCTCAAAATTTGCGAAGTTGGCGAGGTAGGTACCCGTGTAGTCCTCGAATTGAATCGGCCCGGCGTCGGTCTGCGTCTCGTCGTTTGCCTCGGGCCACTCCTCAAGCAGGGCGCCGAATACCACTGACAGAGAGGACTGCTGCAAGGGGGCAACCGAGAGGTTCGTCAGCAGGACGTAACCCATGTTTTCCTCGGGCATCAGCCCCACCTGGGCGCTGAAGCCTCCGATGTTGCCGCCGTGCTCAACGACCGCGCGTCCGTCAATCTCGTGCAGCATCCAGCCCAGTCCGTAGGACACGCCGCCGCCGATCTCGATCTGCGGCTCCCACGTTTCGAGCAGGCTGTCTGTCGAAATCAGTTGTGTGCCGTCGACCTCGCCCTTGCCTAGCTGCAGCCGCAACCACTGGGCCATATCCACTACACTTGAATTCA
>JAPKBO010000116.1 GCA_028823395.1 Planctomycetota bacterium | reverse complement strand
GGCGTGCCGCTTGAAGCTCCAGAGAACACCTTGGCTGGCATGCGCCGCGCACTGGAGCTGGGGCTGGACGGGTTCGAGTACGACCTTCGAGCATGCGCTAGCGGCGAGGCCGTGTTGATGCATGATGAAACCCTCTCACGAACCACCAACAGTCATGCACTGCTCTCGAAGGCTCAGTTGCCCGAGCTCTTTGGTGTGGATGCCGGCGGCTGGTTTAGCAAACAGTTCGTGGGGGAGCCTGTTCCTCTATTCGATGAGGCTCTAGATCTGGGTGCCGATCATCCGGGCTCTGCACCGCTGCACATGATCGAACTCAAGGAGACCGGGCTCGTTGCGGGTGTGCTGGAGAAGTTGGAGGAGGTCTACCCGCGACCCGAGGTTCGCGTGGCCTCCTTCCTTCTCGACGTGGTCATCGAGGCCCAGCGGGCCGGACTACCGGCCATGCTCCTTGCGGACAGGGCCAGCGATGAGGACCGCCGCCTCTGCCGGCGCGAAGGCATCGCGGCCTACGGGGTGGGTCCCGGAGGTTGGGCGGGGCTGGATTCCGGAGAGGGTTCAGACGAGGGCTGGGCCGGTTGCGAGCGTTGGAGTTGGTCCCTAGACGATCCCGATGAGATTCTGCGTGCCTGCCGCCTACCCCTAGCGGGATTCAATACGAACCACCCGCAGCGTGCCCTCGCGATCCGCGCTCTGGCGCGCTGGGCACCAGAAGACACCGGGCCCTATCCCCTTGCCTGTCCCGAACTGATCGTAGAGCCCGAGTCCCTACCCGAGCAGGTCCGCGCGCGGGGCGAGTGGTACGGCGAGTGGTCCGTGCGCTTGGGATTGCGTAACCCATTCCCCTTCGGGGTCCAGGTGCGCTGCTCTCTGTTCTTCCCGAGCGGTGCCTTCCAATCCGAGGGCCTGCCGCGGGTGGTGGAACTGCAGGCAGAGGAGGAGCGTCACTTGGACGTGGAGCTCAAGGGCGGTGCAAGATCGCCGGGACCGGACCCGTTACTCGGAGCCCTATTCCGAGCGCGAACGCCCGCGCCGGAGACCCGTGCACTCCCAGCGGGTGGGCTCTTGTTGGATGCTCCTCTCATACGGCGTCGTGTGGCAGTGGCCGATCCTCTTACCCGGAGGCTGAATCTCCTGCGGGAAGGTGCTGGTGAGGGGGCCGCCAGCATCACTCTGCGCCGCACCGGCCGCCGCGTGCGCTTGAGCATCGAGAACCCGGGCGACCTGGAAGATGGGCACCTGATCGCCAGCTTGGATGGCTGTACGGAGAGGGGGGGGCGGACCTTGGACCTGCTCCTGCCGGACCATTTTGAAAAGACTCCACAAGGGTTCCCTTTCACCTGCGGGATTGAGGGGGTTCGGAGGGGGGCACCACGCTTGTTGCGTTGGGCTGGCGGTCTGCCCGGCGGGGTGGGCCACGGGGCACCAGGCCGTCTGGTGCCGCTGCCTGGTCCACGTTGACCACGCGCCCATGCCGTGGGCTATACTCCCACGCCTCAAGTGGGAGTGGATCGGTGCTGGTGTGCCGCCCGGTCTTCAAAGCCGGTAGGGCCTCGTGAACAGCGGGGCCGGTGGGTTCGATTCCCATGCACTCCCGCCACACCCTTCACTTGCCCCCACACCGTCCTACGAGCCTCTCCCGCCGCTTGACCCGGATGCCAGAGATCACCCTGCGCGAGTACGAACCCGCAGATGGGGAGGCCGTTCTCGCGGCCTTCAACCGCATCTTCGCGGAGGTCCAGCATGGCTTTAGGCCCCGCTCCCTGCTCGAGTGGCGTTGGCGTTTCGTAGACAACCCTGCCGGTGGACGGGCGAGCTTGGCCTTGGATGAACAGGGCCGTGTCCTAGCCCAATATGCGGGCCTTGGCGTACGCCTGTTGCTTGAAGGGGAAGAGGTCCTCATCAGCCAGTCCGTGGATTCCTTCTGTGACCCTGCAGTGCGTGGGGGCTTGGCCCGGGCTGGATTGTTCGTGCAGGCCGGTCGCCCCTACGCCGAACGCCACGGCTTCGATGGGGAGGGCGAGGATCGCCTGATGTACGGTTTGCCTGTGCCAGCTGCTTGGCGCGTGGGGCGCGATCAACTGGAATACTCCATGCTTTCTCCTCTGTGGCGACTGGAGGGGGAGTCGATCTCTCTCGAGCGACTGGAGAGTGAGGGCGACGTTTGCGTGGAGGCTGGCGAGACGGTTCCCGACGGTGTGGATGCCCTGTTCGATGTTGTGGCGGCGGGTCAAACTGCAGTGGTGATCAAGGACCGCCAGCACCTTTCCTGGCGTTACGACGCTCGGCCGGAAGGGGAGTACCTATGGCTGCATGCGCGCCGCAATCAGGAGTTGGTGGGTTGGATGGTCCTGGCACCGGGTGCCGTGGAAGGCCGCCAGGCGCTCTGGATCATGGACTCTCTAGTCAGGAGTGGTGACGACGGTGCTAGACGGGCGCTCATGGCTGCCGCTGGGCGGCAGGCGCGGGCCCGTGACCTAGATACCGTGGCTCGGATTGCCACGGACGCCTGCCGCGAGTGGGAGGTCCTGCAAAACTTGGGGCTGCGCGTTGTGCACAGCGGCTACTCCTTCGCAGGCCGTTCCTATGTGCCTCGGCGTCCCGTGGCCTGGTGGACGGAGCATCTCTCCCTGGCCCTCGGGGATACGGATCTCCTATGAGCTTCCCCCTCGAAATCCGTCCCCTTGAAGAGGGTGATGAAGAGAGCCTCCTGGAGACCTTCGAGGCTGCCTTCGGACGCAGCCTGCCCATGGAGACCTGGCGTTGGGCCTTTCGTCAGAACCCGGCGGGAACCCAGGTCCAGGTGGCTCTGCGTGGAGCTCAGGTGGTGGCCCAATATGCCGCTCTGCCCAATCGCGTTTGGATGGATGGTCAGGAGCGGGTTTTCTCCCAGGTGGTGGATTCCATGGTTCACCCTGACGAGCGCGGCGGCCTGGGGCGCCAGGGGACCTTTTCCCGCACGGCCGAGGCTTTCTTCGATAACCATGGCCTGGGCGGCGTCGGTGGTGGCGCGGTCTCCATGTTCTATGGATGGCCGGTACCCGCGAATCGGCGGATCGGCGAGCGCTTGCTTGGCTACGAGCGCTGCGGCCAGCAGCACGCATTGGTGCGCGGGGTGGGGGATAACCCGACCTCGGAGCCCGAATCCCATGCGGGCCTGACTGAGGCCAAGCTCTCCAGCTTTAATGAGCAGGCCCTTTGGCTCTGGGAGCGTTGCGCTCCCCAGCTGGGGGCGAGCACCGTGCGCGATAGTGCCTGGCTCTCCTGGCGCTACCTGTGCCATCCTGAGCACACCTACAGCTGCCTGGGGGTGCGCGATTCAGAGGAGACCCTGCGCGGGCTTGCGGTGGGCCGGGCGGTTGAGCAGGACGGTAAGCGGGTGGCGCTGATGGCGGATTGGCTCGTGCCCACCGATGAGCCCGATGTGGCAAAAATGTTGCTCGCCGCCTTCGAGGTCCAGGCTCGCGAATGGGCCTGCGAGGCCATTGCACTGTGGATGCCCCCAGCCAGCCCTTGGTTCACATGGTTCCAGGTCCAGGGATTCGGACTACGCCCGACTTCTTGGCAGCGGGTCGTGCGGTCCTTCGACCGGCGTGTCGACATGGAGGTCGTTCAGGCGGGTTGGTGGTACCAATTGGGCGACAGCGACTTGGTGTAGTCCGCCACCTTGCCTTGCTAGACTGTTGCCCATGGCACGTAAACGACGCTACTGGCTGCTTAAGTCCGAACCAAGCGCTTTCTCTTTCGAGGACCTTCTCGCTTCCCCCAAGAAGACCACCCTCTGGGACGGCGTTCGCAACTACCAGGCTCGCAATATGCTGCGGGACGACCTGCAGCCCGGAGATGGCATTCTCTTTTACCACTCCAACGCCAAACCGCCGGGAGTGGTCGGCGTGGCCGAGGTGGTATGTGCTGGGTATCCCGATCCCACTCAGTTTGATCCGAGTGATGGGCACTTCGATCCCAAGTCCGACCCTTTGAACCCGCGCTGGTTCGTCGTGGACGTACGTGCGCGCGGGGCCTTGACGGAATTACTGTCTCTGGAGACTCTAAAGGGTGTATCCAAGTTGGATGAGATGGCCCTATTGCAGCGCGGTCAGCGCCTCTCCGTGCAGCCCGTGAGCCCGGCGGAGTGGCGTGAAGTCCTCCGCTTGGGGGGTCGTAAGGACCTGGTCTAGGGATGGGGGCTTTGTAAGAGGGGGGCGCGGAGAGCCCTGAGAGGTGCAATCTGATGCACTCGCATGTGAAATCACACAAGCACTTGTGAAATAGGCACTTACGTCAAGGAAATAGGGCTACGGCACCCCTTGGAACCCCATTGAGATCCCTCAGGAGGGGGTTCTTCCTTGATCCATGGGGGTTTAGTTGGTTTCTAGCAGGGGTGAGCGGGCTCCAAGTGGACCCCACAGACCTACGCCGGCGAAGATTCCGGTGATTCCAACGACCCCTTACCCATATCCAGCCATGAGCAGCAACTTCGACCAGCTTGTCGAGACCGTGTCCAACACCCGTGCAGACGTTGAGAAGGCCGAAGAAGGTAACAAGGCCGCCACCTCTCGCGTTCGCAAGCAGATGCAAGCCATCAAGAACCTGGCCCAAGATCTCCGCAAGGAGATGCTTGAGCTCCGTGACGCCGGTGGTTCCCAGCAAGGCTGAGCCCTCGACCTGCCGGTTCAGGCTTGGTGTCTGAACCAGCTACAATGGCTCTTCTCGGCCCCTTCGGCGGCTGAGACGGGTCTCAAGGCACCCCTGTTACCCATGTGGTACAGGGGTGTCCTTGTGTTCAGAGCGTGGGTGTATCAAGGGCGGGCGCCTCAAGGCTTTGCCCGGGCCCGGACTCCAAGGACCAGTGGTTCACCACGTCGGCTCGTTCGATCTCCCGGTAGAGGTGCGGGAAACTCTCGCCCCCTGGGGAAGGCTCCCAATCCACTTCGGATCCAACTCGATCCCCATCTAGCTCCAGTAGGTAGAGGGCCCGGCTCTGAGCGAAGTGTGTTTCAAGGGTTCCGGATAGCTGGTGTTCCTCGCTCAGGTGCACGAAGCCCTCGCGTTGCAGGGACTCGGGACGGAGGGTGAGGGGCGCAGAGGCTCGCGCTTCCAGCAGGCTGCGGGCTGCATCCGGTTCGCAAAGGTGAAAAAGGCGCGCTCGGCCCAGCACTCTTAGGGGAGCCGTTCCCTCGGGCAGGATGCCCGACTGTACGCCGTTCATGGCTAGGGTTGCCAAGGCGGCTTGTCCCATGCGCCCCAGGTCTCTAGTCCACTGATTCACGTAGAGGTCCACGTGGGCCATGAGGACCGCGTCGGAAAACTCCTGGGCGTAGCGGCGCATGGTGGGCAGAGTTGCCTCGGGGTGCGCCCGCGCCCAGTCCAGGGAAGCGCGAATGGCCTCTTGGAGTGACCGCAAAGTGTCTTGGCCAAGATGCGGGCGGGCGAAGATTCCGCCCAGGGGCAAGGCTGTTCGAGTTTCTCTCTCCCAGCGTAGGCCCAGATCTTCCACGAGGTGAAGACCGTGGTCCGCGTAGGTGAAGCGCCCTTCGTGGATGCACACGCCGAAGGGCACTCGCCCCTCTTTCAGGGCGGGCAGGATGTCGGAAAACACGCACTGCTCTGCTCGAGCTTCCGGGTAGTAGAGGCGCTGTAGGAAGGAGGCTGTGGTGTGCCGTCCCGGGCACAGAATCGTGTCTGCGGCTTGGGGTGTGCGGTCCGGTTCCGCGCTGAGGAGCAGGGGCCCGTTCCCAAAACCCAAGGCGCTGCCGCTGGGCAGAACACCCAGGGCTCCATCTGACAGTAGTGCCGCGTGGAAGCTCCCCTTGGCGGCATCAAATCCACCGCTGCCCAGTCGCTCATTCAGGGCCTCTACGTCTAGTAGCTCGACTTCGAACTCGAGTCCGGGAGTCGGAATTTCGCCTGCGAGCAGGGCGTGGAAGGTGAAGGTGTCGTTGGGGCAGGTGGAGATGCCCAGGTGGATGCGGCGCGTCATGGATCGAGGTCTCGGATCAGAGCCCTTCTCTCGCTAGAGCCAGGGCGCTGGTCAGGGCTTCATCCAGACGCCAGTCGCCTTTGTCGCGGTTGCCGGCTGTGTTGGAGATACCGCGGATTACGGTCAGAGGAACCCGGGCGAGGTGGCAGGCAAGTGCCACGCCGAAGGCCTCCATGTCTTCGGCTCGCGCATCGGGGAAGCGTGCCCGTCGGCGTTCGGCCTGGGGCTCGTCGCCCGCGGCGGAACAGACCGTGAGCAGGAGTCCGGCATCGCCTCCATCCAGGGGGAGGCGATCATGTACCGGCTCTCCATCTTCGGTCCACTGGGGCAGGCCCAGATCCGCGGGGCCCAGGACGTGATGGCCTTCCCCTGCGCCGATGCCGTCGATAGCGACGGAGTCAAAGCGCCAGGCCGTGCCCACCGGGTGGGTCTCGGGTGCATGAGTTCCGGCGCAGCCGATGAGTAGCACGCGCGCGGGTTGCAGTCGCGCCAGCAGCTCGGCACTGCGCGCCGCCGCTGCGACGGGCCCGAATCCGCACAGATGTATCCATCCAGGTTCCCCGACAAGATCGCCGATGGATTCCATGCGGTCGCGCTCCAAGGCCGTGGGGATCAGGACCAAAGTCTGGGGGGAGTTGCTCGGATGGGAGCTCATGGGCCAGATCATCTGGGAGTGGGGGCGGGCCCGCAAGGCGGGAGGGGGGCAGTGATTGGGATCTGTGGGGAAGTGGTGCCCGAGCCCCGGCTGCTCCCAGGGACCTCTGGGGGCGTGGAGAGCCCTATTTCCCTCAATCCTGGATCCACGAGGAGATTCCTGGAGGGTGGGGCGCTATCCTCCCGCGCCATGGTCCAGTCTCTCCAAGCCCGTAGCGCTCGGCACAGCGTCTTTCCCTGGTGGACCACTGTGGTCGCTCTGGGATTGGTGCTGTGGTTGCGTGGCGACGGCACGGGGGAAGTGATCGGTGGGCCCGCAGGCACTCAACTGTCGTGGCCCCAAGGGGCGGTAGCCGGTGAACGGGTGAACACCAAGCCCTCGAGTTCAACCCCTTCCTCTGGCAGTCAAGTGCCAGCCGTGGAGCCGATCCAGAGCGGATCGGGCGCGAGTCTCGGTGTTCCAGCGCCCCGCTGAGGGGCGATCTGACGGGGGAGCGCGCGGAGATCCGTAGCAGGGAGTTGGTCTGGGATTGGTGCTGAAGGTGTCTGGGGGCTAGGGTTGCTGGCCCGTCTCCCCCCTCCTGCCCAGATCTCATGGACGCCTCACCTTCCCCGACTCCTCCCAGCGACACGCGCGAGCTGACTGTGCGCGTGGTCATCCTCGGCATTCTGCTCTCAGTCGTGCTGGGGGCGGCCAACGTGTACGTGGGTCTGAAGGCGGGCATGACCGTCTCGGCTTCGATCCCCGCAGCGGTCATGGCCATGCTGATCTTTCGGATGCTGCCCCGGCGCGGGACGATTCTGGAAGCCAATCAGGTGCAGACCGCGGCCTCGGCCGGCGAGTCCCTTGCTGCGGGCATCATCTTCACCATGCCGGCCCTAGTGATGATGGGGGTCTGGACGGACTTCGACTACTGGACTGTAACGGCCGTCTCTTTCGCAGGCGGTCTCCTCGGCATTCTGCTCATGATCCCCATGCGCAAGGTGTTCGTGGTGGACAACGACGAGTTGGCCTACCCCGAAGGCGTGGCCTGCGCCAAAGTCCTGCAGACGGGTTCAGCGGAAGGAGGAGACGGTTCCGGAGCTCAAGCTCTGCTCATTGGTGGCCTGCTGGGAGCCGTGTTCAAGTTCGTCCAGGGCTTTCTGCATTTGTTCAGCCACACGCTGGAGGTAGCCAGAGAGCAAGCGGGGCGCATCTTCTACGTGGGCGGCGACGTCTCGCCCATGCTGGTGGCCGTGGGCGTCATCGTGCGCCTCAACGTGGCGGTCCTGATCTTCATCGGCGGTGCTCTGGCATGGCTGATCGGGATCCCGCTTATGGGTCTTCCCGAGGACACTAGCGGGTCCGTCGTCGACCAGGCCTGGGGCCTGTGGAGTAGCCGGGTGCGCTATGTGGGCGTGGGCGCCATGGTCGTGGGGGGGATGTCCTCCATCGTCGCCGTACGCCACGGGCTCGTTCGTGCCGTGGCTGAATTGACCGGACGGGGAAAGGTCGATTCGAATGACGGCCAACGGGATCTGCCCTCCAGCGTGATCGTGGTTCTCTCGATTCTGTGCGTTGGAACCGTGTTCGCGATCTACTACAAATTCACGGGCCGCATGGACATCACGATCCTGTCCACCGTGGTGATGCTGGTCATGTCCTTCTTCTTCACGGCGGTGGCCAGCTACATCGTAGGTCTCGTGGGCAACTCCAACAGTCCCGTTTCGGGCATGACTATCACTGCGGTGCTGTTCACGGGGCTCATGCTGAGTCTGTTCGACATGCAGGGTACTGAGGTGATGGTGGCCATCATCGGGGTGGCGGCCGTTGTCTGCTGTGTGGCCTGTACCGCGGGGGATGTGTGCAATGATCTCAAGACGGGCTCCATAGTCGGTGCGGCGCCCCATCGACAACAGATAATGCAGGTGGTGGGCGCGGGGGTGGCGGCCTTCGTCATGGCTCCGATCCTGACCTTGCTGCATAACAACACCGAAGGCGGGATCGGCGGCCGCCTGCTGCCCGCGCCTCAGGCAGGGCTCTTCAAGAGTCTGGCCGAGGGCTTTGCGGGTGTAGGTGAACTGCCTTGGGACCTGATCAAGATCGGTGCGGGAGTCGGAGTTGTAATCTTGTTTCTGGATGGCGTACTGAAGGCCAAGGGCAGCGGCTTCCGTTTGCACATCATGCCCGTGGCCGTGGGTATGTACCTGCCTTTCGGACTGGCCACGCCGATTCTCCTGGGGGGCCTCATCGCGCACTTCGCCACTCGACGAGCGGACAAGAGCGACCACGATTCCATTCTGCACCGCGGCGTGCTCTTCTCCTCGGGCGTCATTGCAGGCGAGGCCCTGATGGGCGTGGGGCTGGCGATCCTTGGGGCCATGGAATTCAAGGGACTTGTGGACGTGCATCCCATCACTTGGGTTACAGCGATCTCAGCTCTACTTGTTCTCTGGCTGTTCCGCGTTATGACTCGTCCCAAAGTCTAATCGCACCACTGCACATTCACGGTTTCAGTTCTCATGATCCTCGATACATTTGTCGACGCGGCTCAGGCTGAGTCACGCCCCATACCGGTCCTTCCGGTCACTCCTGGTACTCTCGATTCGCAGTTGGGCTCCGCGCCCGAGGCACGGGCATGGGCCGCGGCCCATGGCTTCGAGGGCCGGCCGGCTCAGTCATTAGTCATGCCCGGAACAGGGGGCAGCGTGGATCGCGTTCTCTTTGGCGTTCCGTCTGATCCCACCCTGTGGGACTGGGCGGCTCTGGTGCGAACCCTGCCGGTCTCCTCTCCACCCGCCGTCTTTCAGATCCAGGGTGTGGACCCCGATCAGGCCGCTCGTGCGGCCTTGGGCTGGGCTCTGGCCTGCTATCGGTTCACACGCTACAAGCCGGCCAAGGGCAGCCTTCCGTGCTGTGCCTGGCCCGAGGGCGCCGACCGGGAGGCCGTGACGCGCCAGGCCGAGGCCATTGCTCTAGCGCGCGATATGGTCAACACCCCGGCCGAGGACATGGGCCCCGCCGAGCTGGCGGGCACCATCGAGGGCGTGGCTGGCCGCTACGGAGCGCAGTACACCTGTATCGAGGGTGAGGACCTGCTGACCCAAAACTACCCTTGCATCCACGCCGTGGGCCGGGCTGCAGACCGCGCACCGCGTCTGGCGGATCTGACTTGGGGAGCGGAAGACGCGCCCAAGATCACCCTGGTGGGCAAGGGCGTGGTGTTCGACTCGGGTGGCCTGGACCTCAAACCCTCGGCGGGTATGAAGTTGATGAAGAAGGACATGGGCGGCTCGGCTTCAGCGTTGGCTTTAGCCCAGGCGGTGATGGCGGCGGGCTTGTCCGTGCGCTTGCGCCTCCTCGTGCCTTGCGTGGAGAATGCTGTGTCGGGCAACGCCTTTCGGCCCCTGGATGTGCTCGACACGCGCAAGGGCAAGACCGTGGAGGTAGGCAACACCGATGCGGAGGGCCGGCTTGTTCTGGCTGATGCCTTGACCGAGGCAGATAGCGAGAGCCCCGACATGATCCTAGACTTCGCAACACTGACGGGTGCTGCCCGTGTGGCCCTGGGTACGGAGCTTCCGGCCCTCTTTTGCAACGACGACGCTTGGGCGGAGTCCTACTTGGCTGCCGGCCGCAGCGTGACCGATCCCCTCTGGCGCATGCCTTTGCATGAACCCTACCGGCGCTTCATTGATAGCCCCGTGGCCAACCTCAACAACATCGGCTCCACGCCGATGGGCGGGGCGATTACGGCCGCCTTGTTCCTGCGCGAGTTCATTTCCACGGATCAGGCCTGGGCTCATGTGGACACGATGGGTTGGACGGATTCGGCCCAACCGGGACGCCCGGTGGGGGGAGATGCCTTCGGGGTGCGTGCCGCCCTGGCTATGCTCGAGGAGCGCTACGGAGCGTGAGGCTCGGTCCGCACTTTGCCCTGATATTGATCGCGGCCTGCGCTGCGTCTCCCGAGCCGACGGTGCTTCCACCCACGGGGGGAAGTCCGCAATCCGGGACATGGACGGACCTCTTTGATGGGCAGGGGTTAGGGGGGCTCGTACCGACCTCTTTCGGAGGCGAGGGCGAGGTGCGCGTTGAAGACGGTGCGCTCATATTGCCCTTCGGTTCGCCTCTGACGGGAGTGACCTATGCCGGAGCCTTTCCCACTAGCGACTACGAGATCGAGTGCCGGGCCGCACGCCTGTCGGGGTCGGACTTCTTTTGCGCGTTGACCTTCCCGGTAAAGGAGCAGCACGCGACCTTGGTCCTGGGAGGGTGGGGCGGAACCTTGACGGGTCTTTCGTGTGTGGACGGCGCGGATGCATCAGACAACCCGACCCGCCGCTTCCTGCACTTTGAAACAGGCCGCGATTACCTCCTCCGCATCCGGGTGGGCAGCGGGCGCTTGCGCTGTTTTCTAGACGAGGAATTGATCGTGGATCTGATCCTGGCTGAACACGAATTCAGTCTGCGCCCTGAGGTGGAGCTCACCCGCCCCTTGGGTCTGTCCACCTACCTGACCACGGGCCGCATCAGCGCCTTGCGCTATCGCAGGCTTACGCGTGGTCCAGGGTGATTTCCTGCATCGTGATGGGCATGGCGGTGGAGTCGTCGAGGGCCGTAGCCGCTTCCAGTCCTGCTTGCGCCACGCTGCACGCATCCGGGCAGGATTCGTAGGCGTGGTGCATGGCGCCCAGGGCGTACTCCGCGCCGCTGCCAAAAGCGTAGTAGCGCGTGTACTCTTGAACGGAGCGTAGGGGGTAGACCCCGAAAATGCCCGCAGGGGACGCGACCAGGATCTCCATCTGCAGGGAGTCGAAGGGGTCGTGCTCGTCCTCCTTCGGATTCAAGAAGTAGTCGTCTTTCAAGATTCCTTGCATATCCACAAAGGTCTCGAAGATGCCCTGGGGGTTGGAGAAATTCCGTGCCCGTTTCTCGTCGGCGAAGTAGCT